>JBGTMR010000331.1:0-12205 GCA_041743485.1 Pyrinomonadaceae bacterium
TCTTCATCGCGCACGCCTTCGATAAGCATTTCACTTAGCGATTCGATTGCCATGCGACTCGCCACGTCGCCCGCCAGCGCACCGCCCATACCGTCGGAAACAACCATTACTAAACCGCGATTGCCGGGTTCGATGTGACGCAATTCGGCGGGCGGTTCGGTTTCCGACCCGATGCTCGACCACGACGCGCCGCTCGATAAATCAAGCACGAGCATGTTGTCTTCGTTCGCGCGCCGGACGCGACCGACATCGGTTTTGGCGTGTAGTTCGATAATCATAAGTCAAGTGACAAGTGACGAGTGACGAGTAACGAGTAGCAAGTATGACGAGATTGATTTCTATCTTGTCACTCGTCACTTGTCGTTAAATTCTGCTCAATGCTTGGTCAATGTCGGTGATGATGTCGTCGGCGTCTTCGATTCCGACGGAGATGCGGACGAGTCCGTCGGTGATGCCGAGACGGTGGCGCGTTTCGGGAAGCACCGATGCGTGCGTCATCGTCGCGGGATGCGAAATCAAAGTTTCGACTCCGCCGAGACTTTCGGCAAGCGTGCAGACTTTCACGGATTCCAGAACCGTGCGCGCGTTGTCGAGTGAACCGACATCGAACGAAACCATACCGCCGAATCCCTTTTGTTGTCGCTTCGCCAAGTCGTGCTGTTTGTGCGAAAGCGAGCCGGGATAATACAACTTTTCAACCTTCGGGTGTTCTTCAAGAAACGAGGCGACGAGGCGACCGTTGGCATCGTGTTGTTCCATACGAAGCGCGAGGGTTTTCGTGCCGCGTAAAATCAGAAAAGAATCGAAAGGCGAGAGAATCGCACCGACGCTGTTTTGGATGAAGCCGAGCGATTCGGCAGTCTCGTCATCGTTTGTGACGACGATGCCGCCGACGCCATCCGAGTGACCGTTCAAGTATTTCGTTGTCGAGTGAAGCACGATGTCCACGCCGAATTCGAGCGGGCGTTGAAGATACGGGGAAAGAAAAGTGTTGTCGCAAACGACGATTGCGCCGCGTGCGTGCGCGATGTCGGAAACGGCTTGCAGGTCGGTCACAATCATCACGGGATTCGTCGGTGTTTCGACATAAACCATGCGCGTGTTCGTCTTCATCGCTTGTTCGACGTTCGCCGCATCGGACGTATCAACGTAGGAAAACTCGATGCCGTAGTTTGCGAGAATGCGCGAAAACAAACGATACGTTCCGCCGTAAGTATTATCGGAAACGACAACGTGGTCGCCCGCTTTAACAAGTCGCATCACGGCGTCAATCGCCGCCATGCCGGAAGCGAACGCGAAACCGTGCTTCGCGCCTTCCAGAGCCGCGATGTTGCGTTCAACCGCGAAGCGCGTCGGGTTTTGCGTGCGCGCGTACTCAAAGCCTTTATGTTGTCCGAGTCCGTCTTGCGCGTAAGTCGAGGTTTGATAAATCGGAACGCTGACCGCTCCCGTCGTCGGGTCGGGTTCGTTTCCGGCGTGAATTGCGATTGTTGAAAAGCCCATAGTATGAATTTTTTTGTTTGATTACCTTAAATTATAACGAACCGCCTGACCCGTTCGAGCCGTTGCTACGCGCTTTAATATAGCGGTCAACCGTCGCGCTTAAACGATCAACCGTCGCGCTTATTCGATCCTGACTGGTGATGAGTTTGACAACGGCTTCTCTAAGTAAGTTGTTGCTGATAATGAGTTCTTCAATCGCCGCACTATTTCTATCGGTCTTGATTGTGAGTGCCTCAATTGCTTCAGCGTTTCTATCGGTCTTAACGGTGAGTGCCTCAATTGCTTCAGCGTTTCTATCGGTCTTGATTGTGAGTGCCTCAATTGCTTCGGCATTTCTATCGGTCTTGATTGTGAGTGCCTCGATTGCTTCGGCATTTCTATCGGTCTTGATTGTGAGTGCCTCGATTGCTTCGGCATTTCTATCGGTCTTAACGGTAAGTGCCTCGATTGCTTCGGCATTTCTATCGGTCTTAACGGTAAGTGCCTCGATTGCTTCGGCATTTCTATCAGTTTTGACGGTAAGGTCGGCAATCGCTTGATTGTTTTTGTCAGCAGTGATAACGAGCGTTGAAATTATTTCATTATTGTTATTAGCATTGTCGGTCAACACGACGAGTTGGCTGTCGTGACGTTGAAGTAATTCCAAAATCGTTATGTAGGAACGCTCGAAGCGGGCGATGCGTGCATCATGTTCGGCTTGCTGTTCGGCGGTTCGCTCGTGGCTTTCAATAATTCGATTTATTGCAATTTCAACTTCTTCGCTTGTCATCTGCTTTCACTCCTAATCAAGTCTTACTCTAATGTTTGACTGCGCGGCTCTAAATCTTCTTCAAAAATTCCTTGACTGATATAGCGTTCTGCGCTGTCAGGAATAAGCGTGACGACGCGCTTGCCCGCACCTAACTTTTCGGCGATGCGAAGCGCGCCCGCCGCCGCCGCCCCCGCGCTGCCGCCTGCTAGAACACCTTCCATTGCTGCCAGCCTTCGGACGGCGACGAAGGCTTCATGGTCGGTAATCATCATCACTTCATCAACGACGGAGCGGTCGAGATTTTCCGGTATGAACTGCGATTGCCCTATGCCTTCGACTTTGTGCGAACCGGGTTTGCCACCGCCGAAGATTGAACCTTCCGGTTCGACGAGTACGCAATAAGCATCGGGGTTGACCTTCTTGATTGCGCGGGCGATACCGGAAAAAGTTCCGGCGGTTCCCGCACCCATCGCAATCGCGTCAATGCGTCCTTCCATCTGTTCGATGATTTCGCGTCCCGTCGTCGCTTCGTGATAATCGGAGTTGGCGGGGTTGTCGAATTGTTGCGGCACGAAGCTGTTCGGAATGGTCTCGGCGAGTTGGTGCGCGCGGTCAATCGCGCCTTTCATACCCGCTTCTTTCGGAATCAATTCGATTTCGCCGCCGAACGCCGCCATGATTTGCATCTTCTCTTTCGCGTAACCTTCCGGCACGCAGAGAATCACGCGATAGCCGCGCGCGACGCCGATGAGGGCGAGACCGATGCCGGTATTTCCGGCGGTCGGTTCGATAATCGTCGAACCCGCTTTTAACTGACCGTTCTCCTCCGCCGCGACAATCATACCGAGTGCCGCGCGGTCTTTCACCGAACCGCCGGGATTGAGGTATTCAAGCTTCGCATACAGGGAAGCCGAAGGCGGCGGGCTGAAGCGTTTAAGGTGAAGAAGCGGCGTATTGCCAACGATGTCTATGATGTTTTCGGTAACGGCAAGCGGCATGTATTTTTGAATGGAGTGACGAGCGAGTTTAGGTATGACTTCGTGTGTGAACTTAAATGTTTTGAGCGACAATTATTATTGAATGAGGCATGGTAGCCGCCGTTTGGAAGGCTGTCAATCACGATGCGCCGCCGTGAATGCGGCAGTAAGATGATGCGATTCGGATGCGTGTTGACACCCGGCGCGTCATCGCGTTAGTGTCACCGCCCGTGAACGCAAACGCTCATTCAGAGGTTTTTACGGCGGATACTATGGTGCGTAATGCGCTGGATTTAACCTCTCGCGCCATCGCCGTTATCCCCGCCCGTTTCGCTTCGACACGGCTTCCCGGCAAGGTTTTACTCGACATCGGCAATCGTCCGATGCTTCTCCACACCGTCGCGCAGACTCAATCCGCCAGCACCATCAAGCGCGTTATCGTCGCCACAGACGACAAGCGCATCATTGGTGTGTGCGAACGCGCCGGAGTCGAAGCCGTGATGACGAGTGCGAATCATCGAAGCGGGACTGACCGCATCGCGGAAGTCGTCGCAAATTTAGACGAAGCCGAAGCCCGCATCATCGTCAACGTACAGGCGGACGAACCGTTTATCGCACCCGAAACAATCAATCAAGCGGTCAATCGGATTTATATAGATTCTGATGCCGTCGTCACCACGACGTGCGAACGCATCACTTCGGCGGCGGACGTGTTAAGCCCGAACGTCGTCAAAGTCGTGTGCGATGCCAAAGGTCACGCGCTCTACTTCTCGCGCTCACCCGTTCCTTTCCCGCGTGAACTTGTCCGCCGTCACGAAACACTCGAAGCAGCATTGACGAACGAACCGCAGAGCCTCGCCCTGTTTCGCAAACACACGGGTCTCTACGTCTATCGGCGCGAGTTTTTGCTAGAATATGCCGGACTGCTCACAACACCACACGAAAACACGGAAGCACTCGAACAACTGCGAATTTTAGAACGCGGCTTTACCATCGGTGTTGTCGAAATCGAACACACGTCACACGGCATTGATACGCCGGATGATTTGGAACATGCGCGGCGTTATGTTGAATCACAAAGCGGCGATTTCAAATTTGAGATTTGAGATTTGAAATCAAAGATTAATCTCTGTGGATATTTGGTTTTGATAAATTGCCACTAGCTTCAGCTAGTGGGTGACAATCAGGCAAGCCATCGGCTTTAGCCGAATGTCCGCTTGCTTTAACTAAAGCCGAAGTGAAACTGTGTGCCGGTTGTTTGGCTAAAGCCACAAGCTTTGTTGATGCTCTCCACTAGCTGAAGCTAGTGGCAATTTATGAAATGTCAACACAACCTAAACTCTTGAAATCAAAGATTAACCGGGTGATAAAAGTCTTCGGAGAACCCCATGCCTAAATATATTTTCGTCACAGGTGGTGTCGTTTCAAGTCTCGGAAAAGGCTTGGCGGCGGCGAGCATCGGCTGCTTGCTTGAAGCGCGCGGGCTGCGTGTCAGCATGATGAAGTTCGACCCTTACATCAATGTTGACCCCGGCACGATGTCGCCGTTTCAACACGGCGAATGCTTTGTCACCGACGATGGCGCGGAAACCGATTTGGACTTGGGACACTATGAACGCTTCACCAACGTCAAACTTTCCAAAGCGAATAACTGGACTACCGGACGCATCTATCTTTCCGTTATCGAGAAGGAGCGGCGCGGCGATTATCTCGGCAAAACGATTCAGGTCATCCCGCATATCACCGACGAAATAAAAGCCGCCGTCCGCGCGGTCGCGGAAAAGGACGCGGCGGATGTCGTCATCGTCGAAATCGGCGGCACGGTCGGCGACATCGAATCCCTTCCGTTTCTCGAAGCGATACGTCAAATGGGCAACGAAGAAGAACAGGGCGGCGCGTTGTTCGTTCACCTCACACTCGTCCCGTTTATCGCCGCCGCCGGAGAACTCAAAACCAAACCGACACAACATTCGGTCAGGGATTTACGCGAAATCGGGATTCAGGTTGATGTTCTTCTGTGTCGTTCGGAGCGTCCTCTGCCGCGAGATTTGCGCGCCAAAATCGCGCTCTTTTGCAACGTCCGCGAACAGGCTGTGATTGCCGCGCTGGATGTGGCGACGATTTACGAAGTCCCTCTCGCGTTTCATGAACAGGGCTTGGATGAACTCATCGTCGAGCGTCTCAAACTCAACGAACTGGTTTCAAGTCAACCGCGTGCCGACCTCGCGCGCTGGCGCGAACTCGTCGCCACTGTGCGCGAACCGTCGCGCGGCGAAGTCACTATCGGCATCGTCGGCAAGTATGTCGAACTCGAAGATTCGTATAAATCTTTGCGCGAAGCTTTGACGCATGGCGGGGTGGCGAATAACTTGCGCGTGGATGTGCGTTGGATTGAATCCGAAGATTTGAAGGACGAACGCGACGATGAACGCTTTTTGAGAGATTGCGATGCGATACTCGTTCCGGGCGGATTCGGGCGGCGCGGCATCGCCGGAATGATTCGCGCGATTGAGTTTGCGCGTCGCACCGGAACGCCTTACTTTGGAATCTGTCTTGGAATGCAAACCGCCGTGATTGAATTTGCGCGTCATGTCTGCGCGCTTCACGGCGCGGATTCAACCGAATTTGAAAACGCGCCGGAGCATTCCGTGATTTTCAAATTGCGCGACCTCGTTGGCATCGAAGAACTCGGCGGCACGATGCGACTCGGCGCGTGGGAATGTCTGCTCGCGGAGGATTCGCTCGCCCGCGAAATATACGACGGCGCGGATGTCATCAGTGAACGCCACCGCCATCGTTATGAATTTAACCCCGAATATCGTGAAGCGTTGGAATCGTGCGGCATGATTGTCAGCGGCGCATCCCGCGACAATCGCTTTGCTGAAATCATCGAACTGCCGCGCGACGTTCACCCATGGTTTCTCGCGTGCCAGTTTCATCCCGAATATAAATCGAAGCCGCTCAACGCTCATCCGATTTTCAAGTCGTTCGTTCGCGCGGCACATGAACACCGTCTGCGCGACGAAACAAGCACCGACGGGCGCGATGCCATAAACGATGATTTGAAAAAATCCGATTCATCATTTATCACCCATCACTCATCACTTTGATTACGATGCTTCAATGTCCACAGTGCGGGGAACGCTTCGACGCGGACGTGACGGTTTGCCCGAACGACGGAACGCCGTTGCGCGCCGATTCGACGATTGCCGTTTCAAGCACCACGCTCAAGGATGCCGCCGCGAAATTCCTCGACGCTCCTGCGGCGGAAACCGACCCGCTTATCGGGCAAATTCTCGATGACAAGTATCGTCTCGAAGGCTTGCTCGGAACGGGCGGCATGGGCAGCGTCTATCAGGCGACGCACCTTTTGATTGACCGCTCCGTCGCCGTCAAAGTCCTCAATCCGCGCCTTGTCACTGATGCGGCGGCGAAAGAGCGTCTGCGTCGTGAAGCCCGCGCCGCCGGGCGTTTGCGTCACACGGGGGCGGTCGCCGTGACGGACTTCGGTGAGACGGCGAACGGCATCGTGTATATCGTCATGGAACTGCTCGAAGGCATCTCCTTGCGCGAGATGCTCGCCGCGCACCACGCGATTGAATCGGGTCTCGCCGTCGCGCTGATGACGCAGACCGCTTCCGCCGTCGCCGCCGCGCACGATAGCGGCATCATCCATCGTGATTTGAAACCCGGCAACATCTTTATCATCAAACGCGAACGCGGTGTGCCGCTCGTCAAAGTTCTCGATTTCGGCATCGCCAAAGTCGCGCAAGATGCCGACACCAACGACGCGAACGCCTTGATGACGTTGACCGAAACCGGCATCCTCATCGGCACACCGCGTTATATGTCGCCCGAACAGTGCGACGGGCAACCGCTCACGCCCGCGTCAGATGTGTACAGTCTCGGCGTCATCCTTTATGAAATGTTGACGGGCGTACCGCCTTTTAGCGGAGCGACGCCGCTCGCCATCGCCCTTCAACATTCCGCACAACCGCCGCGACCACTCACTGAATTAAACTCTCTCGTCCCCGCCGCGCTCGAAACCGTAGTCTTACACGCCCTCGCCAAGCGACCCGACGAACGCCCGCCCGACGCCGCCGCTTTCAATCGTGAACTGCACCAAGCCGCGCGTGACGCCGGACTTGATGACGGCTTCGGATTCGCTCCGCCGACAAGCGAAATCAAACGCGAAGACGATTCGCAAGATTTGCGCGATGCCGCTCCGCAAACCGCTTCGGCAAGAAGTTCGATTGCCGCCAAAACCGTCGCCTATCAAGCCGCCGATACACTCGGCGGCAGTCGAAGTAAGGACGCCACCGACAGCGCGATTGCCAGCAATGCGACAATCGCGCTCACTCCGTCCGCCGCGCCTCATGCACACGCGACGGGAGAACAAACGAGCGTCGTGCGGCAAGCCCGACAAGCATTGCATCGCGTGCAACATCAAAGAAGTTGGCAACTCGGCGCGCTCGCGGCTGTCACCTTACTCGTCATTGTCGGCAGTTATGTTCTTCTTGCGAACCGTTCCGATTCGTCATTCATCGTAAATAACGAGGCGACGCGCGACACAACCGATAACGCGACGAATGCGACCAATGCTAACAGCGACAATGAATCAATCGGGCGCAGTCTTGCGACTTCGCTTCCCGAAGCGAACGCCAACATCGTTGCTCCGTCGCGTGAACCGCAATCGGCGGCGGAGTTTTACGAACGCGCTTCATACTATTTTTCAAAGCGCGACTACGCCCGCGCCGCCGCTGACTGCCGCCGCGCGATTGAACTTCAACCCGACTTTCCGCTCGCGCATAATCGGTTGGGTTGGATGTTAGTGCTTGACGGTAAGTTCCGCGACGCGACGCGAGAATTTCGACAGGCGATTGAATTGCGCGGCGGCGATTTTCCGGCGGCGCGTTACAACTTGGGTTATGCATTGCAACGTCAAGGGAATAACAGAGGCGCGCTCGAAGCTTATGAAGAAGCGATTAAGAGTCGCAACGGAATCTATCCCGATGCCTACTTTCAACAGGGCATGATTCATCTCGCGCAGAACCGTGACACTGAAGCCGCCGAAGCCTTGATGCGCGCGATTGAACAAAACGGCGGCAACGACTACGAAGCGAACTTCGCTCTCGGCGTCGCCTTCGCGCGGCAGAACAAACCGGATGAAGCCGAAGCCGCGTTCCGTCGCGCCATAGAACAGCGCAACGATTCTTTTCCCGACGCCAATTACAATCTAGGCTTGCTTTATCAAAACAACAATCGTCCCGATGACGCGATTCGTGAATTTGAATCCTACTTACAACAACAACCTGAAGCCTTCAATCGTCGCCTCGTCGAAAATTCACTCAAGCGTTTGAGAGCCGGACAAAGCGGAAGATAGTTTGCGACTGGTGATCTGTAATGAAAATTATTGGACTCAATGAATTGCCTCCAGCTTTAGCTGGAGGACAAGGAAGCCAAACGGAATCGGCTTTAGCCGAAGTGTTTGGCTAAAGCCGGTTATTCCAAAATCTTTCTCCACTAGCTGAAGCTATATACCGCGCACACCAAGATTCGGATTATGACAAGGCTTCATCTGCCCCTTTGAATGGCGAAAAGCTAACATTCTGCAGAGTGTAATGCTAAACAGAAATCGGTATCTTGGTGTGTTCTCCATATAGTGGCAATTCATTGAGTCCAATAACTTCTCTAACGCAGCAGTAGATTAAAACCTTTTGTCAATTTATGAACGATTCATCAAATTCCAATATTACGCCGTTCACCATCGGCGACGCGCATTTTGGTGACGGACGCCTCACCGTTATCGCCGGAACATGTGTCATCGAATCGTCGGAACATGCGTTGATGATTGCACGCAAGTGTGCGGCAGCGTCGCGTCGCGTCGGTGTTGATTACGTTTTCAAAGCATCGTTCGATAAAGCCAATCGCTCATCGCATAAAAGTTTTCGCGGGCTTGGAATGGAAGCCGGGCTGGAAGTTTTGGCGCACATCAAAAAAGAAATCGGCGTCCCCGTGACGACCGATGTGCATGATGCCGCGCAAGTCGAACGTGTCGCGGAAACTGTGGACATGCTTCAGATTCCGGCGTTCCTGTGTCGGCAAACCGATTTGCTTCACGCGGCGGCACGCACAGGGCGCGCGGTCAACGTCAAAAAAGGACAGTTTCTCGCTCCGCACGATGCTCTGAATATCGTCGAAAAGATGCGCGCCGCCGGATGTGAAAAGCTTTTATTGACCGAACGCGGCGCGAGTTTCGGCTATAACAATCTCGTCGTTGATATGCGTTCGCTCGTGATTATGCGCGGCTTCGGCGTTCCCGTCGTGTTGGACGCGACGCACTCTTTGCAGCTTCCCGGCGGGTTGGGGAATGCAACGGACGGTCAACCGCAGTTCATCGAACCGCTTGCCCGCGCCGGAGTCGCGTGCGGAATTGATGCCGTGTTCTTGGAAGTCCACGACCGCCCGCGCGAAGCTTTGTCCGACGCGACGACGCAATATCCGCTCGACCAATTCGAGACGCTCATCACAAAGCTCGCGGAACTGCACGACGTTGTGAATAGGACACGTCAGGCATGAAAGTTGACGGGAATGTACTTGCGGTCGTTGTCTATCACATCCAGTTGCATTTTCAGCCGCGTTCACGCGGCTTACCGCGAAGCGGCGCATAGACCAGCCGTTTGACGGCTGGGCAGAACATCGGAGAAGCATTTCCAGCCCGTTTTAACGGGCTTCCAATCCGAGTGGCTCAAGCCAATGGCAGAGCAAGGACGTTAAAACGCCCTTTTGGATTTTTCGCCGCCTAACCTAACCAGCCGTCAAACGGCTGGTCTATGTGCCGCGCAAGGCGCGGAAAGACGGCTGAAGCCGCCTGAAAACCATAAATGGCAATACAACCTTAGCAATCATTTTTACCCGAAGTTATGAAGTTCTTTATGAATTATAAATTCCGTATGTCCGCGTTCGTCATCCTGTGCGCGATGTTGTTTGGCGCGGTGAATGTTCGCGCCCAAGTCGCGGGCGTTTCGGCGTTGCCGACGCAAGATGGAGTGCGCGCGGCGGCGGCTTATAAAGTTTTGAAATACGACATCACGGTGGGTTTGCCCGCCGCGTCCGTGACGGCTACTGCCGAACGCGCTTTGAATGTGACCGCGACGCTCGACGCGCGTAATGTCGGCAACGGCGCGGGCAGAACCTTCACCGTGCGCGTGAACACGGCGGCGGAGATGCGCGCCGTACAAGTCGGCGGGGCAACGGCGACGTTCACCAAACGAATTGACGAGCGCGCCAAGCTTCAACAAATCACCGTCGCTCTGCCCGCCGCCGTCGCACCGAACGCGACCTTGAGCGTGCGCTTCGAGTATCGCCTTCCGGTGGAACGCAATTCCGGTTTGCTCGCTCTCGGTGTTGACGGAGCGCAGGCTTTGCCTTCGTCGTCTTGGTATCCGACACCGAACACAGTTGTCTCGCCGCGCGGTCTGGACAGCGCGCCGTTTCGTTTAACCGTGACCACGCCGAACGCGGGCGAGACGTTGATTTCATCCGGGCGTAGTATCAACGCCACGACTTACGAACAATCGCTTAACACGCAACCGTTCTTCTTAACGGGCAGGTGGACGAGCGTTGAAAACGATGCTAACACACGCGCCTTTATGTTTGAGGGTGCGCGTCCCGAAGAACGCGGGCGCGCGGAAGATATGTTGAAACTCGCCGCCGCCGCCCGTGCGTTCTTCGCGCAAACTCTCGGCGGGACGGTTGAGGTTCCGGTGCGCGTCGTCGCGGTGCGGCGCGGTGGCGGCTTCGATAACACGGGAACGATTTTGATTGACGCGAGTGCTTTTCGTCGTTCGCGTCTTGATGCCGCGACCGCCGTCACCATCGCGGAAGGCGTCGCGCATTTATGGATCGGCGGCACGTCACCCATCGGCGGCGAAGGCGCGGGCGTCGTCCGCGAAGGGTTGACGCGCTACCTTGCGACCTTGTTTATCGAAAAACAGTTTGGCGCGGAAGCCGCCGCCGCCGAACGCACACGCTCGCGTCTGGCATATCTCCCGATTGCCAACCGCGACGCGCCGTTGCGCGATGCGTCCCCGCAGTTCGATACCTATTACACATCCGTCACCAACAAAGGCGCGCTCATCTGGAACTTAATCGAAAACACTTTAGGGCGCGAAAGAATGCTTCGCGTTTTAGCGCAACAAGTTCAGAACGCGCGCGCCGATAAAGGCGGCACGAACACCGCCCCGCTCACGCTCGATGCTTTGCGCTCCGCACTCATCGCGGAAGCCGGAAGCGCGAGTGAGACGATGACCAAGCTTCTCGCGCACGGCTTCGACCAACCGACCGACATGGATTTGCTCATCGGCGTACCACAACAACGCGCGGGAGAATACGTCGCCGCCTTGCGAAACACGGGCAGCCTCGATGCACTCGTCGCGGTCACTGCGACGTTGGCGAACGGCGAACGCTTAAACGTCACGACGACCGTACCCGCGCGCGATTTCGGCGAAGCGCGTTTCCGCACCGCGTCACCGCCGGTGCGCGTCGAAGTTGACCCGCAAAAGATTTACCCGCAACTCGATTACTCGAACGATGTCGCCCCCGCGCGCGTCGCTTCGATTGACGACCCGCTTAATGAAGCGAACCGCCAAATCGCCCGTTCCGATTTCACGGCGGCAGAGACGAACGCGCGTGAAGCTTTGCTTCGCACGCCGAACATGAGCGAAGCCCGCACCTTGCTCGCCCGCGCGCTGTTGGGCGCAAACAAGTTAGACGCGGCGGAAGCCGAGTTTCGCCGTGTGCTTGATGCTCCGCTTCCGTCCGCTTCGTCGCTCGCGTGGGCGAACATCGGCTTGGGCGACATCGCGCGCACGCGCAATCAGATACCGGAAGCCGCACGTCGTTACGATGAAGCCGCGCGCGCCGATGCCGAATACGCGACGACCTTCACCGCCCGCAATCGTCGCCTTCAAAC
>JBGTMR010000332.1:0-6260 GCA_041743485.1 Pyrinomonadaceae bacterium
TTTCACGTCGGTAATCTGTATCTAAATCGTAAATGCACGGGCGCGCTCGTCGGCGTACATCCGTTCGGCGGCTTCAACATGTCGGGGACGGATTCCAAAGCGGGCGGGCGCGATTATCTTGGCTTGTTTATGCAAGCGAAACTGGTGTCGGAAAAAGTCCGCAAAGGCGACACGAAGGGAACGCAACGCGACGCGGGCGTTTGATGTTTTGAGCGTTTATATTGTGCGGTCAATCGTTCGTAATAAAAGCGATTGACCGCGCGAAGAGAAGTTTGTGGAGTTAATAATTATGAGCAAGACAATCACGATAGATTCAGCAAAAGATGAACGAGTTGATTACAAAGCGATGATTAGCGATTACATCGAAAAGATAGCTGTGATACAGAAAGAGATTGCCGAAACACAAGATAATACGGAACGTCTGCAAGATGAGACGCAAGTTATTCTTGACCGATTAAAGGTGGCATAGATGGTGTTAAAACAAATCGCTGATTATTTTAGGCATTTACTCATCTTGAGTGAGGAAACGCGGCGCAACACCCTCGTAACCGACAGATTGCAAGAGCAAGTTAAACTTTTGACAATAGAAGTCGAGAAACTCCGTATCGAACTTCACGGTGTGCGAGAAAGAGAAGACAGTGAGCGTGAGAAGTTGCTGCTACGTTTGGAGAATCGGTTTCTGCGATTTGAGCGCGGTCTGAAGTCGGGCGACGACGCAGATTAAGTAGATTACGAATTGTGGAGTTAAAAATTATGAGCAAGACGATAACTTTAGAAACGCCGAAAGAGGAAAAGATTGACTACAAAGCCGAAGTCATCAAAGCCATTGAAGAAGTAAGTCAGAAGTTGGTGCGTATCGCGGAGACGCAAGAACATACAGCCCGCTTGCGCGATGAAACCGAAGTCGTCTTAGCGCGTTTGAAAGCGAATTGATTATCGTGTGGAAAAGATTTTTTGAAGTTATGCGGCAAGTCATCTTGCTCACGGATAAGACAGAACGTAACGCCAACGACATCGCAAAGTTGCAAGAGTCTGTGAAAGATTTGACGCTGGCACTTGAGCAACTACGTTATGAAGTTCGCGGTATGCGAGAAAGAGAAGACAGTGAGCGTGAGAAGTTGCTGCTACGTTTGGAGAATCAGTTTCTGCGATTTGAGCGCGGTCTGAAGTCGGGCGACGACACAGATTAAGTAGATTACGAATTGTGGAGTTAAAAATTATGAGCAAGACGATAACAATCGAACCAACGAAGGATGAGCCGATTGACTACGAAACGGAAATCGAAAAGCAACTGAAGTTGCTGGACGAAATGCACAAAGAAATTGCCGTCAGCGAAAAAGAAACGGCGCGGCTGCGCGAGGAGACTTGGGAGATAATAAATCGGTTGAAAGCGGCGTGAGCTTATGATGAAACAAATTCTCGCCACGATTAAGAATCTGATTTTGTTGACGGAAGAAACCACGCGCAATCGCAAAGATATTCAAGATTTGCAAAAGCAGATGAAAGAAGTTTGGTCTGCGCTTGAGAGGCTAACTTATGAGGTTAAACGCACCGATGATAGAGAGCGGAATGAGCGTGAGAGGTTGGTATTACAGTTGGAAAATCAATTGCTAAAGTTTGAGCGAAGTTTGAAACCGAGCGAAGAATAGGGTGACAGCTAAAGTTATCGGCAGTAATAAGCTTTCAAAAACTTGATGAGAATTGTTTTCATGGGAACGCCGTCTGCCGCCGTGCCGACGCTCAGGCGCATCGTCGCCGACGGTCATGATGTCGTCGCGGTGTGGACGCGCGCCGATAGTCTCGCGGGGCGTGGAAATAAGTTGACCGCCCCGCCTGTCAAAGAAGCGGCGATTGAGTTGAATCTGCCTGTTTATCAACCCACAAAAATTAAGACGGATGAAGCGCGTGAGTTGTTCGCTTCGCACGAGGCGGATGTGTGTGTCGTCGTCGCTTACGGGCGGATTCTGCCTGTGTCTTTGCTCGGTGCGCCGAAGCACGGTTGCGTCAACGTCCATTTCTCTTTGCTTCCGAAATGGCGCGGGGCGGCTCCTGTGAATTGGGCGGTGATGGTGGGCGATATGGAAACGGGCGTGACGACGATGCGGATGGACGAAGGATTGGATACGGGCGACATTCTGTTGCAACGCAGGACGATGATTGAGAGGGAAGAAACGGCAATGGATTTGACCGTGCGGTTGGCAGAGATAGGGGCGGATTTGTTAAGCGAGACGTTGCGCGAATTGCCGGAGTTAGTTCCTCGCGCGCAAGAAGGCGAAGCGAGTCACGCGCCGTTGTTGACGCGCGACATGGGGCGTATAGATTGGACGAAGGACGCGGGTGAGATTGAACGTCGCGTGCGCGGTTTGCAGCCTTCGCCGCTTGCCTTCACGATGCTTGGCGGACGACGGTTGATTGTGTGGCGGGCGCGAGTTGCGGAAGGAAATACAAGCGGCGAAGTGATGAGTGATGATGCTTCGCGTGAAGCCGGAGAAGTTGTTATAGCGCACGGCGAAAGTTTAATCGTGGCGTGTGGACAAGGCAGCAAACTAGGTTTAATTGAAGTTCAGCCGGAAGGGAAGCGGCGTATGAGCGTGCGCGATGCTTTGAATGGAATGCGCGTCGCGGTGGGTGAAAGATTCGAGTGAGTAGGCTTTAACATTTGAAGAAGACAAACCTTTAGCCACGAATTAACACGAAAAGACACGAATAAAGAGTTTCGTGTTCTTCTTCGTGGTGTTTCGTGGCTATATCCGCACGAAAATCAATAGCTTTCCAACGTGCCGACAAAACCATAAAGCGAAGAATGTGAGTAAAGAGAAAAATCAAATGTTAAAGGCGCGTGCGGGTGAAACTAGGGAACGTGTTTCTCCGGCGCGCATCGCGGCGTTTGAGATTCTGCGGCGGGTCGAAGAGGAAGGCGCGTTTGCCGCTCCGTTGTTGGCGGCGATGAGCGAAAGGTTATCGGGCGTTGACCGCGCACTCGCATACGAACTCGTGATGGGTGTGTTGCGTCGAAGGCTGTGGCTTGATTGCGTGATTGAATTCTTCGCCGGACGCGCGGTTGAAAAAATGGACGCAGGCGTGCGTCTGGCATTGCGTTTGGGTTTGTATCAAATGCGGTTTTTGGAGCGTGTGCCTGATTCGGCGGCGGTCAACGAATCGGTCGCGCTTGTGCGTCATGCGCGTTTGAAATCCGCCGCCGGATTCGTCAACGCCGTGCTACGACGCGCCGGACGCGAAGCAGAGTATGACCCGACGGTGAGGGCGAAAACGGATGCCGAGCGAATCGCCATTCGCACATCGCATCCTGTGTGGTTGATTGAGAAGTGGAGCGCGAGTTTTGGGGCGAACGAAGCCGCGAGTCTGGCGGAAGCGAACAATCGCACGCCGCCCGTCGCGTTTCGCATCAATGACAAAGACGAAGCAAAGGTCTTGGCGGAGTTGAACGCGGCGGAAACGATGAGGGAAGTAAAGGTTGAGCGTTCCGCGATGACGCCGCGCGCGTGGCGTGTGAAGGGCGCGGGCGCGACGCTTCAAAACATGGCGCGTGACGGACGCATCTATCTACAAGATGAAGCCTCGCAATTAGTCGCGCACATCGTCGCCCCGCGTGCGGGCGAAAGCATACTCGACGTGTGCGCCGCGCCGGGAAGCAAGACGACGCACATCAGTGCGCTTGGTGAAGAAGATGTAAATGTCCCGGACGGTGCTGTGTCTGATGGTGTGCGCGGCAATATCAGAGTTGTGGCGGGCGATTTACATGCACATCGGCTGCGCGTGCTGCGTGAACTCGCGGGGCGGCAGCACGGCAAACGTATCTTCCCCGTCGTACATGATGCGGAGCGGGCTTTGCCGTTTCGTGACAAAAGTTTCGATGCCGTGCTGGTTGACGCGCCGTGTTCGGGAACGGGTACGCTCAGGCATAACCCGGAAATACGGTGGCGCATCGCACCCGCCGATATTGACGATTTAGCCCGACGGCAAACAAAGATTTTAGCGAACGCCGCTGTGCTTGTGCGCGACGGCGGACGGTTGATTTATTCGACGTGTTCGATTGAGCCTGAAGAAAACGAAAGAGTCGTCGGACGATTTTTGAACGCACATCCTGAATGGCGGGTTGAGCGTCCGAAAGTATTGGAGTCGCTCGTAACGGATAGTGATTTCGCGCGCACGTTTCCGCATCGTGACGACACGGAAGGCTTTTTTATCGCGGTCATGCGCCGCGCCGCGCAAGCTGTGTGAGGATTGCAAACGGGGTTTGAACGGCTTGCGACTGTCTCGGCACGGGTGTTAGACTTCGCCGCTTATCAAAGGTTGAAAGCATTCCAACGCCGCGCGTTTCGGCATTCTATTTAACAGGCAGCACGATTTATTTTGGCATCATTCACGCAAGGAATTATGCGCGCTCTCGGACGACTCACAGTCTTCGCGTTGAGTGCTATGTTGTTCGTCGCAGGCGTCGTCGGAGCAGTGTATTACAGTCTTCGCAGCCCTGAAGTCAACGTCCCGAAAGTCGTCGGCAATGACCGCTTTTCCGCCGAAGATGCGCTCGAACAAGCCGGATTAAACATGCGCGTGCGGGCTTCGCGCTACTCGCCGAACGCAAAGGCGGACACGGTTCTTGACCAGAATCCGCGCGCCGGAGAAATCGTCAAAGCCGGGCAGACAATCGCCGTCGTCGTCAGCCGCACACAGGCGAGAGAAGGCGAAGAAGCAATCGCGCAAGCCGAACTCGAAGCCGCCGAACTCGAAGCCGCCGCCGCCGAAGAAGCTAATTCGGCGGTCAACTCGAACCGCCAAAACTCGAACGACAATCGCGCCGTTTCCGTGCTGGCGCGCACCAACGCCAACAACCGCGCGCGTAACACGAACGCCAATAATCGAAACTCCAACAACACTAACAACGCGAACAATGCTAATAACAGCAACGCGACGAACGACAACCGGAACGCCGACAACACTAACAACGCGACGGACGCCGCCGCCAACACCAACTCGGCGAACAATGCGAACCGGACGAACGCGAACACGGGCAACAACACAAACCGTTCAAACGCCAACAACACAAACCGTAACGCGACTTCAAACGCGAACAATCGTAACGCCAACAATCGCAATTCAAACAACCGTAACGCTAACAACCGCAATACCAATACCCGCAACACGAACAATCGAACTTCCGCCTCGCCCGCAAACCGTGACACTCGCCCTTAAAACACAAGCATCGAAGGTACACGATTATGCAAGACACGAAACAAGTTGAGCGGAACAGCACCGAAAACCGAGACGTTAGCTTGACCGATACATCGCTTAAAATCGCGCCTTCAATTTTATCGGCAAACTGGGTCAAACTCGGAGAAGATGTCGCCGCCGCCGAACGCGGCGGAGCGGAACTATTGCACGTTGATGTGATGGACGGTCATTTCGTGCCGAACATCACGGTCGGGATTCCTATGGTCAAGTGGTTGAAAACGTGTACGACGCTGACGCTCGATACGCACTTGATGATTACCGAACCGGGCAGATACGTCGAAGACTTTATCAAAGCCGGTTCGAGCATGGTTTCGATTCACGTCGAAGCCGACCCGCACATACTTCGCACGCTCGCCCACATCAAAGACTTAGGCGCGCGTGCCGGAGTCGCTATCAATCCCGGAACGCCGCTCGCTCATCTTGAAGAAGCCATAGAAGTCGCGGATTATGTGTTGTTGATGTCGGTCAATCCCGGCTTCGGCGGACAGAAATTTATTCCGCGTTCGCTTGAGCGCGTGCGCCGTTTGCGCGGCATGATGAACGAACGCGGCTTGAATAAACTCATTGAAATTGACGGCGGAGTTGACACCGGGAATGCCGCCGAAGTCGTGCGCGCCGGAGTCAACATTATCGTCGCGGGCAGTGCCGTGTTCGGTGAAAAACTCGACGCCGAACAGACCGTGCGCGCGATGCTCGATGCCGGAACGCAGTGGGTTTGATTCCTCAAAAGCGACTTGCTTCCAAGTTGATATTTCAGATTTCAAGTTTCAAATGCCGCAACCATAAGCAAAGTTTCGCGGCTTTGTGTCATCAATACTTCTTTCACGTCTTTATCAGGTTCACGCCGGTTCGATAATTTAGCAAGCAATACTTTGGAGGTTTTCGTAAATGTCGTTTCGTAATTCAGTGAGTATCTTGGTTGTCTCCGCGAGTTTGGTTTCGACTCCGCTCGCCAATTCGACGGTGGCGGCGCGCTCCGCGCTCCCCGTTGTTCAACAGCAGGGCGA
>JBGTMR010000333.1:0-4342 GCA_041743485.1 Pyrinomonadaceae bacterium
TTTTGCCGAAGGCGTTCCCGTCGTGTTGATGGAAGCGATGGCGATGGGCATTCCGTGCGTCGCATCGCGCATCACCGGCATCCCTGAATTGATACGCGATGAAGTTGACGGGTTGCTCGTCACGCCTGCCGATGACGCGGAGATGGCGGGGAAAATCGCGCGCTTAATGGACGATACGGAATTGCGCGCCCGCTTTGTACGAAGCGGACGCGAGCGCGTTTTAGAAAAGTACAATCTCGAAATCAACCTCGCGCATCTCGCCGCGATTTTCACGCGCCGTTTAGCCGACACTCCGAATCAAGTTCACGCTCACATCGTCAAACAAGCTCATACCAACGAACAGCACTTACTTTAAGTCAACGCAGAAGTAAATAAACCTCTTGCAAAAGTCCCGTAGGGACTGACTGACAATAGCCCAGCGATTCATCGCTGGGTAGCCGATTGGAATGAAAGTTGAGTTCCGTAGGGACGGCTCAATGAATTATCAGTTGTCCCTACGGGACAAGATACTCTTCTTACCCTGTTCCCAGCGATGAATCGCTGGGCTACTATCAAACGTCCCTACCGGGACGACTTTTGCAAGAGGTCTAATTAACAAGCCGCAAACTGCTGTCGCATAGCAATAATTGAAACAATGAAAGTTCTGAAAATTATCGGCAAATTAAAGGGACGCAGTTTCGACGAATTGCGCGTGCGCGGCGGTCAAGTTGTGGCGGCGCAACTGGAGCGGCGCGGGATGTCGAACGATGCGCGGCTGGCAACTGACAAAAAGTTTGCGGCGTTGTTTGACCCCGATAAGTTAAATGCCGACATCTCACCCGCCGCCGCCAAAAACGAAAGCGACAAAGGTAAAGAAACAGGAAGAAGCGAGGCAGCGAAGTTTGATGAACTGCTTTTGACTTCATTTCGCCTGCCGCGCACGCCGCGTTTCTTCGCCGGATTCGATAATGTCCCGGCGTGCGTCGGGGAACACGCGCGCCGCTTTGCCGCTTCGCGCGCGAAGGTGATTGAGACAGCGCGGCGAAACGCGAACAATCGTTTTGATTTGCTCGGCTATAAAGATTTAAGTTTCGGTGCGCCGATTGATTGGCATCTCGAACCCGTAGCGAACAAGCGCACGCCGCTCATCCACTGGAGTCTGATTGATTACTTGAACGCGGAAGCGGCGGGCGATAAGAAAATAACCTGGGAGCTTAATCGGCATCAGCATTTCGTGACTTTGGGACGCGCGTATGTTTTAACGAACGATGAGAGTTTCGCGCGAGCGTTTGTCAATCAGCTTAACTCATGGATGGATGCGAATCCGCCGAAGCTGGGCATCAATTGGGCGAGCAGTTTAGAAGTCGCGTTCCGCCTGATAAGCTGGCTGTGGGCGTTTTATTTTTTCAAAGATTCACCTTCACTTGACAGGCAAACATTCAGCCGCGCGACGAAGTTTTTATACGTTCATGCGCGCCACCTCGAAACTTATCTCTCAACTTATTTCAGCCCGAACACACATTTAACCGGCGAAGCGTTAGGGCTATTTTACATCGGTACGCTGCTGCCGGAGTTTCATCGCGCGAATGTGTGGCGCGCAACAGGCGAGCGGATTCTTGTTGATGAAATCAATCGCCACGTCCGCGCGGACGGAGTTTATTTCGAGCAGTCGAGTTTTTATCATCGCTACACGACGGATTTTTACACGCACTATGTTTTGCTGAAAACGGCTGGCGGCGAAGCGGTTGACGATAAGGTGAAAGATAGATTGCGGTTGCTGCTTGAACACTTAATGGCGATAACGCAACCCGACGGGCGCACGCCCTTCTACGGCGATGATGACGGCGGGCGGTTGGTAAAATTAGACGGGCGCGAGTTGAACGATTTTCGCGCGGCGTTGATCAACGGCGCGATTATTTTTGGGCGTGAAGATTTCAAGTTTGTTGCCGGAGAGACAAACGAAGAAAATTTGTGGCTGCACGGCGCAAGCGGTTTGCGTATGTATGATGAGTTGGCGGCAAGCGAACCGCGGACGACTTCACAGTCTTTCAGCGAGAGCGGATACTTTGTGATGCGCGACGGCTGGCAAACGGACAGCAACTATATGTTGTTGGATTGCGGGGCGCACGGCACATCTAATTGCGCTCACGCTCACGCCGATGCGTTGTCGTTCGTGTTGTCGGCAAACGGAAAAGCGGCGTTGATTGATGCCGGAACTTATACTTACACCGGGTCGAAAGCGGAGCGCGACCGGTTTCGCTCGACGCGGGCGCACAACGCTTTGACTATTGATGATGAATCTTCATCAATCCCGGAGCGATCTTTTCAGTGGAGCAGTATCGCGGATGCGAAAGCCGAAAAGTGGATTAGTAAAGGTAGGTTCGATTTTTTCGCCGGACTGCAAGACGGCTTCATGCGGTTGAAACATCCGGCGATGCAACGGCGCGAAGTGCTGTTTCTAAAAAACGATTATTTCATTTTACGAGACACGGTTGAGTCTTCGGGGGCGCATCTGATTCGTTCGCATTTGCATTTCACTCCGCACGCGGAAATTGAAATCGAGCGTAAATCTGAAAACCTGAACGGCGGCGGCGGACTGTCAGAATTGACGATGAAGTTCGCGGGCGAAGATGTTTTGCGCGTCATCAGTTGCGGAAATGAAAGCGGTGCGTGGCGCGTCGAAAATAGTTTCGTCGCGCCTTGTTACGGTGCGAAACAAGCGGGGCGGGCGGCTTGCTACGAAGCGGTCAGCACAGCGAATTACGAATTGATGACGCTGCTGCTGCCGCTTTCAAATGCTGGTGACGAGCGGGCGCAAACTTTTGAAGTCAACCTATTGGTTGCGCGCGAAGGTACGGCGTGCGAAATTAAAACCGCCTCGAATTACGATTATGTGATTTTCGGCGATGCCGGAAAAGTCGTAACGGTTGATAACGTAAAAGGCTCACCGTTGGAAGTCGAAAGCGAGTGGGCATGGTTGAGGTTTGAAGCGGACAAACTAAGCGAAGTGATTTTAATTGACGGAAAATATATTTGCGTAGGCGAATACGAAATCGCGTGTGAAGGCGAAAGCTGTGAGTTCGTTTGGGCGCGGCGCGAGTTCGGTGAATGGCGCATCGAAGCGAGCGGAAAAGCAGGCGTGACGAGCAGACGAGTAAGCGGAAAGTGAAAGTTAAAAGTTATGTGCGGAATCAACGGGCTGGGACTCTCAAGTATCAGCAATAGAAAAATCGAACCGGGAGTTTTTGAACGTGCGCGCGACACGATAACGCATCGCGGTCCTGATAGTTACGGCGCGTTTTACGACGGCGGCATCGCACTCGGTCATCGTCGTTTAAGCATCGTGGATGTCGCGGGCGGAGCGCAGCCGATGACGAACGAAGACGGTTCGCTGGTGATTGTTTTCAATGGCGAGATTTACAACCACGCCTATTACCGCGCTGAACTCGAAGCCAAAGGACACCGCTACCAAACGCATTGCGACACGGAAACGATTTTGCATTTGTACGAAGAACACGGGGGGCGCGTTGTGGAATACTTGCGCGGGATGTTCGCGTTTGCGATTTGGGATAAACGGCGGCGTGAATTGTTTATCGCGCGTGACAGATTGGGCGTCAAGCCGCTTTACTACGTTCAAGGTCAAGACGGAAGTTTGGCGTTCGGTTCGGAGATGAAAGCGGTGTTGGCGGCTCTCGAAATCAAGCCGCAAATGAATTACGCCGGGCTGCCCGATTATCTTGCGAACCACGCGACGACCGGGGAAACGACGCTTTTTGAAAACGTCAAACGACTTTTGCCGGGACACACTTTGCGGTGGCGCGAACGCGACGGCAACATCGAGATAAACAAGTATTGGGACGTAAAGTTTGATGAAGAAAGCAGAGAGCAGCACGCCGGGAAATCCGACACCGAACTTATCGCGGAATGGAAAGCGTTGTTTGAAAAATCGGTTGAGTTGCGCTTGATGGCGGACGTGCCGCTAGGGATGTTTTTGTCGGGCGGAATTGATTCGAGCGCGATTGCGGCGGTGATGTCGAAGTTAGTGCGCGAAAGCGTGAAGACTTTTTCCGTCGCGTTTGCCGAACGTGAAGCCAACGAGTTCCAGTATGCGCGCATGGTCGCGGAGAAATACAGAACCGAGCATCACGAAGTTTTAGTGACGCCCGCGCAGTTCTTTGAAGCCTTGCCGCGTCTCGTGTGGCACGAAGACGAACCGCTTGCTCATCCGTCGAGCGTCGCGCTGTACTTTGTTTCGGAGTTAGCCGCGCGTCACGTCAAAGTCGTGCTGACTGGCGAAGGCAGCGACGAGATGCTCGCGGGTTACGAGCGATATTATAAAACCGTGCAGTTGCTGCGATTCGGC
>JBGTMR010000334.1:0-2839 GCA_041743485.1 Pyrinomonadaceae bacterium
ATAACGAAGATGCGGCACGGCTTCCGCCGCGCGATTGTTATACAACAACCATGAACCGTAACTCGAATGCGTCGCGGCGTCTTCGTTGTTGAACCACAAAGCTTTTTGAAAATATGCTTCGGCTTGTTTCGCATCGGATGCGTAGCGTGCCGCCCCGTGCCAATAAACATTGCCCCCGCGCATCGCCGAGCCGTAAGTAACCGCGACGACGGTTAAGCATAAACTCAAAGCCAACGCCTGAATGTAAAAGGGTTTTAATGTGAACGCTTTGGCAATGTCCGTCACTGTGCGAGATGCGGCTTGATGTTGTGTTGCGGCGCGGTGGGCGGTTTCGACGATAAGAGCGGCAACGAAAAAGAAGATAAGACCACCGCCTGTCCAGCGAAAACTAAAGCCACTCGCTCCGCTGCTGATAGCGAACGCGAGCAATCCGGCACCCGCGCCGAGTGCGGGTAGCGCGCCGCGCGGTTCGCGTAAAGCCAGCCGCCAAGTCACGGTCAAACCGAGCGCGAGCCACGCTAATAAGAGGATGCCGATTAAGCCTAGTTCCGCGAGAACTTGGACATATTCGTTATGCGCGTAGCGAAGGATGTCGTCTTCTCCCATACCGACGAGCGGATTATCGGGACGCTTGGCGGCGAATCGCGCACGCCCTTCGGGAAGCAGCATTTCGTAATTGTTCGCCCCGACTCCGGTCAATGGTCGCGTGCGCCATTCCTCAAACCCGATGCCCCAAAACAGGTGACGCAGATTCGCGCTGTTGCCGTCCTGAAAGGTCTGCAAACGCGCAAAAGCGGAACTCGTGGGGTCAGCGGGACGCAAACTTGCGACCTGTTGAAAAATCGCCGCGATGATGAACACGATGCCCAACGTCACGGCGCGACGAATCCCGCGCGGGCGACACAACGGGAAGAAACAGACGGCAAGCATCATCACGGCGAAGGCGGCGATTAAGCCGAGCAGCGGGGCGCGCTGCATCGCCTGAATCGTCGTCAGCCACGCGACGAGCGATACGAAGGCGCAAGCGCGCTGGTGTTTCGATTGTCTGAAATGCAAAGCAAGGGCGAGAAAGAACGGGGCGGCGACAATCATCACTTCGCTGAAACCGTTGAAGCCGCGAAACGTCGTCGCGGAAGTGAAACCCAGTTTGTGGTCAATCTGTGTCGTCAGAAACCACTCTAAAGTACAGCCCGCGCCGAGTATTAAAAGCACGACGCCGAGCGTGCGAACCGACGTGCGCCACATTCGCGCGTGTCGCACGGCGAAGCGCATCAAAGCGAAAAACAGAAGATACAAAAACCACTGTGCCGTATGCACACGCGCCGCGTGAACATCCAACGCCCACGCCGTCGAAGCCGCGCTCCATAATGTGAATGATATAAGCGGCAACCATATCCACAACATTTCGCGGCGGCGGAAATCGAAAGACCGGATAAATCCGTTTGCCGCCCCCGATTTATAAATTCGACCGCAAACGGCGAAACACGTCAGGCATAACAGTATGCCGATGACGAGTTCTTGACGATACGGCAAGCCGCTGATGCCGGGACGGGGTAAGCCGGGAAGATAAGGAGTTAGCAGTGCCAGCGACCACAAAGCCGCGATGATGTAAAGAGGATTGGCGAGCGTGTGACGGACGATGCGGAGAAGTTTCGGCATGATGCTCTCGCGGCAAAAAGAACGGGAGCGTAAATCAATGACTTACGCTCCCGGAAGAGGTTAATTAAGAGTTGAAAGCTTAGTTGCCGATGGCGGCACCGGCGGTGGCGGTGGTTGCGGGTGCGGCATCCGCTGCTGCCACGGCATAGATTACGCCGCCTTCATTAGAGGAGAACTTGCGCGTGCCTGTCTTGGTGACGCCGCTGAAGCTGGAGGGTGCGGAACCTGAAATGTAGCGCGCTGGCGCACCCGTCGTGGTGTCGCGGGCTGTTGCGGTAACGGCGAACAGGTAGCCGCTCTTCGCGGTGGTTCCTGCGGCGGCAACAGTTCCGTCAATCAAGTTCTCACCCGCTAATTGAGCAAGTGTGCCGTAGTTACCGTCAACGCTGGTTGATTGAAATGTCGCTTCGGCACTCGTCAAGACGCGCATGGTGGATTGAGCGGAAGCTTCGTTGGCGGCGCGACGTGAGGCGAGAAGGTTGGGGATGGCGATGGCGGCGATGATGCCGATAATCGCAACGACGATGAGGAGTTCGATAAGCGAGAAACCCGCTTGTTTGTTGTTCGTGGTCATTTCTGTGGTAGCTCCTTAGAGAGGTGTGAAAGAATTGGGATGGTTGGATTTTAACTTGTGACGCCAACGGTCGCTCGTAACACTTGTTAGTTTCGATTGCACCGCGTGTTGCGGTTGCTATGTCCATTAACAAGCATCGTGCCAGACTTAGTGAAACCTGAAAAATCAATAAAAGCGGCGATAATTTTCATTAAGCTTTACGAATGTCACATTCAAATCCCCAACCGCGCGTTACAAAAAATCGCTTTTGACGAAATTTGTTATCAGTGCGTTGACACTAATTGTCATCGGAAGATGCGAGACTGAGGTTTGTGCGACGAGATTCGCGGGGCGTTTTAAGGGGAAAACGCTGAGGGCTGGACAGCTTTTGTCCCGAAGGGACATTTGACAGTAGCCCAGCGATTCATCGCTGGGAATTGGTCGGAAACAGTGTTCGTAGTCCCGTAGGGACGGCTGAAATTGAGTATCAGCCGTCCCTACGGGACTGGATAGATGGTGGTCTGCGTTCCCCAGCGATGAATCGCTGGGCTATTTTCACGAGTCCCTTCGGGACAATCTGAAAAGTGTCCCGACATCAGGCGGAAAAGATGAGAGGTACACAAACTT
>JBGTMR010000335.1:0-4320 GCA_041743485.1 Pyrinomonadaceae bacterium
CCCGACGGCGTTGACATCGTTAAAAACTGGTACGACAAAACTCTCGGTACACCTTACGAAGGCACAACCCCGCCCGTGCTTTATCACAAATACGTCGGACACGATAACAACCGCGACTGGTATGCCTTCACGCAAAAGGAAACGCAAATCACGGTTGATAAACTTCACAACGTCTGGCATCCCCAAATCGTCCACGACATACATCAACAGGGCGAACGCGGGGCGCGCCTCTTCCTTCCCCCTTACACCAAACCCGTCGAACCCAACGTGCCGAAAGAAATCATCGAAGGCTACACCGAACTCGGAACTTCGATGTTCAACGACTTACGCAAACAAAATTTCAAAGGCATCACCATCAATTCCAGCTTCGACGCATGGACACCCGCCCGCGCCTATTCCCACTATCACGGCGGCGTCCGCATCCTCTCCGAAACCGCATCGGCACGCCTCGCCTCGCCCGTCAATCTAAAGTTTGAAGACTTGCGCGACGACGACGGCGCGGGCTTCAACCCGCAAAAGCCTTCCGCCAATTTCCCCGATGTCTGGCAAGGCGGCGAATGGACTCTGCGCGACATCACCAACTACATGACCACCGCCGCCTTCTCACTCTTAAACCACGCCGCGACCAATCGTGAAGCATGGCTGACAAGATTTTATAAAATCGGAAGCGATGCGGTGAGAGAGCGGAAGAAGGGTGAATTATTTGGTTTCATCATAGGTGGAGATAATGACAATTATCTTTTTCAAAGCGACCGTCGGATCGAAGGCGTTTTAAGAACTGGCGGAGTCGAAATTGAACACACAAACAAAGGCACTTTAGTAAAACTGGCACAGCCTTATGGTGCTTTCGCCAAAGCACTACTAGAGTCACAGCACTATCCCGATTTACGAGATGCACAAGGTAATCCGGTTGTTCCCTATGATGTCACGGCGCACACACTTTCTCTCCTATTCGGTGTCGAAGTTAAGCCTGTTCTCGCTCCGTTCAAATATAAAAGTCCGTATGGCATTGGTGCTGATGACGGAGTGCCTCAAAAATGCAGTGAGCGTCTTGGGCTTTACAAATCTTATGTGCCATCTATGGATGAAGGCTGGACACGGTGGGCTTTGAAGGATATTGCGTGGAACTTAACACCGTGCTTCAACTCGCAACCTCTCGAAGATAAAGAAGCACGCACCGGAAACCTACGCGCTAAGTACGACACAATCATCATCCCCGACCACAGCCCGCGCGCACTTCTCGAAGGTCACGCACGCGGTTCGATGCCGGATGAATACACGGGCGGCTTGGGCGCGGAAGGCGTGAAAGCTTTGCGCGAGTTCGTCGAAGCGGGCGGCACGCTCATCACCTTCAACCGCGCTTCACGCTTCGCAATCAGCGAGTTCAATCTGCCCGTCCGCGATGTCACCGAAAACCTGAAACGCACGGAGTTCTACTGTCCCGGCTCAATCCTTCGCACCGAACTCGACACCGCGCATCCTTTAGCCGCGAACATGCCGCGCGACTCAATCGCGTGGTTTGAAAACTCGCCCGCCTTTGAAGTCGCACCCGATGCCGCGAACGTCCGCGTCATCGCCCGCTATCCACAAAACAAGACTGCGCTTCTCTCCGGCTATCTCTTGGGAGAACAAACCCTACGCGGGCGGGCGGCTTTAGTCGAAGTCAAAATGGGCAAAGGGCGCATCATCCTGTTCGGCTTCCGCCCACAATATCGCGGTCAATCGTTGGCGACTTATCCGCTAATCTTCAACGCCCTGAAATGAACAACGCGCATCAGACTTGTTGTAATCTTGAACCAACCCGAAAGGAGTAAAGGACAATGCAAACCATCGAAGCCATCATTGACCCGAACGGCAACATACGCCCGCTCGAACCCATCAACATCGCGGAAACGCGACGCGCGATTATTACGATTCTCGATGCCGAAGAATCCGCCGTGACTAAAATCAGCGATGAAGAACTCGAAGCGGCGTACATTCAAATGGCGCAGGATGAGGAGCGCGAACGCGAAGCGCACGAATGGGCTGAAGCGACCATAGGAGATGTGAGCGATGAAACGCGGTGAAGTTTTCTGGGTCAACTTCGATCCATCTATCGGCGGCGAAATCCAAAAAACCCGTCCCGCCGTCATCATCAGCAACGACGTTTCCAATGCCTATATGAACCGCGTGCAAGTCGTCCCGCTTACCAGCAACGTCAGCCGTTTGTATGCAACCGAAGCCCTTGTCACACTCAACGGTGACTCGCGCAAAGCCCTAGCCGACCAGATAACAACGATTAGTAAAACTCGCATTTCCAACATGATTGGTAAGTTGTCGCCAGCCGACATAAAAAAAGTCGAGCAAGCAGTAAAGAGCCAGTTAGGTTTTTAGTTCTCTTGACAAAACGCGCTTAGTGCGAAAACCCGGCAAGCTTGATAAGCAAATGCAAGCGAGCGTCTTGAATGTATTAAGCGAGATGTTCGCGCCGTCAAATCATCATGAAAAAATGACTCACCTCCTGTTTCCGGTTTTGTTTGACATAGCCGGAAGCAAAGCAAAACATTGCCAATCGGAATCTTATATGAACAATAACAAACACACCCAAAGCATCATCAGCCTTCTTCTCATCTTCACATTGATTGCGCTTGCCGCGCCGTTGAACGCGCAAACGACGCGGCGCAAAGTTGGGCGTGCGGGCAATCCGACACGACTCCAAGCGCAAAGTTTTATTGACGCTTATACGAAAGAATATCTGCGTCTGCGTTATGCCTCGTCGCTCGCGGAGTGGGAATCGAATACGCGCATCGTCGCGGGCGATGAGACGAACGCCAAACGGACGAATGCCGCGAATCTCGCGCTTTCGGATTTCACGGGAAGCAATGCAAACGTGAGTCAGGCGAAGCGGTTGCTTGCCGGACGTTCACAACTCAATTCGCTTCAAGTGCGGCAGTTGGAAAAGATTGTGTATAACGCGGGCGACAATCCCGAATCGGCAAAAGCGATTATCAAAGAACGTATCGCGGCGGAGACGAAGCAGAATGAGAAACTGTACGGCTATACGTTTAAGATTGACGGTAAGCCTGTGACGCCGAATGAGATTGATGAGGTGCTGGTTAATTCGACTGACCTTGCCGCGCGACGTAAAGCGTGGACGGCATCGAAGGAAGTCGGCAAGGAACTGAAAGACGGACTGGCTGAATTGCAGCGTTTGCGAAACGCGGTCGTCGCGCCGTTAGGCTTCAAATCCTTCAACGCTTATCAGGTCGCGGACTACGGCATGAGCGTTGAGGAGATGAACGCTTTACTGGACGACATCAACCGTGAACTGCGCCCGCTCTATCGTGAACTTCACACTTGGGCGCGTTATGAACTCGCTAAAAAATATAACGCCGAAGTCCCCGACCAACTGCCCGCCGATTGGTTGCCGAATCGCTGGGCGCAATACTGGGACGGCATGGTCAAGGTCGAAGGCTTGGACATCACGCCGGAGTTAAAACAGCAAACGCCGGAATGGATTGTGCGGCAATCGGAAGATTTTTATGTCTCTCTCGGCTTTCCGAAATTGCCCGCTTCGTTTTACGAACGCTCATCTTTGTATCCTTTGCCCGCCGACGCGCCGTACAAAAAGAACACGCACGCTTCGGCTTGGCATCTCGATTTGGACAAAGACATACGTTCGTTGATGAGCGTTGAAACCAACTCCGACTGGTACGAAACCTCGCATCATGAACTCGGTCACATTTACTACTACGTCGCTTATACCAACCCGAATGTTCCGCCGCTCATGCGCGCGGGCGCGAACCGCGCATATCACGAAGCCATCGGCACAATGATGGGCTTGGCTTCAACGCAAAAGCCTTTCCTCGTCGGGCGCGGTCTGGCTTCCGATGATAAACAGACCGATGAGATACAGGCTTTGATGAAAGAAGCCTTGCACTACGTCGTCTATATGCCGTTCGCGGCTGGCACGATGTCGAAATTTGAATCCGATTTGTACGACGCGCGGCTTCCTAAAAATCAATACAACAGGCGTTGGTGGGAACTCGCGCGCAAGTATCAAGGCGTCGTTCCGCCCGACGGTACGGGAACTCGCGGCGAAGAATACGCCGACGCCGCGACCAAAACACACATCAACGACGACCCCGCGCAATACTACGACTACGCCCTTTCCGTCGTGCTTCTCTTCCAACTTCACGACCACATCGCCCGCAACATCCTCAAACAAAATCCCCGCGCGACAAACTATTACGGCAACAAACAGGTCGGAGCATTCCTGAAAACAATCATGTCGCCCGGTGCTTCACGCGATTGGCGCGTCGTGCTAAAAGAAGCGACGGG
>JBGTMR010000336.1:0-2792 GCA_041743485.1 Pyrinomonadaceae bacterium
TGCTTTCGCTGCCGCTGTTGGCGGTTAGTCTGGTTTTGCTTGACTACAATAGCCGCACGATGAACCAGCAGAGCGAGGCTTTAGCGAAAAGTGAAGCCTTCTCCGCGTCAACCGCAATCGAGAGTTGGTTAGGCAAAAGAGGCGAATCCACCTCTGCCAATCCGCTCGAAAGTCCACAATTCCAAACAGGTGAAATCAGCGAACTGTACGCCGTCATCGCCGCACGTTTGTCCACGCGGATGGAATCGGTCATCGTCATATTTGACGGGCGTGGCAACATCATTCCCGACGTGAGCGGCGTTAGTCCCACTTTTGATGTCACGGAATTTGAAGCCTCACCCGCATCACAAAAAATTGCATGGTCGGACGGCATCACGCGCATGACGAGCGTGATTGGAGTTGCACCATATGATTGGAGAGTCGCGGTCGGTTTGACGCCAACCGAAAACACTCCGGCAGGACGCGCCGCGCTGCTGTTGACTCTAACTTGGGCATTGGCTCTGGCATCTTCGATACTGCTCGCGGTGTGGGCGACAAGTCGTTTCACGAATCCTTTGCGCCGTTTGGCGGCTGCCGCGACGGTCATCGGTGAAGGGCGTTTGCAAGAACGTGTGCCGGTTGAGACACGCGACGAAGTTGGAACGCTGGCGGGCGCGCTCAATAGCATGGCGGCGGACTTGGAGAATCGTTTCGTTCAAACGCAAGAGCAGAGTGCTTTTATACAGGAGGTTCTTGATAGTCTGCCGTTGGGCGTCGTGGTGCTTGACGACAAGTTGAGCGTGCTGCAAGCCAACCCGATGTTTAGACGTTTCATCGGACGGGCGCACGAAAAACTCGACGGTCGAAGGTTGTACGATACGGCGGAAGGGTTGCGAAAGCTGCGCGACGTGATTGACGATGTGCGACGCACACGCCAACCTTTCGTGACTTACGGGTTGCCGCTCACACTGAATCCGGTTCTCTCCGACGACACGCCGAAGCCGGAGAGTATGCCGGACGAAACAGCTTTCTGGGACGTTATCATCTGGTCAATTTCAGGGCGCGACGGCGCGCGGAGCGATTTGATTTTGATTCTGTCCGAAGTCTCGAAGCGCGTGCGTGCCGAGAGTCTGGCGACGCGCGCCTTTGCCGCCGAACGCACGCGGGCGAACGAACTTTCCAGCGTTATCAATCAAATGCACGACGGAGTAGTAATCGTTGATAAGCGCGGACGTTACCGCGTCAATCCGGCGGGCGCGCAGATTTTAGGGCGCGAACATAATGAGTTTCGTGACGGCGTTGATGCGCTGATTGAAGATTTTAATTTGCGTGGTGTGGCGGGTGACGTTGTGCCGTCGAACGCTTCGCCCCTGCGCCGCGCGCTTGAAAGCGGCGAAACGACGACCAACGAACGCTTTAAGATTGAGCGTCCGAACGGTGAGCAGCGCGTCATCTCGATAAGCGTCACCCCGCTTATCGGTGAACAAGGTACGCGCGAAGGTTTAATCGCCGTTTTTCACGATGCGACCGAAGAGGTTAAGGGTCACACCGAACTCGTCGAAGCCTACGAGCGTTTGCGCGAACACGACCGTTTGAAATCCGTGTTCTTTAACAAAGTCAGTCACGAACTACGCACACCGCTCAACGTCATTCTCGGCATTTGCCAGCTTCTCGGACGCGACGCCCAAGCACCGCTCACAAGTTTTCAAAACGATTCGGTCGAGCGCATGGAACGCAACGCGCGTTCACTCCTGAAACTCGTCAACGACTTGCTTGATTATTCGCGGTTGGAAGCCGGGCGCGTGGCACTTGAGATTGAACAAGTTGATGTCGAACAGATCATCGCGGAGACAATTAAAAGTTTCGCCGGTGAAGCACAGGCTAAGAAATTGGAACTTAGTTTCAGCGTTGCCCCCGAAGCAAAAATCGTGTTCACCGACCGCCGCAAGCTTGAGCGCATTACTACGAATCTCATCAGCAATGCTATCAAGTTCACGATGAGCGGCGGCGTTTATATTTCTGTGACGGCGCACGAATCGGAACACTGGATTTTAGAAGTGCGCGACACGGGCATCGGCATGACGACGGAAGAACAATCGTTTATCTTCGACGAGTTTCGCCAAGTTGATGACCGTCTGGCGCGGAGTTTCGGCGGCATCGGTTTGGGTCTGGCAATCACAAACAAAACCGTCGCCCTGCTCGGCGGCACACTAAGTATTACAAGCGCAATCGGAAAAGGCAGCACGTTTCGCATCGTCTGGCTACGACAGGTACAACCGCGCACCGGAACGGGTTCGCTCATACCGATGAGAGAGTCGCAGTCTCTTTTGAACGAAGTCGCGCCGAAGACACGGCTTACGCGCGTTAAGTAACGCGAAAAGTATTAGGTTCTGTTGACATTTGATAAATTGCCACTAGCTTCAGCTAGCGGTTGAGTTGAGTAAAAGATAAGGGCTTTAGCCCAACCTGATAAACATCAATCATCCTTTTGGCTTTAGCGCAATTAGGCTCAAGCCAAAAGGAAATTCTCTACAACAGCATTCGGCTAAAGCCGCTTATTTATTGGCGTTGTCCACTAGCTAAAGCTAGTGGCAATTAAAAAGCAAAATGTCAACAGAACCTAGACTTCAGACATTAAAAATCTAACCGCCGTACCTGTTGATTTCATAAGGCGATTCACACGGAGCGATAAAGCAATGGCAAGACCGACAACCGACGAACCCGAAGATAATTTACGGCGAAAGATTTTCATCATCTGCGGCATCATCGCCGCGTTGTTATTCGCCGTGATTCTGTTTTTCTTATTACGTCCG
>JBGTMR010000337.1:0-3797 GCA_041743485.1 Pyrinomonadaceae bacterium
AAAATCACGATTTACGAAGCGACCAACACCGCGATTCTTGAAGGCAATATCATCATTGACCAAGGCAATCAGCGCGTCACGGGTACGCGCGCGACTTTCAACTATCGCACCAAAACCGGCTCGTTCGAGAACGCGACCGGATACACCGACCAGACCGAAGACGGAACGCGGATTTACTTTACCGCCGACCGCGTGGAGCGTATCAGCCCGCGCAAAATCGTTATCATTAACGGTGAAGTGACGGCGTGCGATGAGGAAATTCCAAAGTGGAGTTTTCGCACGAAGCGCGCCGAGATCGATTTGAAAGACCGCGTGCGACTTTCGCGTCCGAGTTTTCGCGTGAAGGATGTGCCGATTTTCGTGCTTCCTTACGCCTCCGTTTCGCTCAAACCGCGCGACCGTCAAAGCGGTTTCTTGACGCCGACATTCAGCGGTTCGGGCGAAAAAGGTTTTCGTTTTTCGCAAGCTTACTATCAAACTCTCGGACGTTCCGCCGACATCACTTTGCGCGGTGATGTTTATACGAGTCGCGGGCTTGGCATCGGGGCGGACGTGCGGACACGTTCAAATTCGCGTTCGTTTTTGAACTTCGGTTTTTTCGCCGTCAAAGACCGTTTGTTCGGCGATGGAGTTAGCGCGGAAAACCCGGATCAAGGCGGTTCGAGTTTCTACGTCGAAGGAGCGCAGTATTTCTCAAACGGCTTCCTCGCTGCCGCCGATGTCAACATCACTTCGAGCCTTGATTTCCGCCAAGTGTTCTCCGACGGCATTCAACTCGCCGTCTCGCCGGAAGAGCGTTCGCAGGTTTTCGTCAATCGCAATTTCAAAGATTACAGTTTTAATTTGCTCGCGCGCACGAACGTCACATCGCTTGAAAACGCGCGCATACGCATACGCCAACTGCCGAGTATCTCACTCGAAAAACGTCCGAGTCTGCTTAATCTTTTCGGCATCAGTGAACGGCTTCCGACATACTTTTCTTTCGGGGCGTCGCTCGAAGGCATGAGCCGCAAAGAGACGATTGAGGATTTCGCGCTCGCGCAATTTGAAGGCACACCGAACGCTTTAATCACTCCGTCCATCGTTCAACGGCTTGATTTGCATCCGCGTTTCGCCGTGCCGTTTAATGTCGGCGGGTGGACTTTGACGGCTGTCGCGGGGGCGCGTGCAACCTACTATTCAAACTCGGTTGACCCTCTGACGCGCCTCGTTATCCCGCGTGATTTGACGCGCGGTTACGGTGAATTTGAGTTCGACGTGCGCCCGCCCGCTCTCGCCCGCCGCTTCCGTCGCGCGGACGGCAGTTTCCGGTTTCTTCACACCGTCGAACCCTATCTCACATATCGCCGCATCTACGGCATCAACCGTTTCGAGCGCGTGATACGTTTCGATGAAGTTGATGCCGTCGCCGATACGAACGAAATCGAGTTCGGTGTGATGAACCGCTTTTTCACACGGCTGGCGACACAGCGCGTCGGCGGGGCGCAAGAAAGCTTCAGCGTCGGCGCGAACGGTGCGAACGAAACTACTGCCACACAAATCAACTCGCAAGTCGTCGCCAACGCCCAACCCTACGAACTCGTATCAATCACATTGCGCGCGAAATACTTTTTCGACCCGACGTTCGGCGGGGCTTTGATACCGGGCAGACGCAATCAGTTTTACCCGCTCAACACGTTTTCCGGTTTCACTTACGGCGGCGTGCCGCGTCGTTTCTCGCCCGTCAATATCAATGTTCGCGTGCGCCCGCGCTCACAATTCTTCGCCGACTTCCGCGCCGATGTTGATGTGCGCGGCGACGGCGGCTTGCGTAATCTCGCCTTGAGTGCCGGACTTGACCGTCGTTTGATAAAAGCTTTTCAGACCTTTTATTTCACGCGCGCCGTCAATCTCGCGCCGTCACTCGCGCAATTCGCCAATCTCAACGGCAACGAACCGGGAACGCTTCAAGGTTCGCAGTGGAGTCCGAGTGTGTATCTGGGCAACACCGACCGTCCGGGTTTCTTCGGCGGCTTGTCGCTGTTTTTCGATTTCCAGAATCGCGCCGACCGGGGCGGTTCGTCGCTTATCAGTTCGACGACGACCATCGGTTACAGTTTCGATTGTTGCGCGATTGCGGTGCAGAATTATTCTTACGATGTCGGCTTGCGCCAAGAAAATCGCGTCGCGTTCAGCTTCCGCTTGAACGGCATAGGAACTTTCGGGACGGAGCAAATCGGGCAACGATTCAGGTAAAATCAAGCTTGATGTCGCCAAGAAAGTTCTGAGTTTCAAGCCACTTTAACGCTTTATTGTGCATCAAAGCCGGAGTTTGCCCGCAACGATTCCCGCGCGCTTTCGCGCTTTTTGCTTTCGCTCAGGATTTCGATTCGTGTGTCCCGCTTGTCAAAATTGAAGTCTCGCCCCGCCGGGACTTACGAGGAGCGTTCTTACTTCATGCCACATTCCTTCCCATCGCGCTTTTTCTGCCCGCGTTCAATCCGCATCATCGCCGTCCTGTTGTGTATCGTGACGGCATGGGCGACGCTCATCGTCTTAAAACAGAATCAGGTCATCGCGCAATCCGACCGAAGTGAGAAGGCGGAAAATAACGATGCAGAAAACTTCGTCACGCGCACGCCGAAAGAATCGCGCTTCGTGCCGGGTGAAGTCGTCGTCCGTTTTCGTGAAGACGCTCCGGCGGCACAGGCTCAACGCAGGTACCGTTTGCGTTTGAAAAGAGCAGTAGGCGTCAAGGATGACGCGGCGGGTAATGAAAAAGAAATCACGGCGACCGTCGAGCGCACGGGCGGTGAAAAAGTCGTGCGCGGTTTGCGCCTCGCGCGCGTGTCTCCGCGCGACACGCTCAAAGCCGTCGCCCGTTTGAACCGTCGTGCCGATGTTTTGTACGCCCAACCCAACTATATTTATCAGCGCACGCGCACGCCGAACGATCCAAGTTATTCGACGATGTGGAGTCTGAAAAACACGGGGCAGAGCGGCGGCACGATTGATGCCGACATCAAAGCCGAACTTGCGTGGGACATTACACGCGGTTCGCGCGACATCGTGGTCGGCGTGATTGACGAAGGCATTGACGTGAGCCACCCGGATTTACAGGCGAACATCTGGCGCAACCGCCTCGAAGCCGAAGGCACAGCGGGCATTGACGACGACGGCAACGGATTCGTTGACGACCTCAACGGCTGGAACTTCGTCGGCAAAAACAACACCATCTTTAGCGGTACGGAAGCACACGGCACACACGTCGCCGGAACAATCGGGGCGCACGGCGACAACACCACAGGCGTGACGGGCGTCAACTGGGAAGTCAGTCTGATGTCCATTAAAGTTCTCGGCACGGGCGGCGGAACGACGAGCGACATCGTGGCTGGCATCGGATACGCCAAACAGATGCGCGATTTGTGGGTTTCGACCGGCGGGGCGAAAGGCGCAAACATCCGCGTGCTGAACAATTCTTACGGCGGCGACTCTTACGATCAGGCAAACTTCGATGCGATTCGCGCCGCCGGAGATTCAGGAATCCTGTTCGTCGTCGCTGCCGGAAACGACGGCGGCGATAACGACATATATCCGAATTACCCGGCGTCCTATCGCTTCTCGAACATCCTGACCGTTGCGGCGACGAACCGTACCGACGGGATTTCCGTCTTTTCGCGCGGCGGCTCGAATTTCGGCGTGCGCTCGGTTGATTTAGGCGCGCCCGGTTCAGCGATTTTGAGCACCACGCCGAATAACACTTATTCGACTTTCAACGGCACATCAATGGCGACGCCGCACGTCGCCGGAGCCGCCGC
>JBGTMR010000338.1:0-9810 GCA_041743485.1 Pyrinomonadaceae bacterium
GAGCGTGAAGCGACGGCGGCGGCGGTCACCGAAAGCGGCGTGCAGGAAATCAAAATCACGGTCAAAGGCGGCTACTCGCCGGATACAATCGTGGTCAAAGAAGGTCAGCCCGTGCGTCTTGATTTTTATCGTGACGAGACGGCTTCGTGCAGCGAGCAAGTCATCTTCGGCGACTTAGGTATCGCACGCGACTTGCCCGCGTTTAAGACGACGCCGATTGAGTTCATACCCGACAAGTCAGGCGAGTACACTTTCACTTGCGGCATGAACATGATGCGCGGCAAACTGATTGTTGAACCCAAGTCAATGTCTTAATTCATGCGATGTTGAAACGATACAAAGAAATTATCTTCGGGGTGCTGCTCGGCGCGGCGATGTGGCTCATTGATGCCGCGATGCACATTCACCTTGGTGCGGAAGTACAGGCGTCACACAATTTATTCGTGGAGTTGTTTCAGCCGGGCGCGACGCAGCTGCTTTTCCGCAGCGTATTTCTGTTTATCGCCGTCGCTTTCGGTTGGGCGTTATGGCGCAGCAACTGGCGCGAGCGTGAGTTGCGCGCACTGGAGAATGCGATTGTCAGCTTCCACCGTCAACTCGATTCCCCGGCGATGCGGATTGTGAATCATTCCCGTATGCTGCACGGTCGTCCCGGCGTGATGCACGATGAAACAGCACGCGAGATTGCCGAATCAATCAGCGACGATGCGCGCGTGATTAACGAGTTGGCGATTGCTTACATGCGTTTCAGCGAACAGGTAGTGGCGGGTCAAACGAGCGAAGCAATCGAAACTTTGCGCCGCATCGAAACGTGGGCAAGCGACACACGCACTTCCACAGCCACCACGCAACATTTGAATTCTTCCTCATTGTAATTTACGGCATCGCTTGTCAAATCACGGAGCAACGTGAATTGCCTTTTGTGGTTTTATTTGGCATCTCTTACATTAACCGATTTGAAGACCGAACTAATCAAGCATCGTGATTTCACTAATTTACAGGTTGGGATAGTCGGCGCGGGTCTGATGGGCAACCGGCACGCTGTAGCGATTAAGAGAGCAGGCGCAGATCTTTTAGCCGTTGCTGATTTGGATTTGCACGCCGCCAGACACCTTTTTTATCACAAGGCTGTTCAACTGCGTAACCACTTATAGATATGGCTAGTTTGATTATCAACAAAATAATTCGATGAACAGTAAAACATTCATTAAAGATTTGTTAGCCGGGCTGACGATAAGTTTCGCCGCTCTTTCACTCGGTGCTGCGTTCGGAACGATGTCGGGGAGAGGTGCTTTTGCAGGCATGATTGGGGCAGCCGTGATACCCATCATCACGTCGCTTTTCGGCGGCACGAGATTGCAAGCCTCAGGTCCGACCGCGCCGATGACCGCCGTTACCGCCGTCGTCGTCGCTAATGCCTTTGAGATGTTTCCAGATAGAACATTAGCCGAACAATTCATCACGCTGGTTTTATTGATGCTCGGCGCGCTGATGATTTTATGCGGGCTGTTACGCCTCGGCAAATTCATACTATATGTTCCGAACGCCGTAGTATTGGGGTTTATGAACGGAATCGCCGCTCTCATTTGGTATGACCAGATCGCCAAGATATTCGGCTTCGGCGGTAAAACCATTATGGGCGGCGTCACCGCATTCAACCTGATGGTCGCCGTCGGCGTTGTTGTCTTTATTTTCACGTTACCGTCTTTGATTAGGCGAGCGGGCGTTCCTGAAAAATACAGGTCATTTTTCTCAGCGATACTGCTATCAATCATCTTTGCGACGCTCGTCGCTAATTTGCTGAAGCTGCCGATTGAGAATGTAAAGATCGGCAGCAATGTAAGTTCACTAAGTGAATTTGTAGCTTTGATCGGTAATTACTTTCCCGGCAGTGAGATGCTAACCGTCGAGAATATGATGAGAGCATTGCCCTTCGCCGTTCAACTAATGATACTGGGTTATCTCGACAGTTTGTTGACCGCGCTCGTCATTGACAGGATGACTCAGGAAAAGACGAATCAAAATAAAGAACTCATCGCGCAAGGCGTAGCTAACGGATGCGCCGGATTGTTGCAAGGTATTCCCGGCGCGCAAGCCACGATACGCTCTGTTCTGCTAATTAAAGAAGATGCCCAAACCCGATTGGCAGGTGTGTTGATGGGAGTCTTTGTGTTGGTATTTATCGTTTTCTTCAGCGATTGGATTACGCTTATTCCGGCAGCGGTCTTTTCAGGAGTTTTGGTTAAGGCGGGATGGGACGTTTGCGACCGGGAGTTCACGAGCGCATATTTCAAGCGAGGCTGGAGAAAATCAGTCAATCGAAATTTCCAGATGGCGATTATTCTATACACAACAGTCATTACGGTTTTACTAGACCTAAATATCGCTGTGATTTCGGCAACCATTCTCTTTTATGTAATCACGAAGTTCGGGGCGTCTTATCAGTTGACTGATGTGGAACCGGAATTTGAAGAGGAAATAGATTGAATTTATTACCCAAAGGAGACACTGATTTCTACCCTTGATTCGCATTTTATAAACGTAAGTTCCCAAGTAATGCTTTATGGCAATTAACCTTCCGCCTCAAATCAAAGCGACCACGCGGGCGGCGATTCTCCTCGCCGATGACGACACTTCCCTGCGCCGCGTGCTGGAATTTCAGTTGCGCGAGAACGGTTATGACGTGCTAGGCGCACCCGATGGACTCGCCGCGCTCGAACTCTTTACGGGGCAGGATGTCGCGTGTCTCATCACGGATATGCGTATGCCCGGACTGTCGGGTCTCGAACTTCTGCGTCGTGTGCGGGCGATAAACAAAGATACGCCGGTCATCGTCATCACCGCGTTCGGAGATATTGAGACCGCCATCGAAGCCATGCGTGCCGGGGCATTTGACTACATCACCAAGCCGTTTAACCGTGAGCAGATTTTGTTGACGATTGAGAAAGCCCTCGCGTTCGGCGCGACCGTATCGGAGAATCGCCAGTTGCGTCAACTCGTGTCCGAGCGATTTCAGTTGGATAATTTAATCGGCACGTCGGCGCGTATGCGTGCGGTGCTTGAAACAGTCGAGCGTGTCGCGCACACGGATGTCACCGCACTCATTACGGGCGAGTCAGGCACGGGCAAAGAACTTATCGCCAAAGGTATCCATTTCAATTCGTCGCGCAAAGATAAGCCGTTTATCGCCGTCAACTGCGCGGCGATTCCCGAAGCTTTAATCGAGTCGGAACTTTTCGGTCATAAGCGCGGCGCGTTCACAGGGGCGATTGCTGACGTGAAAGGCAAGTTTGAGGAGGCAAACGGCGGAACTATTTTTCTTGACGAGATAAGCCAGATGCCGCTCGCGCTGCAACCGAAACTTTTGCGGGTTCTTCAGGAAAGCGAGATTACACGACTTGGCGAAAGCCACGCCCGCAAAACGGATGCGCGCATTATCGCCGCCACGAACCGCGATTTGCCGACGATGATTGAAGACGCGACTTTCCGCGAAGACCTTTACTTTCGGCTTGCCGTCGTCACCGTTGAACTGCCGCCTCTGCGCGAACGACGCGAAGACATTCCGCTACTGATTGATTACTTCCTCAATCGCGCCACCCGACGGCACAATCGCCAAGACTTGAGCGTTGACCGCGAAGTTTTCGCCGCTCTTTCCGCTTACTCATTTCCCGGCAATGTCCGCGAATTGGAGAACGCCATCGAGCGCATGGTCGTACTCGCGCGCGGAAGCACGCTGACGATAGAAGGACTCCCCGCACAGATACGCGAGCGTTCAAATCACGCCGCCAACGTCTTGCTCAACATGCCGCCCGAAGGACTCGCTATCGAACAAGTCGAACGCGAAATCATACGGCAGGCACTTGAGATGCACGACGGTAATCAGACACGCACCGCCCGCTATTTAGACATCACACGCAGCGCGCTCATCTACCGTATGCAGAAGTACGGATTGGCTTCGGCACGCGACGTAGATTCAAACTCAAGGGAGTATCTGCGTTGAAGCTGGCGCGCTTTTCTTTTATTCAAATCATCGGTATCGGCGGCTCCATCCTGCTTATCACCGCCCTTCACTTAACGACGCCGCTCGACCAACTCGCACTCCACCAAACCTATCAACGCCTTTACTACATTCCGATAATCATCAGTGCGATTCTTTTCGGCTTGCGTGGTGGACTCGCCGCCGCCCTCTTTGCGACCGTCGCCTACACACCGCACATCCTCATTCACTGGCAGCACGCGAATTACGACTACGCCCTTAATCAATATGCCGAAATGGTTTTATTTAATGTCGTGGGAGTTGTGACGGGTGTGCTTGGAGACGCGACCCGACGCGCCCGCCAGCGTGCCGAACAGTCCGCCGCCGAGCTTCAAAAAGCCTACTCTGAATTACGCCAAACCTTTGAACAACTCTTGCGCGCCGACCGTATCGCGTCGGTCGGCGAACTCTCGGCAGCCATCGTGCATGAAGTCCGCAATCCACTCGCTTCTATTAAAGGCGCAATTGAAATTATCGAAGACGAACTCGCTCCCGACAGCCCGCGCCGTGAATTTGCCGAAATTATTAAACAGGAAGTTGACCGTCTCGATGCGCTCGTCGGTGATTTCCTGCGCTTTGCCCGCACGCCCAAACCAGCCGTTGCTCCCGCCAGCCTCAACGAAATAACGCACGCGGTTCATGTACTCATCGCACAGCGCGCCGAAGCGCAAGGCATTACGGTCGAAGCCCGACTCACTCCCGACTTACCGCACGTCACGGTTGACGCCGAACAAATCAAACAGATTCTTTTGAATTTCGCCATCAACGGTTTGCAGGCAATGCCTGATGGCGGACATCTCGTCTTCCGCACTTTCAGCGATGAAGACGGAGTAGCGGTTGAAGTCGAAGACACGGGTGGCGGAGTTGATTCAGCGATTCAAGGGCGCATCTTCGATCCGTTTTTCACGACGAAGGACAAAGGCATCGGTCTCGGACTCTCCGTCGCATACAAGATTGCCGCGCAACACGGCGGCAGTCTTGACGTTAGAGACGGCGCACGCGGCGCAATCTTCCTTCTTGCTCTACCGCATCGTTTGAACGGGTTAGGAAACGGGATGAATCAGAGCGGCTATTCATGAAGCAGACTCTCGATGTCCGCACGAAAAGTTGATTCCGAAGCCGCACCGACGTAACGCTTTGCGATGCGTCCTTGCCGGTCGTACAGTAGCGTCGTCGGCAATGCCTCGATCAACAGCGACAAGTTTGTTGTGTTCGACGGCAGCAGAATCGGATATGAAACTTTGTATTCGTCAGCAAACGGGCGAATGAGATTCGTGTCTTCATCTAGGGAGATTCCGACGACTTCAAATCCTCGCGCCTTGTACTCACCTGCCAGCCGCACCAGCGCGGGCGTCTCGGCGCGACACGGTGGACACCACGTCGCCCAGTAATTAACAAGCACGACTTTGCCGCGTTGCGCTTCAAGACTCCAAGCATTGCCTTCCAAGTCCGGCAGCGTAAAACCGCCGCTCTCTTTACGCTCGCTCACCTGTGTCACGCTTGGGCTGTGCCAAATCGAATCGGGAGCGAAACTCAAGAACAACACGCCGACAACAATCAATCCTGCGATGCCGTTTTTCAGGGTCTTCAATTTGTTTATCCGCCCTTCGTCGCCACGCGACTTTTCTTGCCGACGCTTCGCGGAAGGTCGGCGGGTTCGATGTCTGTTCCCTCAATCAAACCGCAAATCTCGCCTTCAACTCGACGACGCTGATTGAACGCGGCGGAAGCGCGAACGACCCTAATCCGCGTGCTTCGATTTCACTTTGCCTGACCGCGATGCGCGCGCTTTGTTCCGGCGTGTTGGCTTCGTCAATCTCACCGCTCAAACGTCGCAACATCGCCTGTGATAACGGCGCAAAGTTAGGCGTTTGAAGATTCATCGTTATCGCGTCCGTCTGATGACGATTAACGAGATAGACACGCAGGGTTTGCCCGTCGGGAGCAAGCAGCGCGAGAGTGTCGAGGTACGGCACATCGCTCGTTTCAGGTGCGCGACGATTGCCGTCACGCACATCGTAAGCCCCCGTCTTTAATTTAATCCCAACGACGCGCCAGCCGACCGTATCGGAGTAGAGGCGGAAGACGTGATACGACGGCGTGACGAAGGTGCGCCCGCGTTGACGGTGAATCCCGGCGAACCCCACGAGGTTCGACATGTTCGAGATCGGCACGAAGTCGGCGCGGCGCGCGAGCATGTTGAAGAACGCCGCGTTGTTGAGCGCGCCGCCCATGTTCGTAAAGCGCGGGTCTTGCGCGCGTGGACTCCAAAATTGCCATTCGGTGAAAGCCAACTTGACACGTCCGCGTGTGCTTTGGTGCGAATCGAATTGCGCGCGCATCTCGTCCAACTTGCGCCCGACCGCGACGGGAACGGCGAAGTCTGCGGCGTGCGTAAAAGCATCGTCGGCAGCCTGACGACGCTGTTCGGCGGGCTGCATTCCGATGACAAGGTGCGTCGAAACCAAGTCCAATTCCCTTCCCGCAGTGTCAATTAAAGCCGCGTTCCAATCTTTGTAAAAATCTATGTCCGCTCCGGTGGCGATAAATTTAATGCTTGAGTCAACCCGCCGCATCGCGCGCACAAACTCGACGTAGCGCGTGGCGTTCGAGTCGGCGGTTTGCCAGCCGATTTGGAAATCTCCCCACAACTCGTTTCCGATTTCCCACAGCTTGACGTTGTACGGTTCGGGATGACCGTTGCGCGCGCGCATCCTTCCGTACTTCGTCGTCGCCGCGCCGTTACAGTATTCGACCCACGCCGCCGCTTCCGCGCTCTCGCCGCTTCCGGCGTTAACGCTGATTTGCGGTTCGGCGTTGAGCAAGCGACACAGGCGAATAAACTCGTCCGTCCCGAAGTGGTTATACTCCGGCAAGCCCCACGCTTGATTAAGAATCGTGCGCCGCTTATCCATGTCGCCAACGCCGTCCTGCCAGTGATAGCCGCTGACGAAGTTGCCGCCGAAACGCAGAAGCGACGTTCGCATCTCGCGCCCCGCGCGGATGATTTCCGGGTCGAAGCCTTCGATGTGGTCGGACGGTTGAAGCCACACGTTATCAATTAACACGCGCCGTTCGTCATCAACCGCAATACAAAAATCAACCTTCTCTAAAGAAGCGATTTTAGATTCCGGCACGTCGAGTTTGAACTCGTGCTTTACCCAAAACGCTTGCGTCGGTTTTCTTCGCGGCGATACTTGTGCTTTATCAAGCATGACTTGCGCCCGCGCAATCACGTCATCTGCTTGGTCACGGCGGCGAAGGCTGACGGACAACAGCGGCGCGCGTTCATCCCTTTTACCGGTCGGCAAACTCACAACCTTAGTCCACAACTTGCCGACATAAGAGCGCGTGCGATGAATGGGAAGATACACGCCCTGCCGCACGCCGACTTCACGATTTGCCAAGCCCATGACGAGCAGCGAACGATACGAATTGAAAGCTTCGCCGTCACGTATTTCATAACGCGCCCCCGCCCCGCGCAAAGCTTCCCACGGCAGAGGCAAGCCGAGAGCGGACGATTGAATAAGGCGCGTCCGTTCACGCTCCGTCGCTTCCGGCAAAGGTTCGACGCGCACATAGCCGCTTCCAAACGAAGGGTCTGTCACAAGCCGCCCGTATCGCGTCGCGTCGCGCATACTTTGCGCGCTCAAGTAGTCCGGCTCGAAACTCGGATTGTGCAAAATTTGCGCCCACACACCGCCATAAACCGCATCCCATATATTCTCCGTGAACGTGCCGAACAGGGTCGCCGGAATCGTGAACTTCGAGATTAGCGAAGCATCAACTTCAACCCGCGCCGTACTCAAGTTCGCTTCGCGTGTGAACTGGGTGAACGGCTCAGGCGAAGAAACTCTTTGCGCGAACGTCGCCGGAGAAATCGCTTGGTAAATCAAGGCAATAAAAGTTATATGCGCGACGACGCGGTTTAGTAATATGGTGAAATTCTTTCGACGTTGTATCATCGGTTGCGTCCCCTGTTCTTAGTTTCTTGGTAAATACACAGCCGTCTTCAGACGGCTTTCCCGAAGGGCATATAGACCAGCCGTTTGACGGCTGGAGAGCGCGGTCAATAAATTGGCAAGGGCGTTTTAACGTCCTTCTTTTCCGGCTTTAGCCACCACACCCAAACGGCTCAAGCCGCTTGGCGAAAGCCCGTTAAAAACGGGCTGATGAACTTGATTGGCAATCGTCTCCACCCGTCAAACGGCTGGTCTAAATGCCGCTTCGCGGAAAGCCCGATGAATCGGGCTGAAAACAAAATCGCGTAAGATAAGTTAGTTACTTTACAATCCTTTGCACGCCGGAACACGCGCCCCTTAGGGACGAGGAAATTACATGACGCGAATCTATCAAGCCTGTTCTCTGATTTTACTCGCCGCCTTTATTCTCTACTTTAGCTTGCCGACGCACGCGCAAGTCAAACCGCTTTACGGCATCGAACAACTACATCGTTTAGATTTTCTTCCGACGTTTAAGCCGACGGTGAAAATCGGTTCGGTTTCAAGCTATGACCGAACGGGCGGCAATGACGACGGCTTTAACGGCACACATTCTTTTGTCGGAAAAGAGGCGGGCGGTTTGGTTATCGCCGACCTGAAAGGCGCGGGCGTCATCACGCGAATTTGGACGCCGACGCCGACCGATGACATCGTGGAATTTTACTTTGATGGTGAAACCACGCCGCGTATAAAGATTAAGTTCAGAGACATTTTTACGGGCGAAGTGTTTCCGTTTCTCTCGCCCGTCGTCGGCATCGGAGCGGGCGGTTTCTATTCGTACCTGCCTTTGCCTTATAAAAAATCTTGCAAGGTTTTGGTCAAAACTCAAAAGGTAGAGTTTTATCAAATCAACTTTGCTACTTACGCCGACGACGCGGGAATCGAAACTTATACCGCAACGCCTTCAAACGACTTCAAAACGAACTTGGAAAAGGCGCGCAAGTTTTTGGCTTCGACGGGTGCGGACATCAGTTCATTCGCCGTGACCGGGAACCAAAAATTAAATACGCGCAACTTCAAAGGAACGCTCGCGGCAGGTAAAACAATCACCGTTTTTGAAACGAATAAAGCGGGCAGAATCGCGGGATTAAAATTGTCTCCGGCGAGTGTTTTCACGGGCAAAGAGCGCGACACGCTTATCAAGATTTACTGGGACGGCGACACTGTTCCGGCAATCGTCGCGCCCGTCGGCGACCTGTTCGGTTACGCTTGGGGAGAGCCTGCCGTTAAATCTTTGCTGCTCGGAACGACCGATGATACGAACTACATTTATCTTCCGATGCCGTTTGACAAGTCGGCGCGAATCGAACTTGTTTCGGAGAAAAGAAACGGCGCGGCGATTGATATAAGTGCCGAAATTAAGTTCACCGATGTTGGAAGAAGACCGGATGAAGGCAAACTTTACGCTTTGTGGCGGCGCGAAAATTTAACCACCGAAGGGCGACCTTACACCTTCCTTGAGACGAACGGCAGAGGTCACGCCGTGGGGTTTATCTTGCAGGCGCAAGGCACGCAGCCCGGTTCTATCCCTGAATTTTTTGAAGGCGACGACGAGACGACGATTGACGGTGACTTGGTGATTCGCGGCACGGGTTCGGAAGATTTTTTCAACGGCGGTTGGTACGACGTTCCCGGACGTTGGGAAGATAGAGTTTCACTGCCGTTAAGCGGAAGCCTCGATTTCAAGCGGCATCTCGCCCGCACGGGCGGCTATCGCTTCATGTTGACCGACGTTTATCCGTTTGAAAAAAGTATCGTTCAAACTATCGAACA
>JBGTMR010000339.1:0-1934 GCA_041743485.1 Pyrinomonadaceae bacterium
GCATGATGAAAGCCGTAACGGTTCTCACACCCGCACACCCGTCGCATCCGATACCAATCCGACCTCTCCGCCGCGCAGCGTGTGGCGCGAGTACATTGAGTCCGGCATCGTGACGATTATCATGGCACTGTTCGGCATCACATTTGTCGTCCAAGCCGTCAAAGTTCCGACGGGTTCGATGCAGAACACGATTCTCATCGGTGACCAGCTTCTCGTCAATAAATTCATCTTCGCGCCGGGTCCCGTGATGTCGTTTTTGCCGCAACGTGAAATCCGTCGCGGCGACATCATCGTCTTCAAATATCCCGGCAATAAGTACAACCCTGCGTATGACGTTGCGCCCGACAACATCCCGTATAAAACCAACTACGTAAAGCGTGTGATAGGTATTCCCGGCGACCGGATAGAGATTCGCGGGACGCAGGTTTTCGTCAATAATCAACCGTTGCCGGAACGTCACATTCAAGCAGAAAATCCGCCAAACAGTGACAACCCTTACACTTCCGGCGTTGAATCCGGCGCGCCATTGAAACCGATTGGTGAAGTTCCGGCGAATCTTCCCGGTTCATACACTGTTTATAACGACCCGAAGATTGAGCCTATGCAGTTAGACTTCGAGGACAGTTTTACAAACGGCAACATCTTGATTGTACCGCCGGAAAGTTATTTCGCTATGGGTGATAACCGCGAGAACAGTCAGGACGGTCGTTACTGGGGGGTAGTACCGCGCGATTTAATCGTTGGGCGCGCGATGTTCGTTTATTGGTCTTACGATACGAGTGCGCCGCAATCGTCAAATCCGATAATCAACTTTTTCTCCAACTCGCGTTGGAGCCGTACCGGTACGCTTGTCAAATAGCTGCCTTGTCTTACGTCTTCACACTTGCGATCAAGTGTGAAGACGTAAGCTTGTGTGCAACTCTTCGCAACAAGGAGGTTTGATTGTGGCTCTCTCCGTCACCCTTTCGCTCAGAGGTTTAACTCTCAAAGAACTCGCCACGCGGGTTTTCAACGAAGCCAACAATGACGACATTTGGGGACGCGCCGCGCAACTCTCATACTACTTTCTGCTCGCCCTCTTTCCCTTACTTTTATTCCTGACCGCACTGCTCGGTTACTTCGTCAGTGAAGATTCGCAACTGCTTTACAGCTTGCTCGGCTACTTGGGTCAAGTCTTGCCGGGCGACGCTTATCGTCTCGTGCGGACGACGGTTATCGAAGTCACGGAAGCATCGGGGAGCGGTAAGATTTCATTCGGTATTTTGGCGGCGGTGTGGGCGGCTTCAAACGGCATGGGGGCGATTTGCGACACGCTCAATGCCGCCTATAACGTCAGAGAGTCGCGCCCGTGGTGGAAATCCCGGCTGGTTGCCATCGGGCTGACCATAGCAATTGCGGTGCTGATTATTTCGGCTTTGGTCTTAATTCTCTACGGTCACAATATCGCCGCCGCGATTGCCAGACGCTTTCTTTTGGGTGACGCTTTCGAGTGGGTGTGGGGAATCTTACAGTACCCAGTTGTTATCTTTTTCGTTCTACTCGCGTTCGGGATGATTTACTACTTCGCGCCTAATCTTAAAACGAAAAGCTGGAGGTGGATTACGCCCGGCGCGGTTGTCGGCGTCGTGCTGTGGCTGCTGGTTTCGGCTGGCTTCAATCTCTACCTCAGCTATTTCAATTCGTACAGCGCGACTTACGGCACACTCGGCGCGGTCATCATCTTGATGCTGTGGTTCTACTTCACAGGCTTGGCGATTCTCATCGGCGGCGAAGTCAATTCCGAACTCGAAAACGCGGCTGCCGAAAGCGGCGACCCGACCGCGAAAAAGTCCGGCGAGAAAGCACCGGGCGAAATGGACGCCGCCGTCGAAACGTGCGATATAAACGACAAACAAATCGCTCCCGCGACCGCCACCGCGCATCACGCGAGAACC
>JBGTMR010000340.1:0-2505 GCA_041743485.1 Pyrinomonadaceae bacterium
ACTCATGGTTTACCACATACGCGACAAACACGATAAACCTTCGCCATTCTCATCCGGTTCTTACGTTGACCGCGAAGGGACGCGCACGCATCTCACGCCCGAAGATTTCCAACTCACACCGACCGGATACTGGCGCAGTCCCGCATCGAACGCCGTCTATCCGAGCGGTTGGAACTTGCGTCTCCCGCGCTTCGAGATTGACATCGCGGTTACGCCCGTCATGAAGAATCAAGAACTCGACACGCGCGGCACAACGATGATTATCTACTGGGAAGGCACGTGCCTCGCGCAAGGCACACGCGGCAGCGAACCTTTGACGGGGCGCGCTTATGCCGAACTCGTCGGATACGACCGTTCACATGAAAAACCTTCCATCGCAAGTTTTCTGTTTGGCTGAATATATTTCATAAATTGCCACTAGCTTCAGCTAGTGGACAGATTGAATAACAAGAAGGGCTTTAGCCAAACAGATTGAAAAGATAGGGCTTTCTCAAATTTGAAATCTTAAATTTGAAATCTCAAACCAAGAGAAGAAAAACCCCGAAGAAAAACGAAAAGTGAGAAAGTCCTAAAGATTTTCCTTTAGGCTTTAGGCTTAATCACAACCCTGCCACACGAGCGGGCTTTCAGCAGTTTTTAGGCTAAAGCCAAAAGGGACAAGAAGCTGCCCACTAGCTAAAGCTAGTGGCGATTTATCAAGCCGGAGTGTCAACAGAACCTGATTGATTCATCGAAACTCATTGTTTCTTTGAAGCAGTTTGCCTTTGCTCTTAAATGAATCAATCAAACAATTAACCACTTATGAGTACACCACAATTCAAACACAACGCACGTTCCGAACAACTTTTCGCCCGCGCCGTTGAACTTCTTCCCGGCGGTGTCAATTCACCTGTCCGCGCTTTCAAGTCCGTCGGCGGCGCGCCGCGTTTCATCAAGAGCGCGAAAGGGGCGACCATCACGGATGTTGACGGGCGGACGTACATTGATTACGTCGGTTCGTGGGGACCTATGATTTTGGGTCACGCCGATGATGAAGTCATTGCCGCTCTCGGTGACGTGATGAAGCGCGGAACTTCCTACGGCGCACCGACCGAACTCGAATTAGAACTCGCGGAAGAAATCATCCGGTGTGTGCCTTCGATTGAAATGGTACGCATGACGAGCAGCGGCACGGAAGCCGTCTTTTCCGCGATACGTCTGGCGCGCGGCGTGACCGGCAAAGACAAGATAATTAAGTTTGAAGGTTGTTATCACGGACACGTTGACAGCCTTTTAGTTAAAGCCGGAAGCGGCGTGGCGACTTTGGGCTTGCCCGATTCGCCGGGCGTTCCCGCGTCGCTCGCGCGTGAAACTCTGACCGCGCCGTTTAATGACATCGCCGCCGTCGAAGCCCTCTTCGCGGAACACGGCGCGACCATCGCCGCCGTCATCCTTGAACCAGTCGTCGGCAACATGGGCTGCGTCGCGCCGCATGAAGGCTATTTGCAGGCTTTGCGCGACATCACGACGCGCCACGATGCGCTGCTTATTTTTGATGAAGTGATGACCGGATTTCGTCTCGCGCGCGGCGGGGCGCAACAACTTTATAACGTCACGCCCGACATCACGACGCTCGGCAAAATCATCGGCGGCGGCTTGCCCGTCGGAGCGTTCGGGGCGAGTAAAGAAATCATGCGCCACATCGCCCCCGCCGGAACTATTTACCAAGCCGGAACGCTGTCCGGCAATCCTCTCGCCGTCACCGCCGGACTCACCACCCTGCGGTGTTTGAAAGACGATGCCGTGTATCAACAACTCGAAAACGCGAGCGCGAAGTTATGCGACGGCATGATGCGTGCGGCGAATGAAGCGGGACTTGAAACCGTGACCAACCGCGTCGGTTCGATGTTCACGACGTTCTTTACAAACGAGTCCGTGACGGATTGGACAACGGCGAACAGAAGCGACCGCGAACTTTACGCGCGCTTCTTTCACCTGATGCTAGATGAGGGAATCTATCTCGCCCCGTCGCAATTTGAAGCGGGCTTTATGAGTCTCGCGCACACCGACGACTTGATTGATAAAACGATTGAAGCGGCGCGCACGGCGTTCGCGGTTGTAGCGCAAGAAGCGTTTAGTAAAACGGAGTAGAACGGAGGCATAACGGAGGTAAGCGGAGGATGTTCAATGTTTATTTTCACATCCTGTCTTTCACCGTTGACCTCCGTTATGCCTCCGCTTACCTCCGTTTTACTAAACCGCTCACGATTGAACCGCCGCCTTTTTCAAAGGCAATTCAATCGTGAACCGTGTGCCTTCTCCGATTTTACTTTCAACGTCAATCCGCCCGTCGTGCTGTTCTATAATCTTCCGCGTAATCGCTAGACCCAAACCCGTGCCGCGCTTCTTGGTCGTATAGAACGGCTCGAACAGGTGCGGCAACGTGCGTTCATCAATACCGCTGCCCGCGTCGGCAATCACGATTCGCACGTGGTCAGAGGTGCGCTTCGTCACAATCTCGACCTT
>JBGTMR010000341.1:0-13408 GCA_041743485.1 Pyrinomonadaceae bacterium
CGCATCGTCGGCATGGTCGGTCTGCACAAACGCCAGCACTTCGACGCGAAAGACACGGGCATCAAAATCATCAACAAAATCGCCGCGCAAATGGAATCTCGCGCCGTCACGGGCGAACACTTTGAACGCACCAGCGCGCCCGCGATAAACGCCGCCGCGAAAAAGGTTTCATCTCTGCTCGACCGCGTGCGCCCTAAGTGGGGCGCGGGCAGATTCGGTGAAGTGATTGACGGATTGAAAACTTCGGTTGACCGTTTTGAGGAATTGACGCACGAAACGAAAGAAGCCTTTGAACTGTTTCGCCCGTTCATGCGCGAGAACGCATACATCTTCCGCGCCGACAACATACGCTCGCTCTTTGCCCGCATCCCCGTTGAAGAACGCTACCTCTTGCCTTGGTTTCCCGAACGCCTCGACTGGTATCACTACTGGATGCACGTCCATTTTCCGGGCTTGAAGAAATGGGTTTTCCCGACGCTCGAAGAAGACATGCGCCGGACGCCGAAGCGCGTTTATACCTACCGCGACCTGCTCGAACTGTTCGAGACTTCGACCAAAAGATTTTCAACCCGCGTCGCCATGCGAATCGAGCGCGACGGTCACAAAGAGCAATACACTTACGCCAACCTGCGCGAACTCGCCACCCGCGCCGCCGCCTTTTTATCAAGCGAAGGTGTGAGCGGCGGCGACCGCGTGATGCTTCTGGCGAACAACGCTCCTGAATGGGGCATGACCTATTTCGGCGTGATGAAAGCGGGTGCGACGTGCGTTCCGGTTGACCCGTCAAGCACGACCGATGAAGTCGTCACCTTCGCCAACGCTTCGGGGACGCGGGCGATTGTGATTAGTCGTGAAATGGACGAGAAGCACGCGGGCTTGCGTGAACGCCTTAATCAATTGAACATTTCAAACAACGAATCTGAAATTTCAAATTTCAAATCTGAAATTGAACATGCCACACCCTCAAATCACGAGGATAACTCCGACACACAGGTCATCAAGATTTATACCTTCGACGAAGTTTTTGCGATGCCCGACAAAACGATTGAAGACGAACGCATCGCCAATCTTCCCGTTCGCGTCACGGCACAAACGCCCGCGTCATTCATCTTCACTTCGGGGACGACAGGCACACCGAAAGCCGTGATGCTGACGCATAAAAACTTCGCCAACATGGTTTCGATGCTCTCCAGCGTGATTGATATGGACACGACCGACGGCGTGTTGTCCGTGCTTCCGCTTCATCACACGTTCGAGTTTTCGACCGGATTCCTAACTCCCCTTTCACGCGGCGCGCAAATCACATACTTGCCCGAACTCAATTCCGAAGAACTCTCACGCGCAATAAAGAACGGTCACGTCACGGGTCTGGTCGGCGTTCCGGCGGTTTGGGAAGCCCTTCATCGCCGCATCAAAACGCGCCTCACAGAGCGCGGACGGTGGGCGGAAAATCTTTTCGACGCGGCGATTTACGCCAACTCTTGGGTGCGCGACCGCACGCCGCTCAACATCGGGCGCATCATCTTTCAACCGATTCATCAAGGCTTGGGCGGACGCATACGCTATCTCATCTCCGGCGGTTCGGCTTTGAGTGAATCGCTCAAAAAGGATTTGCACGGACTCGGCTTCACCGTTCTCGAAGGCTACGGACTGACCGAAGCCGCCCCCGTCTTAACCGTCGTGCGTCCCGGTAATCGCCTCTTGCGCGGCAGCGTCGGCACGGCTGTTCCCGGCGTTGACGTGCGGATTGATACCCCCGACTCAAGCGGCATCGGTGAAGTCATCGCGCGCGGCGCGAACGTCATGCTCGGCTATTACGATAACGACGCCGCGACGCGCCAAGTCATACGCGACCGCTGGCTTTACACGGGCGACCTCGGACGACTCGACGCCGACGGCAATCTTTATCTTGTCGGACGCTCGAAAGAAGTCATCATAGACTCCAACGGCAAAAACATTTACCCCGACGAAATCGAAGACCTTTACAGTGCTTCGCCGTTCATCAAAGAATTGAGCGTCGTCGGCTTACCCGAAAACGACGGCACGGGCGAGCGCGTCGCGTGCATGGTCGTTCCCGAATACACACACGACATCGCCCTTTCGCGTGCCGACGCGCGCCGCCGCATCGAAGCGCATTTCCGCGATGTCTCATCGGGACTCGCGTTTCACAAGCGCGTTAAAATCCTCCACTTCTCCGATGAAGAACTGCCGCGCACCGCGACGAGCAAAGTCAAACGCCGCCTTGTCGTCGAAGCCATGCAACGCCTCGAACAGGAAGCCCGCACCGTCAACGATGATGCGACCAATAACGTGACCGGCAACCTCAATACCACGTCACGCAAAACCGCGAACTCTCACGCATGGCTGATTGAAATCGTCGCCACCGTCGCCAACAAGAGCGCGTCCGCCGTCACACTCGATACACGCCTTGCCGATTTAGGTTTCGACAGTTTGATGTTCGTCGAACTCACGTCCGCCCTCGAAGCATCGGGGGCGCAAGTCACATCCATTGACACGCTCAACGAAGTACAGACCGTGCGCGAACTCCTCGCCCGCGTCACAAGCCGCACCGCGCGCGCGGGTGAAACGTCATCACAATCCGAACGCCCCGCGCCACCTCTCACCGTTGAACGCGACGAAATCCACGTCCCTTCCATCGTCCGCACCGTCGGCGACGGCGGCTTGAATTTCTTACAAGAACGTCTCTATGACACGTTCTTCAACACGACTTACGAAGGACGCTCGAACATCCCCGTCCACACCAATTTCATCGTCGCCCCGAACCACACTTCGCACCTCGACATCGGCTTGGTGAAAATGGCTTTGGGCGAAAGCGGAAAAGATATGGTCGCCCTCGCCGCCGCCGATTACTTTTTCGACAACAAATACAAACGCGCCTACATGGACAACTTCACCAACCTCGTCCCTATGGAACGCGCCGGAAGCCTACGGCAATCCCTGCGTCACGCGCGTTCATTCTTAGAGCGCGGCTACAACGCCCTCGTCTTCCCCGAAGGCACGCGCTCCGTCAACGGCGAACTACAAGAATTCAAATCCGGCATCGGCTACATCGCCCTTTCAACGCGCACCGGAATCCTGCCCGTCTATCTGCACGGCACACACGAATCAATGCCCAAAGGCAGCAACTTCCTACACGTCTTCGAGAACCGCGACCTAACCGCCCGTATCGGACGCTTCCTCTCAATCGAAGAACTCGAAAGCCTAACCGACAAAATGCCGCGCCACGAAGCTTACCGCCTCGTCGCCGCCCTCGTCCGCCACGAAGTCGAACGCCTACGCGATAACACGCACACCCGCTTCGACCCGCAAGAATTGCGACGACGCTGGCGCGCCGAACGCCGCCGCGACAACGGCAAACCGACGCACGACGAAACACACACCGAACAACTCGCCGGAGCGGGTGACTAGATTTGTGGATGGCTGCACAATGCAAACTCGGATAGACATCTGATACTGATGGCAGACACTCACAAGACACTGAATGAAGTACAAATCGGTGGCAGAATTGTTGGTAGAGTTAGCCGCCGTGAATTTGACCCTGATAAAATCGGCACGCGGATTAGAAATCTGACGACTGAAAACATAAAGGTAACTCATCGCGGAACTGATTTTGTCGAACGGCATGTCAGCCGTTTCGGGGAAGATTCAGCCAACAAAGTTATGGTCAAACGACTGAGAGACATCACCGACAGTAAAATTCAAGCGACACCGCAAGACCTGAGCTTTTACGTCCACGAGTTGCGCGAGCGCGTGCGTTATAAGTTACTCGGCTTCCCTGAAGGACAACCCGCCGACTTCGACGCGCGGCGCGAACTGTGGAATAACGCACACACGGCGACGCTTGAGGATTATGGCATCAGGGAGAACTCAACCTCTCTGACAAACAATCCTTTGTATCACCCGGATGCCGCGAAACATTTCTATGATTGGAGATAAATTATGGACTTGGACAATCTTAAAAAAGACATTCTGAAATGCGTCGCCAAACACGATGGTCAATGGTCTTGGTATCAACTCGATAGAGCATTGAGTTACGGCGAGAATCTTTCGGTCATTCACCGTCTGGGCGAAGCCTTAGATAATCTTGAGCAGGAAGATTTGATTCGCGCCGAAGGTGAAGGGGGACAACCTCTTTACTGGATAACTGAAGTTGGTAGGCAGCAACTTACACAGCGTGAAGAAATCGCCGCATAGCTAAAAGGGATTGCCGCTTTATCGCAATCCTGATTGAGCCTGACATTTTCTCAATGACCTCATCAACCAAACGCACCAAAGATAAACCGACCACCGACGCTCCGCGCAAGTCACGCAAGAAAATCGCGTCCGATGATGCGACGACAATCACCGAAAGGCGCGACGCGCACACACCGGCAAAACCTGATGCGCCCGCGACGCTCATCACGGGCGGAACGGGGTTTTTAGGGCGTCATCTTTTGCAGAATTTAATTGATGCGAAAACGCCGCGTGTGCGTGTGATGACGACGAAGGCTCCGGCGTGGTTGCGAGATTCGGCGGTTGAAATCGTCGAAGGTTCAATTACGAACGCGGATGATGTAAGGCGCGCGGTCGAAGGTGTGAAGGAGATTTATCATCTCGCGGGACACGTTTCACGCAAGGCGGAAGACGCGCACAAGATGCACACGATTCACGTCGAAGGCACGCGCCTTCTGTGCGATGCGGCGACAAAGGCGGAAGTCGAAACCATCGTCGTCGCATCTTCGAGCGGCACACTCGCCGCCTCCGAATCAAGCAATGACGTGGCGAATGAATCGTCCATGCCGCCTCTGGACATCATCGCGCGATGGGGTTATTACGCAAGCAAGTTTTATCAGGAACGCGCCGCGCTCGAAAACTTTACGGGCGCGAATCGTCGTCTCGTGATTATGAATCCGAGTTTGTTGTTGGGCGCGGGCGATGAGCGTTTGAGTTCGACGAAAGTGGTGCTTGATTTTCTCGCCCGCAAGATTCACGTCACGCCTTCGGGCGGCTTGAATTTCGTTGACGCGCGCGATGCCGCCTTAGCGTTTCAGCGTGCGATGCGCGACGGCAAACACGGCGAGCGTTATCTTTTGGGTGCGGTCAACTGGTCGTTTGAAAAGTTCTTCGGCAGGCTTGAGCGCATCACGAAAACGCCCGCCCCGCGTCTCGCGTTGCCGTCGAAGTTCAACGTGTTCGGGGCGAAAGCGGTTGATGCCTTGTTCAAACAATGGAATTGGGCATCGCCTTTAGAACCCGAAGAAGTCGAACAGGCGGAACATTTCTGGTACTTCGATTCATCGAAAGCCGAGCGCGAATTAGGCTTTATACCGCGCGACCCGCAGGAAACTTTGCAGGATACGGTTGATTATGTACGCCGCAACTTCTTGGGCAAGAGCGCGGCATTCGGCGGGAATAATTGATTCATTCAGCCATTGAATCAATGAACCGATGAATCAACGAATCAATTCTTACAACGCACACGCAAAGCTTTAGGTATAACTTCAAACGTCGCGGGCAAGTGTCCGACTATTTCACCGTCGGCTTCGATTTTCACAAGTTCATCGGATGCGGAGCGAACATGCACGCGGCGGATGCGGGCGTGTTGAACTTCGTCAAGGTCGAGGTGCGTTCCGGCGTAGAGCTTGTGGATGTTCATCACGACGCGCGAGCGTTCGATGTCGCCGATGATTACGAGGTCAAGCAAGCCGTCGTCAAGTAAGGCACGGGGCGCGATTTTCATGCCGCCGCCGAAGTAGCGCGCGTTCGCCACGCATAAGTTCGTAATCGTCACGCGGCGTTCTTCTCCGTCGTCAACCCTCATCATGAGCGTCGGTTTTTCAAAACGCATCACCGCGCCGAGTGCCGCCGCCGCGAAACTGAATTGACCGCCGAGCCAACGCGATGACGACGCGGGCAACCACGCGAGCGGATTGCCCTTAACACGTTCGAGAGCATCCCCTGCGATTCCGGTTGACGAGACGCCGAGAAAGTAGCGCGAAGATTGAACGCCTTCGCCGTTTGTGAACGTCACACGCCCCGCGTCAATCGTGCGCGTGATGCCTTCGCGCAAAGCACGCGCGGCGTTTGGAATGTTCGTCGGCATCTCAAGCGTGCGCCGGAAATCGCCGCCCGTCCCCGAAGGTAAAATGCCGAGTTCGGATTTGTCCCGCGCTTCGCCTTCGACTTCTAAAATCCCGTTCGCCACTTCGTTTATCGTGCCGTCACCGCCGCACGCTATGATGAAAGCGCGTCCGCTTTCCGTTTCACGCCGCGCGATGTCGCGTGCATCGTTTGCCTTCTGAGTGAACGCGCACTCGAACGCCCCGAAGTGCGTGCGTATGTCGGATGCAATACCCGCCCAACGCTCTCCGGTCGAGCCACCGGCGGACGACGGATTGACGATGATGAGAGGTAGAGAAGAATGATTCATTGATTCATCGGTTCATTGATTCAATAACTGCGTGAGTCACTGAATCAATCTTCTTCTCATTGAATCAATGACTGAATGGATCAATGCGTCAATTCCTTATCTCGTTCGGCGAGTTCGGCGATTTTGGACATTATAAAATCGGCGATTTCTTTGTGTGTGCGAAGGGCGTCGCGTTTGCCGCGAAACGCGGAGAGGTCTATCGCCTGTCCGAAGTGTATGCGAATTGGCTCGGCGTCGTGTTGCCAGTTGCGCGCGACCTGTTTGATAAGACTTTTCTGCTCCAATCCGGCGACGAATACGGGGATGATTTGAATGTTTTCAACCGCCATCGCAAGTTTGCCGATGCCTGTTTTTGGCGGCAGAAAACTGTACGGGTCACTTGATTTATTGCGCGTGCCTTCGGGGTGAAAACCTATGATGTGACCTTCGCCCGTGCGTGCAAGCGTGGCGAGTCTTTGAAATGAATACAAGTCAAAGACGCGCTTTTCCGGTGTCATAAAAATCGGTGGGTACATCGAGAACCAACCCATGATGAAGTTCACCAGACTTCCCAAAGGTGTGGTGTAAAAGAAGCGAGCGCGAACCGGAAAGAACAGACTTTTGCGCCACGTCGTGCGGCGGTAAAGTTCGGCACTGACGGCGTACATATCGAAGAACGAACGATGATTCGATGCGAGAATTATCGGGCGCGCGTGGTCTGTCGCTTCGACGTTCTCAAATCCATAGACGCGCATGATGTTGTACGTCGCCACGCGAATCCAGCCCATGCCGAGCGTGCTTTGCAGCCACGTCATCGCACGCTTCGCCGTCCCCTGATTCATCCGGTGCGCGAGATAGAAAGAAGCGCGTTCGACGGATGACAGCGCGGCGACTTCTTCAATCGTCGGGTCAAGCCTGTTGGTGACGGGAAGCGCGGGCGGCGGGTCAATCGGCGCGGGGTGGTCAGTAGGATTTATTTCAACGGCAGACATCAAAATTCAAACGGCGAAAAATTAGCACTGACATGTGTTTCGCAACTTTACTTGTTTCTATTAACGGTGTCGTCAACAGTGTCGCAATCTTTCACTTGCAGTGAGATTTGATTTGCGCCCGACGCTTTCACGGCATCCATCACACGCAACACATCTTGATATTTTACAGAGCAGGACGCGAGAACAACGACGGACGCCACGATGCGCTTGTTCACAGGCAAGTCTTCGCGTGTCTCCAATTCCTCTTGAAATGCGCGAACTTTGATGCGCTCATTAAAGATGTTCCATAGTCTGGTTTGGAGTCCAGAAAACTCGCTTTTGTATCCCATGTCATCACGGTCATAAACGTTTCCAAACTCCTCACGAAAGTTAAGACCTGTCACTACTCCTTCGCTGTCAATGGCAACGAAAAGCGGCGACACACAACCAGCCCTGATTAAGTACGGGTCGAAACCTTCAAACGCGACGGCATCATTTTGTTCGACCGCCATTGCGACAGGGCAAGGCTGTGGTTTCGCATTCTCATCAAGCATCAAGTTACTCAACAAGCGACACGGCACAAGCGTAGCTTTGAGTTCAAGCGGCGCGGGGCGTACCGGTAGTGCATGATAAATTGCGATGCTGCCGACGAAAGCGATCAGAAACGCGCACAGTCTTTTGATTAGTCCGTTCATACCGTTTCACCTCTTTCAATGCGAATCAAAGGTTAAGTATGCGCCCTGTCTTTAGCTACGGCAGTAGCGGCAAGACGGTAGCCCACAGTGAAGGCGAAATGAAATGTAGCCGTAACTGTGGGAAGAAGGTAGAAAGAGGTTTCAAGCTACGGTAGTAGCGGCAGAAATCAGGCGCAAACCGTTCTCATCCGCTTATCTTACGCTGCTACCGCAGCTAAAAATCCTTTGTGCTTAAACCCACAGTTACGGCTTCGCCTTCACTGTGGGCTACCATCTTGCCGCTACTACCGTAGCTGATGAACATGGCAATCGAAATCTTTACTCTTGATTCGCATTTTCAGTGTTTCATCGCCGCCTAGATTAAACCGCAATCACTCTTTACTCAATCGAAAAATACTTCGCTTCTTCGTGGTGACAGATAAGGGCGGACGTTGATTGTTCGGGGTCGAGTTGAAATTCGTCCGTCAGTTCGACGCCAATCGTCGCAGGGTCAATAAGCCTAAACAGCTTGGCTTGGTCTTCGAGGTTCGGACACGCGGGATAGCCGAAGCTGAAACGCGAGCCTTGATAGCCTTGACGGAACAGGGCGTTTAAGTCGGCGGCGTCTTTGTTTGCGATGCCGAGTTCGGTGCGAATGTGTTTGTGCCACATCTCGGCGAGGGCTTCCGCCGCTTCGACCGAAAGACCGTGAAACAGGAGATAGTCGGAATAGTTGTCGGCTTTGAACAGTTCGTTTGCGTACTCACTCGCGCGCTTGCCCATTGTGACGAGATGACAGCCGACCGTATCCATGCGTCCCGATTTTGTGGGTGCGAAGTAGTCCGCGAGACATAAATGCTTCAAGTTTGGCTGGCGCGGGAAGGTGAAGCGAACCTGTTCTGTGCGCTCATCGTCTTGGTAGATGATGAGGTCGTTGCCTTCGGATTGACACGGAAAATATCCATACACGACTTGCGGTTGTAGAAGATTTTCGCGCTTGCTTCGCTCTTTCAATTCTTCATACATCGGGCGCACTTTCGATTTAACGAGATGCTTGTAATCGAGTGCGGTGGTTTTGCCTTGCTTGAATTGCCACTGACCTTTGAACAGCGCGGTTTCGTTGACGAACGCGAACACGTCATCAAGTGAAATGTCTGTGACGACGCGCTGACCGTAAAACGGGGCGCGTGGGATTGCGACATCTTCCCGCGTCGCGGAACGTGTGGTGTGTGACGTGTCACCTGTGGGAACGAAGCGGTTGGCGCGTGCGACGGCTTCCGCACTTAAACCGAGTTTCGCGTCTTCACCAACGGGAACATCTTCTTCGTCAATTTGCGAAGCTTCGGTTTTACTCAAGACGACGTTCGCCGCGTCGCCCTTTGATGCGGAAGCTGATGCTCCGGCAAGCGCGGCTTGTGTCGCCTGACGTGTCGCGGATTGTTCGTCGGCAACCGCGCCGGAAGCCAAAAGTTCGGCGACCGTGTGCGCGGCGTTTTCGTGCGCCCCGTTGCTTGATGTTCGGGCGGCACTGTTGGCGGCGATGCTGTTTTCGATGTCGTGATGCGCGGCATCGTCGCCGTTCATTACAATGTTCGTCGCCACGAGTTTATCCATCACATAAAGACCGTCGAAAGCGTCTTTCGCGTAAAACAATTTGCCGTCATAAAGCGGTTCGAGGTCGGCTTCGACATAGCGACGTGTGAGAGCCGCCCCGCCGAGAACGACGGGGACATTAATGCTTCGCTCGTTCATCAACTCCAGATTGTCGCGCATGATAAGCGTTGATTTGACAAGCAGACCGCTCATCCCGATGGCGTCGGCGTTGTGTTCCGCGTGGGCTTTCAAGATGTCGTCAATTCCTTGCTTGATGCCGAGATTGACGACTTTATAACCGTTGTTGGTGAGGATGATGTCAACGAGATTTTTGCCTATGTCGTGAACGTCGCCTTTGACGGTCGCCAAGACCATTGTGCCTTTGGTGGTCGCTCCGCCCTTTCTTTCGATGAAGGGTTCGAGAAACTTGACCGCCGTTTTCATCACTTCTGCACTCTGTAAAACGAACGGCAACTGCATCTGACCGCTGCCGAAAAGGTCGCCGACAACCTTCATGCCGTCGAGTAAGACGTTGTTGATGATGTCGAGCGCGGGATGAGTTTCGAGTGCGCGGTTGAGGTTGTTTTCGAGTCCGATTTTCTCGCCGTCAATGATGTGATTTTTTAATTGTTCTTCGACGGGAAGCGTCGAATCAATTTTCTTTTCCTTTTTCGCGGAGACGCCTTCAAACAGGGTCGTGAACTTACCGAGCGGGTCGTAAGTGCAGATGTCGCCGTCGAATGTTCGTTCATCGTAAATCAAGTGGCGCGCGACTTCTCTTTGCGTTTCGGGAATGCGATTGAGCGGAATCATTTTTCCGGCGTGAACGATGGCGGCGTCCAATCCGGCTTCGCGCGCTTCATGCAAAAACACGGAATTAAGCACGACGCGCGAAACGGGCGACAAACCGAACGAGACATTTGAGACGCCGAGAAGCGTGAAGCATCCGGGCAGTTCGCTTTTTATCCGGCGTATGCCTTCGATGGTTTCGGCGGCGTTTCGGCGGTCTTCTTCGATGCCGGTCGAGATGGGAAGGGCGAGCGGGTCAAAGAAAATATCGTGCGCCGCGAAGCCGAAATCAATCGCCTGTTGATAAGCGCGGGCGGCGATTCTAAATTTATCGTCGGCGGTGCGCGCCATCCCCTGCTCGTCAATCGTGCCGATGACGACGCTTGCGCCGAAGTCTTTGGCGAGTTGTAAAACTTTAAGAAAGCGTTCCTCGCCGTCTTCGTAATTGGTCGAATTGAGTATGCACTTGCCGCCCGCGTGTTGCAGTCCGGCTTCCATCTTTTGCCATTCGGTCGAATCGAACATCAAGGGGAGTTTGACGTTCGTGACAAGCCGCGACGCGAGTTCGTGCATGTCGCTTTCGCCATCGCGCCCGACGAAATCCACGTTGACATCGAGTATGTGCGCGCCTTCGCGTTCCTGCTCTTTGGCGAGTGAAACGAGACCGTCCCAATCTTCGGCGTTGAGCAAGTCGCGCATCTTCTTTGAACCGGATGCGTTGACGCGCTCACCGATGATGAGAAACGAATTGTCTTGAACGTAAGGCTGTTGAATGTAGATTGATGAAGCGGATGGAATCAGCTTCGCGCCGCGTTGTTTCGGCGTGATGCGCTCCATCGCTTCGACGACCGCTTTCAAGTGCGCGGGGCGCGTGCCGCAACATCCGCCGACGACATTGACGCCGAAATCTTTGGCGAAGTGAACGACCTGCGCGGTGAAGGTTTCGGGCGTCTCATCATAAAACTGCGCTCCGTCTTTGACTTCCGGCAGTCCGGCGTTCGGCAGAACGGATACGGGTATCGGTGAGTTTTCGCACAGATACCTGATGCTTTCGGTCATGTGCTTGGGACCCGTGCCGCAGTTCATGCCGATGATGTCAATCGGGAACGGTTCGAGAGTGGTCAGGGCGGCACTGATTTCCGTGCCGTTAAGCATCGTGCCGAACGTCTCGATTGTGACCTGTGTGATAACGGGAATGCGCGTTTTCGTTTTACTGAAGTGATCGAAAATCGCGGCGAGGGCGCACTTGATTTGAAGCAAATCCTGACACGTTTCGACGATGAGAATGTCCACGCCGCCGTCAACCAGCCCGCGCACCTGTTCGGCGAACGATGCTTTCAATTCTTTGTATGTGATGTGTCCGAGCGTCGGGAGTTTTGTGCCGGGACCTATCGAACCCGCGACCCAACGCGGTTTGGCTTTCGTCGAGTAATCGCGGGCGATGCGTTTGGCGAGTTGCGCGGCTTTGACGTTTAAGTCATAAGCGAGATGTGCGATTTGGTATTCGCCCAAGACGAGCGGCGTCGCCCCGAACGAGTTGGTTTCGATAACGTCGCAGCCGACATCGAAAAACGCGGTGTGAACTCGCTCAATCGCTTCCGGTTTGCTGATTAAAAGGTATTCCGGGCAGCCTTCAAACTGCGCCCCGCCGTAATCTTCGAGGGTTAAATCTTGTGATTGAAGGTTCGTTCCCATCGCCCCGTCGAAGACGACGATGCGGTCTTTCAGTGTGTCAAGAAAATCGCTCATGCTGATGTTGCTTTGCTCCTTAGAAGTGCGGCGGCGCATGTCACTCAATATAAGTTCTGACAGGAAAACGCCCCGCGCTTTGAATTACAACGCGGGGCGTTTTAGAGAAAACCTTTTAATCTTGTCAGAACAAAAGACGCGCCGTGCTGTTTAGCTAATTGTTTTTCGTGGCTGCAAGTTGCCTTAAATCACCACGTTGTTTCGTCGGCTATTGAACAACGCACGCGGCGCAAGTGTCAAGAGAAGCAGTAGTCAGTGGTCAGTGGTCAGTGGTCAGTAAGAGCAGTGAGCAGTGGATAGCGGTCAGAAAGGGTGGGCTTCGCACGCAAGGATGTTTGAGCTTCTGCCTTAGTATTGTCCGGCATCGCGCGGTGTGCTAATTTCCTCCTGCCTTTTTCTGACCACTGACCACTGCTCCTATGCGACGTGCTATTTATCCCGGTTCGTTTGACCCTGTGACCAATGGTCATCTGGACATCATCGCGCGCGGGTGCAAGTTGTTCGATGAAATCATCGTCGCTATCGCGGTTAATCCTGATAAGCTTCCGCTGTTCACCGCGCTTGAACGGCGCGAGATTTTGCTTGAAGCATTGGCGGAGATTGACGCGGGTGAGTGTCGTTTAATCGTCGAAGATTTTGAAGGGTTGTTGACGAAGTACGCGGTCGAGCGGGACGTTCACGCCATAGTGCGCGGGATACGGGCGATTTCAGATTACGAGTATGAACTGCAAATGGCTTTGATGAATCGCCGCATCGAGCCTAAGTTGGAAACGGTTTTTATGATGCCCGCCGAAGCTTATTCTTATGTCAGTTCGCGGCTTGTCAAAGAGGTGTACAGGCTTGGGGCGAGCGTCACGGGTTTAGTTCCGCGCGCAGTCGAGAGTCGTTTGAAGGAAAAGTTTGAACTTAATCCCACAGCCGAAACCACCTAATACCGCTTTGTCACGGTAGTTCATCGAACTTATTTGATTTGAGCGTGAACAAAAAAACTTAAAATTTGAAATCTCAAATTTGAAATTTTCAATCAACGTTATGAGGCACACCACACAAGAGTTCCCCGTTTCTCCGGCAATCGCCCGGATGCAATCTTCCGCGACGCTTGCCGCGATGCAAGCCGCGACGCGGATGCGCGCCGAAGGCATTGATGTCGTTGATTTCGGGGCGGGCGAACCCGACTTCGACACGCCCGCGCACATCAAACACGCGGCGATTGACGCGATGCG
>JBGTMR010000342.1:0-2171 GCA_041743485.1 Pyrinomonadaceae bacterium
TGATGTGGCGACTTTACTTTACGATTATCGTTCTGATGTCGAGCCTTTATTTGAAGTGTTAGCCAAGCATGTTAGCGACAGCGACCTAGTTTCATTAAAGGAAATCGTGGCGGAGATTCAGCAACGTATCGAGCGGTTCGGTAAAGAATTTGAACGAGCGGATGAAATTTGATGTTGCCGTTCGATTCGCCCGCGCCGAAGTATGTGCGAGAGTCTATGGGATTGTGAAGTTTGTTTTAACGCGGGAGTAAGTTAGCTAGAACCACTTATTAATACAAACAATCCTCCTGACAAACCCATGAGCGAACCCATGCCGAGAAGGAGTAGCAAAGCCGTGCCGATGGCAAGCAAACCTTTCATTAAACCTCGTGACTTCAGCAAATAAGCTATAAGAGCGAACATGCCGAAGATAATGAGAAGCAAACGAAAGGAAGAACTTAAAGGTTTGTTACGCTCAAGGCTGTCGTAAAAACACCATGCAAACATCAACACGCCGAAGCCGATGAATGAAATGATGTCAAGCGCGTGTACCTGTGCAGTGTTTTCATAAAGAATTGACGGAGGACCTAACAACAACGAGAAAACAGCAGCCGCAACAATCACTTTCCGTTTACGCCGTTGATAATAATTCAACAAGGAGTATTGTTCAGTTTGCTGTTCCATCAAATAGATTCAAACCGCCCGACCATTTCGTAATTTGTTTCGTTAAAGAATCAAAGCTGAAGAATGTGTTCATCATCCTGCGGTTCTTCAAACGGATACGCGGCGAGCGCGGCGCGCATGTTGATTTGCCCGAACAGGGTTTCGAGAAACGTCCCTAAACGATGAAGCACGGGGATGCGTTCCGCGACGCCGCGCGCCGCCGTCGCTTCATCCACAAAACGCTCGAAGGCTTCCCAATCCTTGTACATTAAATAACGCATACTCCCCTGCCGGAACGCATCGCATTTTTCGAGCAACATGGGAAAGCGATTCATGTCCCGCGCGCGCTCGACTTCGCGCACGTCTTTCAACAATCGCCACACGTCGCAGCGCAGACGCAGAGACTGCTCGACCTTCGATTGAAGTGTGTTAAATAAAGGCTTCGGCTCAAACGCCGCATCGAAGGTTTGCGCGAGAGTGATAATTGATTGTTGAAAGCAATCGCGCAATAACCCGTGCGCGTTTTCGACTTTGACGAACAACGTCATCGCATTGCGCGCCTCGCTCATCCCGACGAGTTCATGCGCGAACACCTTGCGAAGTTCCATGCCGATGGCATAACTCGTGCCGTCGAGCGTGTCGAAAAGATTTTCATCGAGTTTCTCGGATTGCATCGCGCGCGTCGAAATAAAATCGAGTATCGCGCTTGCTTCTTCGTGAATCAGCGTCCACAAAGGAAGCGATTGCTTGAGCGGATAATCTTTCGTCAACAAGGGTTCGATAAACCGCAAGTGTTCGAGCAGACGAAACAGACCCGCGAACACGAACAGTAAATCGGTGCTGAAATCCGGTGACGGAATTGATTCGACGAGCCGCGCGATTGACGGCGGAAGCTGCGCGAGATTCCTTTTCTCTATCGCTTCAGACAACTTTTGCGCCGCCTGATTGCGCCGCAGTTCGGCAGTCGCTAAACGCCCGTAACTTATCCACGCCTGACACGTCACACGCGAAGCCGACGATAAACCTTCACCGACGCCCGCCGCATCTTCGAGCGTGGCGACAAGCGTCGTGAGTTGCTCATCGAACGGCGCGGACGCTTCAAAAGTATCTTCGGATTTTGCTTCGGTCAAACGATTGATGCCGGACAGATTGTATTCGATAGAATTTTCTTCAGAGTTCGTGGATGAATCGCTCTTGAGTTGCGCCGCGAGATGCGCGCAGTTCAACAAAGCGCGACGCGCGACGCGCACTTCGGCAATCCAATCGCGCGTCAGGGCTTCGCCGCCCGTCGGGTCGGCGGTCGGGTGAAGGCGGACTTGAAAAAAAGCGTCCAATGCCCGCAACCATGTTGCGAGAGTGTAAGCTGTTCGCTGTTTTTCGGTGTCTGGAGTCAAGGCTTAGGCTCGTTCGGAACGAATTGTTTTTAGCGTCTGTTTCCGCTCACGCGCATCACTTTAGTTGTATCACGAACGCCTGTAAATTTTCTTTATGTTAAATGAAGCAAACCGTTTTTCGGAACTTCTGATAGC
>JBGTMR010000343.1:0-5217 GCA_041743485.1 Pyrinomonadaceae bacterium
AATGTCGTTCGTAAAGTGCGCTCCGCCGAGCGCGAACACGGCGGTATGTTGAACCGCCCCGCGCTGGTAAATCACCAAGCCCGTCGTCTCCGCCCCGATGTCCACGAGTGCCGCCCCGAACTCTTTATCATCGTCGGTCAGCGTCGCTTCCGCCGCCGCGAGTTGTTCGAGAACCATATCCGTGACCATTAAGCCCGCGCGGTTGACGGCGTTAATCGCGTTCTGCCGCGCCGTGACCGGACTCGTCACGATGTGAACTTTTACAGCAAGACGCGCCCCGATCATACCCACCGGGTCATTGATTCCGTCTTGGTCATCCACGATAAATTCCTGCGGCAGACGGTCAACGATTTCCCTTCCGGCGGGAAGCTGAATCGCGCACGCCGAATCAACCGCGCGGCGCACATCTTCCGGCGTAATCTCGCGGTCACGATTGGCGACCGCGACGACCGCCTGCCCGTTGACGCCTTGAATATGCGAACCGGCAAGGTTAATCGTCGCTTCTTCGGCTTGCAGTCCGCTCATACGCTCGGCATCTTCGACCGCGCGCTTAATCGCATCAACCGCCGCGTCCGGGTTGACGATAACGCCTTTACGAAGCCCGCGCGCCTCCGATTCGCCGATGCCGACGACCTCAATGGGCGCGCCCGCCGCGACATTCGCATCGCCCTCCGCGATGATGCAGGTGACGCGATTCGTGCCGATACTTAATCCGACTGTGTGCGACGGGCGTTTCGCCATTCGCTTATTCTCCTCTTCCAAAGTTGGCATTTGATTTCTTCAAATGCGGAGCCGAAACATTCGAGATGTGATGTTTCAATTTCCGAGTCTCAATCTCAAATCTTATATCTCAAATTGCAAACCCGAACCGTAACTACTTCTCTTCCGCAGGTTGCGGCGGCGTACCGCTTCTATCTCAAATTTCATATCCCGAATCGCAACTCCTTCAGCCGTCTTCAGACGGCTTTCCGCGAAGCGGCGATTAGACCAGCCGTTTGACGGCTGGGTAAAACAGCTAATAATTCTCCAGCCCGTTTCTAACGGGCTTACTCCGTCGGGCTTGAGCCGTCTTCCGTTCGCTCCAATCGTTCATAAATTCGTCCGCTCGCATGATGCTCTTTCTGATTCCTCACGTAACGCTTCACCCACTCTAAATCTTTTGTCCCGAAACTCACCACGCCATATCCGTCTTGCCATTCGAGTACCTTACGGTCAGCGATTTCGTGATTGATGTAATACGAACTCGCGCCTTTTAATTTCCCAAGCCACTCGCTAATCGGCAATGTCGGCGGAATGCTCACGGCAAGATGAATGTGATTTTGCGTCCCACCGACTTCGTGAAAGATGACGCCTCTGGTTTCTACAGCCCGATGCTTCAGATAGTGATGCAATCTGTTTTCAATCTCAAATGTGATAACAGGCACGCTCCCTTTCGTGTGCCAAGTAAAATGAAGATTGATTTCCGCATAAACTTTGCGCGACATCTCATCACCTGTGTGGCTAAAGCCGGTTTCGAGAAGGACGTTGGAAACGCCCTTTTTAATTTTTCAACCGTCAATCCAGCCGTCAAACGGCTGGTCTATGCGCCCTCGCGGGGAAGCCGTCTGAAGACGGCTGAGAAATTACTCTGAATCTAAAATCAAAGCCTGAACTCCATCGCCCGAACGCTTGGGATAAGGTATGAAACAGAAGCGAGTCACATTCATCGAATTATTAGATTCTGTCTTTGTACTCACCCGCTTTTTCATTCCACTGCGCCGCTCTCTTTCCATCTAATTCGACTCCATATAATCCCTTGCCGTACATGTCCGACAAAACTCTAGCAGCATAATCGTTTCCATTAGCGACCGCCTGCTCCATCCACCACAAACCCTTAGCTACATCTTTTTCCGTTCCTTCTCCCAAAATTAGCATGAACCCTAAATCATATTGTGACTCAGCATGACCTTGCTCCGCCGCCCTCGTGTACCATCCAACCGCTTTGACTTCATCCTTCAACCCGGATAAATCATCTGTGGCATAGAATGCTGCGAGACGATGCTGCGCTTCAAGACTTCCTCTTTCGGCGGTTTCGATAAGCGACGGCAATTCACTTATTATTCGCGCATGGTTTTTCAGCATTCGCTGTTTCTTGCCTGCCATAAACTACACGAAGCAATCCAACTTTTAATTTACCGCTCCACTCGGATTTGACCCGACGATGATGCGGTCATCGTTGAGGGCGACGATATAACGTATGTTCGCGCCGCCTTTCGGTGAACGTCTCGCATCATCAAGCACGTTCAAGGCTTCACGCAAACGTGAGCCGTAATTCTCCGCTCCCAATCTTACTTCAATGCCCGCGTCGCGTCCCGCGAGTTGGGCGCGCACGTCGCGCAAATCATCAACATTGATTTCACTCACGCGGTCGGCTATCCCCGCGTCCGTCCACGCTTTATTCATCTGGCGATAAGCTTTAACGCGCGGTTGATTCTCTTTTTTTGCCGTCGCCGTTTCGCCTTCGTTCCACCCGCGCAAGATAAACTCCGGCATCTTGTCCGAAGCGGTGACGGCGGCGAGCATCACGCCTTCATCGTCAACCCACATCATCTTACCTTCACTTGTGCGAACCACAGCCTGCGGCGTGCGCTCCGTGATGCGTACACGAACCCCTGACGGAAGCACACGCGACACGACCGCTGCGCGCACCCAAGATTCTTTCGCCAAGTCCGCGCTCAATGCGTTCAAATCTGCGCGCCACACGCCCTCTCCCGCGACCGAAGCCTTGATGCGCCGCCGTATATTTTCATCCGAAGCCCGCTCCGTGCCTTCGACATCAATGCGCCGCAAGTTAAAAAACGAAGCCGCCGCCACCGCTTTGTAACCGAAGATGAGCATCGCCGCGAAACAGATAACCACGAAGGCTTTGAGCGCAACCGGCATCACCGCCCGCGCGTTCGCCGCGATTTTGCGCCAATCAAGCGACGATGATTTTCTCTCTTGTCGCGTGCGCCCCGCACCGCCGCGCGCCGCCGGACGTTGCCCGCCACCGACGGCGGAGCGCGTCACGGCACGCCGCGCATTAGCCCCGCTCGTCGTGTTCGCCGTGTTCGGCTGTCTGGTTTTTATCGTTTGTTCTTTCAACGCTCACCCCCGCTTTCCTCAACCCCGCCTTCTGCTTCCACTTCACCTTTCGACTTTCGCCCTTCGCCTTTCACCTCATCGCCCTTCCACAACTCGACTTCGTATTCAAGTTCAACGCCGCGTTCGCTTTGCACGCGCTGCCTGATTTCTTCCGCGAGGGCGAGCGTGTCGGTCGCGGTCGCTTCCTTGCCGTCGGTGACGATAAAGTTGGCGTGAACGGGCGAGACGAGCGCGCCGCCGCGCCGTGTACCTTTCAATCCGAGTTCGTCAATCATACGTCCCGTGCTTAAACCGCCGGGCGGATTCTTGAAAAAGCATCCGGCGGAACGCGCTCCGTGCGGTTGCGTCGTCAAGCGTTGCTGCTTCGCTTTGTTCATACGCTCCGCAATCGCTTCGGGGTCATCGCTTTTCAAAACAAGCGTCGCACCGAGTATCAAATCACCGGACGCGAACGAAGCCTTGCGGTAGTACCAACCGATTTCCGCACCCGGCACAGTCACGACATTGCCGCCGCGCGCAATCCTCACGCTTTCAACCACCGTCCCGATTTCATTTCCGTAAGCTCCGGCGTTCATCCACAACGCCCCGCCGATTGTTCCCGGAATCCCGCCCAAACCTTCAATCCCCGACAAGCCCCGCTTGACCGCTTCGACGCACAAACGCGGCAAACTGTAACCCGCGCTGATTGAGACACGCCCACCGTCAAACTCCGCCACGCCCTTCAAGTCGCGCATGTTGATGACGACGTAATGATGCGCCGCATCATCGGCAAGCACGTTCGACCCCGCGCCAAGCACGCGCCATAAGATATGCGCTTCATCAAGACGATGCACGACGCGCGCCGCCTGTTCTTCCGTCGTCGGTGAGAGCGTCCAATCCACTTGCCCGCCAACTCGCAACGAAGTCATCTCCGCGAAGCGTCGCCCGCGTTCGGCTTTGACTTCATAACGCGCCGCAATCGCTTCGACCATCGCATCGCGCACGCCCGCGCGCGGCTGACTGCGAATCGGTGCTTCCGGTGTAATGTCATCTTCGGCTATGGATTCTTCACTCACAATCATCATGAAATCTCCCGCCTCTCACTTCATCAAAGCCATCCCGAACTTCTTTCTCTCTGCGTTTTCTCTGTGTCTCTGTGGTTAAAAATTCTGACAGTCATTAACCGCAAAGACGCGGAGAGCGCAGAGAACGACGCAGAAATCTTCACACTGTTTCCCGTTCCCGCAACAACGTCAAAAGCTGTTCGCCAATTTGCGAGACGTTGCCCGCACCGAGCGTCACGACCACATCATCGGGGCGCGCTTCATCGAACACCAAACTCACCGTCGCTTCAATCTTTCCGGCATGTCGCGCGTCTTTGTGACCGTAAGCCTTAATCTTTTCAATCAATGCTTCGGTCGTCACGCCCTCAATCGGCTCTTCACTCGCGGCGTAAATATCCGTGATAAACAGCACGTCGGCGTTATTGAAAGAACGCGCGAAATCGTCCATCTGATCTTGCGTGCGCGAATAGCGATGCGGTTGAAACAGCACGACAAGCCGCCTTCCGCCCGAACCGATTTTCGCCGCCGCGAGTGTCGCTTTAACTTCCGTCGGATGATGCCCGTAATCATCCACGACAAGGACGCCCGCCGCTTCACCGCGAACCTGAAACCTGCGCCCTACGCCGCTGAACTCACCCAACGCCGCCGCGATGTCGTCAAACGAAACGTCCAATTCAAACCCGACCGCGATACTCGCCAAAGCGTTATAAACATTGTGCAAACCCGGTACGCGCAAACTCACTTCGCCCATCACTTCCGCCCCGCGCCACACCGTAAAACTCGAACCGAAATTCTTATCGAATTTGATGCCGTGCGCTGACACATCAGCCTGCGCGCTCAAGCCGTAAGTGATGCGGCGACGCTTCACATCGGGCAAGATAGCCTGCACGTTCGGGTCGTCGAGACACAGCACGCTCGCGCCGTAGAACGGAACTTTGTTCGCAAAATCCGCGAAGCTTTTTTTCACGTCCGCCATGTCTTCGTATCTGTCCATATGTTCGCGGTCAATGTTGGTGACGACGGCAATCGTCGGACTCAACATCAGAAACGA
>JBGTMR010000344.1:0-4873 GCA_041743485.1 Pyrinomonadaceae bacterium
TCGTGCGTGTGAAAACCGCCGTCTTTCATCATCGCTTGAAACGGGCAACCATTGCCGATTGAGTTCGGCTGATATGAAACGCGCCCCGTGTTAATCGTCTGGCGCATCTGTGCGTCGCGTTGATTATTATGGACGGGCGCGACGGAACGGTTAATCGGAATTTCGTGAAAGTTCGGACTGCCCAAGCGCGAAAGTTGCGTGTCGGTGTAAGAGAAAAGTCGTCCTTGAAGGAGCGGGTCGTTCGTGAAATCAATGCCGGAGACGAGGTGTCCGGGATGAAACGCGACCTGTTCGGTTTCGGCGAAATAGTTATCTGGATTACGATTCAAAGTCATCTTGCCGATGCGCTGAACGGGAACGAGTTCTTCGGGAATAATTTTCGTCGGGTCGAGCAGGTCGAACTCGTATTTGTGTTCGTCTTCCTCCGCGACGATTTGCACGCCGAATTCCCATTCGGGAAACGCGCCGTCGTCAATCGCTTCCCACAAATCGCGGCGGTGAAAATCCGGGTCTTTGCCGGAAATCCTCGTCGCTTCGTCCCACGCGACCGAGTGAACGCCGAGCAGAGGTTTCCAGTGAAATTTGACGAAGCACGATTTGCCTTCCTCGTTAATGAAACGGAAGGTATGAATGCCGAAGCCTTCCATCATACGGAAACTGCGCGGAATCGCACGGTCGCTCATCGCCCACATCATCATATGAGTTGATTCGGGCATCAGCGAGATGAAATCCCAAAAAGTATCGTGAGCCGAAGCCGCCTGCGGAATCTCATTGTGCGGTTCGGGTTTGACGGCGTGAATGAGGTCGGGAAATTTTATCGCGTCTTGAATAAAGAAAATCGGAATGTTGTTGCCGACTAAATCGTAATTGCCTTCGTCGGTATAAAACTTGACGGCGAAGCCGCGCACGTCGCGCGCTGTATCGGCTGAGCCGCGTGAACCGGCGACGGTTGAAAACCGCACGAAGACGGGCGTTTCGCGGCTGGGGTCGCACAAGAATTTGGCTTTCGTGTATTTCGCCATTGATTCATAGACTTGGAAAACCCCGTGCGCCGCCGCGCCGCGTGCGTGGACGATGCGTTCGGGAATGCGTTCGTGGTCGAAGTGCGTGATTTTCTCGCGCAGAATGAAATCTTCCAAAAGCGTCGCGCCGCGTTCGCCCGCTTTCAAAGAGTTCTGGTTGTCGTTGATGCGTAAGCCTTGATTGGTCGTCAAGAATTGGTCTGTCGCGTCTTCACGATTCATCTCCAAATCTTGTGACTTGGCATCGTTGGTTTCGTTGCCGTTCGGGTTCTGGTTCGTTTTATTATTCATTTGTTTAGTGTTTGAACTCATTTTTCTCCTCGAACTAATATCTTGAATTTGTGTAATTACTTAGCCGCTTTTGAACTGATTACGCGGCACGTTGCGGTAAGACGGTTTGTTGTAGGGACGCAATCGGGATCGCTTCAATCGCCGGAGAGGTGTAAGTCGAAAGCGACAAAACATCTTTAACGGGCGACGTTTGCAAGATGCCAAGCACGAGTTCGCGCGTGGCGTCTGACAAAGCCCTCAACCCGTCGAGCGGCAAGCTGCGTAAGCCTGATTCGGTCGGCTGCGCCAACACCGAATAATCAAAAATCGTCAAGCCTACTGCGCGGCGTTCGGCTTTGTTGACGCGCAACAGTAGATGCTCGTTGAGTTCGATGCCGGTGGCGTTTTCACCGGGCGCGAACGAAATGTAAAGACTGTCGCTCGCTTCGTCGTACTTGAAATCAGGTTTGCTCATAGCCGGTTATCCTACCTCTTTCAGATAAGCCGTGACGATGTAATTGTTCGACAACAATGCTCTTGCTTCGTTTTCAGTCAAGCGAAACAAGACGATAGCGACGACGTGCGTGTTGCCTTCAACCAGATTGTCAAAGGCTTTCGAGTAACGATACTTTTGCGGGTTGAGCGAATCCTGTTTGCGCTGCCCCGTGCGAATCGTTTGGCGCAATTCGTTTTCAAAGCCGTGCATTTCCGGGTGATTCGTCAGTTCGGTAATGTGATTCCATCTTTCATCCGTCAGATAAATCTCATTACCGAAACGGTCAAGTTCATGCCACCGCCGACCCTGATTCATCGCTACAACACCTTCTTGATTTCCGTCGGTTGCGGCGTCCCTTCGGCGGCTTGTTTGAGCGCACGGACGACGGCGCGTTTCGCCAACTCGATTTTGAATGTGTTGTGACCGAAGCCTTTGGCGTCGCGGATAATCGCTTCCGCCGCCTTCTGAAAATTCTCTTTCGTCGCGCTTTTACCCGACAGCATCGCTTCAGCTTCCGTGTCGCGCCAAGGCTTGTGTGCGACGCCGCCCAGAGCTAGACGCGCTTCTTTGATTGTGTCGCCGTCCATGTCAAGCGCGACGGCGACCGAGACGAGCGCGAAGGCATACGACGCGCGGTCACGCAGTTTCAGGTAAGTATAGTTTTGGGCGAAACCTTGTGCGGGTAAATCAAGCGCGGTGATGATTTCGTCGGCGTGAAGATTATTGTCGAGGTGCGGCGTGTCGCCGGGCAAGCGGTGGAAGTCGGCAAAAGGGATTGCGCGTTCGCCGTTCTTGCCTGTGACATGTACGACGGCTTCGAGGGCGGCGAGGGCGACGCACATATCCGAAGGATGCGTGGCGATGCACGCTTCGCTTGTACCTAAAATCGCGTGGATGCGGTTGAAGCCGTTAATCGCGGAACAGCCCGTGCCGGGTTCGCGTTTGTTGCACGGGGTCGCGGTGTCATAAAAATAGTAACAGCGCGTGCGTTGGAGAAGGTTGCCGCCATCGGTCGCCATGTTGCGAAGTTGCGGCGACGCTCCGGCGAGAATCGCGCTTGAGAGCAACGGATAACGCTTTTCGACTTGCGCGTGATATGCGGTGTCGGCGTTCGTGCAGAGCGCGCCGAGACGCAAGCCGCCACCATCGCTTTCGGTGATTTCATTTAGCGGCAAGCGCGAGATGTCAACAAGGCGCGTCGGGCGTTCGACGTTTTCTTTCATCAAGTCAATGATGTTTGTGCCGCCCGCGATGAACTTGGCGTGATTGTCGGCGGCGATTTCCGCGACCGCATTGCCAACGTCGTTTGCCCGCGTGTAAGAAAAGTTGTTCATCGCCCGTCGCTCCCTTCGGATTGATTGACGTTGTTTCCGCTCGCGTTCATCGCCTGTTCAATCGCGGCGACGATGTTCGGATAAGCACCGCAGCGACAGATGTTGCCGCTCATCAATTCTCTGATTTCATCCTTCGTGCGCGCCCTGCCTTCGTTCATCAAACCGACGGCGGAACAGATTTGACCGGGCGTGCAGTAGCCGCACTGGAAAGCGTCGCATTCGATAAACGCGGTTTGTAAGGCATGAAGTCCGTCGCCTTCCGACAAAGCTTCGATGCCTTCAATCGTCGTGATTTCCGCCTCGTCGCGCATAATCGCCAACGTCAAACACGAGTTGATTCGCACGCCGTCAACAATCACGGTACACGCTCCGCACTGTCCGTGATCGCAACCCTTTTTCGTTCCGGTCAAGTTGAGTTGCTCGCGCAAAGCGTCAAGCAGAGTCGTCCACGGCGCGACTTCTAAGGTCGTTTCCCGATTGTTCAACTTAAATGTGATTGAGGTTTTCGCGGGTAGCGCGGTCGAATCGTGATGACTGCCCTGTGAGTTTTCCGCACTGCTGTTTGCACTGTGGTTTGAATGATTGAGACTCAAGTTTTTGCCCTCTGAATTTTAAGTTCGCTGGCTGCGCCGTCGCCTTGTACGCTCCGACTTCAAGCAAGCCGTCTCGCTTCGTGATGTGGTTTTCATGTGCGGATGTGAAGCGGCGCGACTCATCGGCACGGCGAATCCATACTTTCCGGTGACTAATTTTTTGTGGGTTCGAGGATACTTTACACTTTGCGTCAACCATTCGTCACGCAAACTTGCGACGAGTAAGTCAGAAACGAAAACGAAGGACTGTGCCGACGACGTTGAGGTCGCCGGGCGTCGCGGTCGCATCCGATTGGCGCGTGTAATAAACGTCGCCGGTGAGGTGTTGGTTTAGCTTTCTGTTCATCCCAATCTGAATGCGATTGCGTGACCATGCGCGGATGCTGGAATCGTAAAAGACTTCATCCGAGACGAAGACATTGAAATTGAAATCTTTTATGCGCGCCGGGTGTTCGATTTGTACTCGGTTGCGGTAGCGCGTCGCATCAGGGGCGAAACTTCGCATACGACGCTCGAATAAATTGCGGTCGGTGAGTGTGAAATCTTTAAGTTTCGGGAACGTCACGGTCGCGGCAAACGACAAACGATTTTCGTGGCTGCGCCGCCGCGTCACGCTTTGCTGCATCGCGGCGTAAAAGTAAGACGGTGACAGAGATAGAAATTTAGACGGCTTGAAATTCAAGCCGAAGCCGCCGCGTTCCTCGATAATTTGGCGAAGGTTATCGCCCGCGCGAAACTGTGCGCTGATAAGGAACTCAAATTGACGGTTAATCGGAATTGTGAATTGAACATCGTTCCAATTCTGTGTGTCGGAGCGCGGAGCGGTTTGCGCGCGGGCGGTGTAGGTTTGCATCAATAACAGAACACACAAGCCGAATTTTTGAAGTCGTCGTTTGTGATGACGAAAATTATTCGGAACTTGGTTTAGCATTTGGTGTTCGGATTCGGATACGCATCAGATTGGTCTTCGTCGGCGTCACCACCGTCAAGACACGCGAAATCTTTTTCGATTAACAACGATAACATTCCCGCTTCGCCGCCCGATTCCTGCTCGTCGCTAATGCCGACGCGCGGGGTTTCAACGAGTTCGCGTGCGAGTATGAGCGGCAGTTTGACGGTGATGCGGTTGTCGTTAAAACTCGCGCGCAATCTTTCAGC
>JBGTMR010000345.1:0-50460 GCA_041743485.1 Pyrinomonadaceae bacterium
TTGCTGATTCACCTTACGGGCGGGCGCATCGAGACGCATTTTCATATCTTCGGCTCACTGGCTTTCCTCGCGTTTTACAGAGACTGGCGCGTACTCGTTCCGGCGACAATAGTTGTCGTTGCGGATCACTTTCTTCGCGGCGTCTTCTACCCGCAATCCGTTTTCGGGGTGCTTACGGCGAGCCATTGGCGGGTAGTGGAACATGCAGGATGGGTCGTGTTTATAGATTTCTTCCTTGTCATATCTTGTTTACGCAGCACAGGCGAGATGAAGAACATTGCCGAGCAAACCGCTGAACTTGAAGCGAGTCAGGAGGAGTTTTCAAAGCTGGCTTCTATCGTCGAATCTTCCGAAGACTCGATTATCAGCAAAGATTTTGATGACATGATCCTCAGTTGGAACGCGGGGGCGGAGAAGATATTCGGCTTTCAAGCTAGAGAGATGATCGGTCGTCATGTTTCGATTCTCATCCCGCCTGATCGGCTTAATGAAGAATCGTTGATGAACGAAAAGATTCATCGCGGCGAACGCATCGCAAATTACGAAACGGTGCGTGTGAGCAAAGACGGCAGACATATCCCCGTTGCGATGACCGTCTCGGCAATCAAAAACGCCGCCGGAGATTTGGTCGGCATCTCGAAAATTTCACACGACATCACCGAGCGCAAGCGTATTGAGCAGGCGTTATCTGAATCAACGAAACGTGAGCGAGCGATAATTGAAAATGCCCCCGACGTGATTTGCACCATTGATGTTGAAGGACGCTTCGTGTCTATCAATCCGGCTTGTTTCAGAATATGGGGTTATCAGCCTGAAGAACTGATCGGTCGCCAATATATTGATTTGGTTGCGCCCGAAGATGTCGCCAAAACAAATGAAGCGGCGATAAGCATTATGTCCGGCACAGAAGCCACCAATTTTGAAAACCGCTATCTGCACAAAAATGGAATGCTCGTCAATGTCACGTGGACTGCCTATTGGTCGGAAAGCAAGCAATTAATGTTCGCCGTGGCGCACGACATCACCGAGCGCAAGCGAACTGAAGAAGCCAATACACGTCTCACTCGCGTTCTTGAATCGGCAATTGATTTCGTGTGCATTGCCGACAATCAGTCGCGGATGCTCTATATCAACAAGGCGGGACGGAAAATGATCGGACTTGGCGAGAACCAAGATGTCTCAAATATGACTATCCTCGATTTGCATCCTGAGTGGATGCATCCCACAATTTTAGATGAGATTGTGCCGACCCTAATGCAAAAAGGCGTGTGGACAGGTGAACTCGCTTTGGTTCATCGAGACGGACGTGAGATTCCGATTTCAGTGAACTGTATCCCACACAAGTCGGCGACCGGAGAGATTGAATATCTCTCTGCCTTCATGCGAGACATCACCGTGAGCAAGCGGGCAGAGGCATTGAAAGCCGGACACAATCAAGTTCTCCAAATGCTCGCTAAGGGCGATACCCTTGAGAATGCTCTCACCCTTTTAGCTCGCACAGTCGAAGCGCAAGTCCCGGAAATGCTGTGTTCAATTTTGCTGCTCGATGCGGAGGGCAAGCATTTGCAGTTGGGCGTGGCACCGAGCCTGCCGGAGGCTTATAACCGCGCCATCAATGGTGTTGCGATTGGCTCCGCTGGCGGTTCGTGCGGAACCGCCGCGTTCCTTAAAGAGCGTGTGGTCGTCGAAGACATTGTGAATGATCCGTTGTGGGGGGCTGGTTACACCGAGCTTGCCCTTGAGCATGGGCTGCGTGCGTGTTGGTCACAACCTATCTTCTCTGAACTCGGCAAGGTGTTGGGAACTTTCGCCATGTACTACACCAGACCGCGCACGGCGCACGCCAGCGAGATAGAGATGATCGAATCGGCGGCGCAATTAGCGGGCATCGCCATCGAGCGTAAGCGAAACGAAGCGGAACTTGAACAAGCGCGCGACGCCGCCGTTGAATCGGCGCGGTTGAAGTCAGAATTTCTCGCCAACATGAGTCACGAGATACGCACCCCGATGAACGGCGTGATCGGCATGACCGGACTTCTTCTCGACACCGAACTAGACGAAGAACAAAGAGAGTTCGCCGAGACTATCAGATCGAGCGGCGACGGCTTGCTTACGATCATCAACGACATCCTCGACTTCTCAAAAATCGAAGCGGGCAAACTTAATTTTGAAACGCTCGACCTCGACCTCCGCTACGCCATCGAAGACACGGTGGATTTGCTCGCCGAACGCGCGCACGGTAAAGGACTCGAACTTGCATCGCTGATTTACAGCGATGTCAACACCGCGCTTCGCGGCGACCCCGGTCGTCTCCGGCAAGTGCTAACGAACCTGATGGGCAATGCCATCAAGTTTACCGAGCGTGGCGAAGTGGTGGTGCGCGCTTCGGTGGAAAGCGAAACCGAAACGCATTCGATGATTCGCTTTGCCGTCAGCGACACCGGCATCGGTATCAGCGAGACGGCGCGGCGCAACTTGTTTCAAGCCTTTATGCAAGCCGACGGCTCGACAACGCGCAAGTACGGCGGCACCGGCTTAGGGCTTGCCATCTCGAAGCAACTCGTTGAGTTGATGGGCGGCGAAATCGGCGTCGAGAGCGAGCCGGGCAAAGGTTCTACGTTCTGGTTCACCGCGCAGTTGGAGAAACAACCAGCCGGAGCTGTCATGCCCGTGCCGGTCAAAGGCAGTCTCGAAGGAAAACGTGTCTTGATCGTTGATGACAATGCGACCAACCGCAAGATTCTCGTTCACCAAACCGTTTCGTGGGAAATGACACCGACCGAAGCCGAGTCAGGCGCACAGGCACTAGAGGTTCTGCGCGCAGCGACAAGCGCGGGCAAGCCATTCGACTTGGCGATTCTCGATTTGATGATGCCGGAGATGGACGGCTTTGAGACCGCGCGCCTCATCAAGGCGGATGCAAGTGTCGCCGCCATGAGTTTGGTGATGCTGACTTCGTTTGGCGAGCGCGGGCACGGCGAGCAAGCGCGCGAGGCGGGCATTGCGGCTTATCTGGCTAAACCTATTCGGCAAGCCGAACTCTTTAATTGCCTGTCCAACGTCATCGGTCGAACGTCTGGGACGACGAAAGAGACGGACTCGTCTTCGTTGGAGTCATCGAGTTTAGTGACGAAACATTCTTTGAGCGAAACAAGAATCATGTCAAACAAACGCATTCTCCTTGCCGAAGACAACATCATCAATCAGAAAGTTGCGCTTCGCCAACTCACGAAACTCGGTTACTCCGCCGACGCCGTGGCGAACGGACGCGAGGCGTTAGATATGTTGGAGCGCATCCCTTACGACATCGTTTTAATGGACTGCCAGATGCCGGAGATGGACGGCTATCAGGCGACCGCTGCGATTCGTGAGCGTGAAGGAACGGTGAGACACATCCCGATCATTGCGATGACGGCACACGCGATGGACGGCGAGCGCGAGAAATGTTTAGCCGCCGGGATGGACGATTACATCAGCAAGCCCGTGAAGACAGAAGAGCTGCAAGAGATGCTGGCGCGCTGGCAGCCGCAGTCATCCGACGCGGAGGAAGCAGTTGACGTTACTCCGGGCGAAGGGGAGCCGATGCTTGAGTCTCCACCTGTGGACATGGAGCGTCTGCTGGACGCTACGGGTGATGACGAAGAACTCTTGCAAGAATTGGTCGAACTTTACTTAATTCAAACCTCTAAAAGCATCACGGAATTAAACGCGGCTGTCACGACGGGAGACGCGAGCGAAGTAAAGCGTCTCGCTCATTCGTGTGTCGGCGGCAGCGCGACATGCGGCATGAATGCCATTGTCACACCATTGCGCGAACTGGAACGCATGGCTGAAGAAGAATATCTTGAGAGCGATGCGACGCGCTTGTGCGCGCAGGTCGGGAAGGAGTTTGAACGTATCAAACTGTTTCTGGCGGAGTCGTCAGTCTTAGGAGTCAAGGTTTGAAGATATTGATTGCCGAAGATGACCCGATCTCCAGCCGCGTGCTCGGTGTGACGCTTCAGAAATGGGGATACGAGTTGGCGGTGACTAGCGACGGTGACGCGGCGTTGGCAGCCCTGCAAGCCGAAGACGCGCCGCCTTTAGCTATTCTCGATTGGATGATGCCCGGCATGGACGGCGTCGAAGTGTGCCGCCGTGTGCGCCAAACGGCGCGACCTGTCCCCACGTACATCATTCTGCTCACAGCCAAGAGCGGCAAAGAAGACATCGTGGCGGGCATCGAGGCAGGAGCCAACGACTATCTCACAAAGCCCTTCGACCGCAACGAACTGCGTGTGCGCGTCAGGGTCGGCGTGCAGATGATCGAGTTGCAAATGAGCTTGGCGGCGCGCGTCCGCGAACTCGAAGAGGCACTCGCGGAAGTCAATCAACTTCACGGGATTTTACCTATCTGCTCCTACTGCAAGATGATTCGTGACGACCAGAATTACTGGCAAAAGGTCGAACACTACATCACGGAACATTCGGAAGCTCAGTTCAGCCACAGCATCTGCCCGGATTGCTACACGGCAGTTGTGCAGCCACAACTCGACGATAAACGCAGGAGCAAAGTAACAGGATGAGTCGCGCGGCGTTTTAGGTTTTAAGCATGAGCGGTCGCGCTGACAAGTTGGCGCGACCGCCAATTTATTAGACCTCTTGTAAAAGTCGTCCCGGTAGGGACGTTTGATAGTAGCCCAGCGTGTGCTTTCGGCAAAATGGATACTGTTGGCGAATTGTAAATGCTTGATCTTCAAGCATTTTGTACTGGCGGCAACAATCCAAGCTCCCTCTCTCCCAATTTCAGCTATCCTTATATAAAATATGAGCAACTCTATTTCACTGCTGGAGGTCTACGGTGTCGCTGCATTCACAACTCACTTATTCAGTCCCTGACGAAACGGCTCGCATCGCTCGTGCAGCTTTCCCTCAAGGCACTTTGTGTCTGCGTATTTATGATGAGTTTGGAACCATCTTCCAGGACCATGATTTTGCTGACCTCTTTCCGCACCGTGGCCAACCGGCACAAGCTCCTTTTCGTCTGGCGCTGATTACCATTTTACAATTCATGGAAGGACTTTCTGATCGCCAGGCGGCTGATGCTGTGCGTGGACGTATCGATTGGAAGTATCTGTTGTGTTTGGAACTCGGCGATGCTGGATTTGATTACTCAGTGCTGTGTGAGTTTCGCGCGCGCCTGCTGGAAGGCGGAGCTGAGCGCAGGTTGTTCGATAAGATTTTATCTTTATTGCGTCAACGTCAATTGGTGAAGGCACGAACGCGGCAGCGCACTGATTCGACGCATGTGGTCGCGTCCGTGCGGGAACTCAACCGATTGGAGCGAGTCGTGGAGACGTTGCGTGCCGCCCTCAACGTCATCGCCACAGCAGAGCCTGCATGGATCCGTGCCAATATTCCCTCAGAGTGGGTGGAGCGCTATGGGCAGCGCGCAGAAGCGAGTCGCTTACCAACCGGCGACAAACAACGAGAAGCTTTCGCCGAGGTGGTCGGGCGAGATGGCTACGCGCTGCTCGACGCCATCTGGTCTGCGGATACGCCGGAGTGGATACGCTCGATTCCCGCAGTGGAAACGCTGCGGCAGGTCTGGGTGCAAAGCTTTCTGCCTGTTGAAGCAGGCGTGCGGTGGCGAGCGAAGGATAATCTCCCGCCCTCGAGCTTGCGGATCAGTTCGCCCTATGACCCGGAAGCACGCTATGCGCATAAACGGAGCACGACGTGGGTCGGCTACAAAGTACACCTGAGCGAAACCTGCGATGAGGAGACGCCGCACATCATCACGAATGTGCACACCGACGCAGCAACAATAAATGACAACAACGCGTTGCCGCAGATTCATCGGCAGTTGTCCCAGTCTGAGTTGTTGCCGGAGAAGCATCTGGTTGATGCCGGATACATTGAGGCGACACAATTAGTTGAGAGCCGGGATAAGTACGAGGTGGATTTGATTGGTCGCCCATCAGGCAATGGTCGCTGGCAACATGAGCAAGGCAATGGTTTTGACATCTCACATTTTATCGTTGACTGGCAACGCCTTGAGGTGACGTGCCCAGAAGGTAAAAAGAGTTCGACGTTGAAACCTCAGGTTGATGGACGAGGTAACAACCTTTTGGGTGCAGCATTCCGGAAAGCAGATTGTATGCAGTGTCCGAGTCTTACTCTTTGTACCAAGGCACAGACCAAGCGCAGGACGATTAACCTCAAGCCGCAGGAGTTGCACGAAGCCTTACAGCAGGCCCGCCGCCGAGAAGGCACCACGGAGTTCAAAGAGGAATACAAGAAGAGAGCTGGGATAGAGGGAACCATCTCGCAAGCAGTGAGAGCGTTTGGAATGAGAAGAACGCGATATATAGGAATGGCAAAAACGCACCTCCAGCACTTAGCGACGGCGGCAGCAATTAATATAGAGCGAGTATCGGATTGGCTGGGAGGAGTTGATCGTGAACAAACGAGAAAATCGGCATTTACGCGGGTAATGACGCCGTTAGCAGCTTAGTTATGAATTCGCCAACAGTATCCACATTGCCGAAGCCTCACCGAACACCTACCTGACGAAGCCGCTTCACTACAACACGATTTTCAAGTATTTCGAGATGGAGTCGTTGACATCCATCTTGCGAGAGATGGTCGTGCATAGCAGTTTGCCGCTAAAAACGGTTGAGAATGATTTTGCGGCGGACGCTTCGGGCTTCTCGACAGTGGGTTATGTCAGATGGTTCAACGCTCGCTACGGCAAAGAGCAGGACAACCACGACTGGCTGAAATTGCACATCATGTGTGGAGTCAAAACCAACATCGTGACAAGCGTTGAAATCTCGAAGCGGTACTCACACGACTCGTTATACTTCAAACCTCTGCTCGAACAGACCGCGCGGAACTTTGCAATGGCGGAAGTGTCCGCCGACAAAGGGTATTCAAGTCGGGAAAATCTGCGACTGGTGAAACAACATGACGCCGTGCCGTACATAGCCTTCAAGGACAATGCTCGTGGCGATGGTAAATGTGCGGTGTGGAATCAAGTGTTTCACTACTACAGTCTGCATCAGGAAGAGTTCTTCGCGTACTATCACAAACGGTCGAACGTCGAATCGGCGTTCTCAATGATAAAGCGAAAGTTCGGTGAAAGGTTGCGAAGCAAAATTGAGCGGGCGCAAATCAATGAGTTGTTATGCAAAGTCCTGTGTCACAACATCTGCGTCCTCGTCGGTTCGATTTATGAACTGAAAATCGAACCGACTTTATGGGCAAACACCGACTTTATAGGCAAAACTCATACTTGCCCATAAAGTCGCTTGACTTTCGTACTTTGTGGGCAAAGCCTTAAGTGGACTTGACTGACGCAACATTTTTTCTACCCCACACAAAAACGGCTTTGACGATTTTGCCTAACTCTTGACCGCTTTCAGTCAAATAATATTCGGCTCGCGGCGGGTGTTCGCTGTATAAAACTTTTTTGATGGTGCCGCTCGTTTCGAGTCTCTTCAAGCGGCTGGCTAAAATGTTGGTCGGTATCTTTTCGCCCGATTCCAGAAACTCTCCATAGCGACGTTTGCCTTTGAGCAAGTCGCGCACAATCAGCAGCGTCCAGCGGTCTCCGAAAATATCCAACGCGCCCGCTACCGGACAATCCGAACGGCAAGTCTTTTCTTTTGTTTTCATCGCTTCAAATCCCTAAGACTAACGTTATCAAAATAATTTTCATTTGTCACTTGCATAATGAAAGTGAGAGGCGTACCCTGTAACTTGCAAATTGAAAGCAACTCGATTTCAGCAAGCTTCAAATAAGCAAAAGGAGGGAAGGAAAATGTTGGATAAAAAAAGAGCAGCAAGCGACGCGAGGGTCAAACGATGGATCGTGATGGCGTTGACAGGCTGGGCTGTCGGAGTGTTTGCGGCAGGATACTTTGATGTTTTCCGTCAGATGCCTTTACCGTCAATCGCGGTACTGGTTGTGGCGGGCATCGCGGCTCCAGTGGCAACTTATTACACGAGCCGGAGTTTTCGCGGGTTTATCGCTTCAATCAGCTACAAGCATTTGACCCTTTTTAACATCTGGCGAATTCCGGCGGGTGCGGCGTTTTTGTATTACGGAAGTCAGGGCTGGTTGCCCGAACATTTTGTCATTAACGCGGGTTATGGTGATTTGGCAGTTGGGTTTCTCGTTCCCGTCGTGCTGATGTTGCCTGAAAGTCGCGCCAAGTATTTTGGCTTTCACATCTTCGGAATGCTCGATTTTATTTTGGCGGTCGGCACAGGGTTGACGTTCACGCTTTGGCAAGTGCCGTTGATGGAAAATATCGCCGGAAACCCGATTGTGCTGATTCCGCTATTTGGCGTTCCGGTCACGGGCGCGCTTCACATCATGACGCTCACACGGCTTTTCCACGAGCGAAACGCTGCTAATTTACCGGCTTCAAACGCGATTGATGGATGCGCGTCGCCTCGACAAAATCAAGCGGCTCAATAAGCAGGCAAATGGATTAACAAGTAGAGATTTGAGGTAACGCAAAACTGACATATGCGCTGTTAAAAGCGCGTTGCCCATGCACGGCAATTCAGTTGATCTCTATCACCAGCATCGTCACATCATCGTGCGAGAGGCTGCCTTCCGTGTGCGCGCGAATGGCGGCGAGAACATCCCGTTTCACCTCGCTCAAATCCTTGTCGCCCGTTTGTTCAAGCACATTTATCAACTGTGTCACGTCGAACAACTCGCCGTCCGCATTCGGTGCTTCGATCACGCCGTCCGTGTACAAGAACAACCTGTCGCCCTTCATGAGACGCATCTGTTCTTGCCCATAAGGAGCGTCGAACGGGACGCCGAGCGGCAAATTCGCGGGTGTCGAGCGCGGTGAAAGATTGACGGCACGCCACTTGGTTTCTCCTCTCCGGTGCATAAGCAATGGCGGATGTCCGGCGTATGAAAAATTCAAACTGTAATCACCAAGATAGAAGGTGATAACCGCGGCGGTCGTCATCGCTTTCAGACCTCGTTCGTTAACTGTACGATTCAAATCCGTCAATACGGCGTTACTATCGAGTGTTTCGATTTGCCTGACGAGTGCCTCGTATAACCACTGGCTCACGTTGTTGATCACCTCACCATGCCCGACGACATCGGCGACGACGACGCGCGTCAACACGTCGTGTTGGCACACGCTGAAATAATAAATATCGCCGCCCTTGCTGCCGTCGCTCGACATCGAGTATAGGCTGGCACTTAAACCATTGGTACACACGTCCGCATCGGCGTCGAGCGTCCCACCCCACACTTCGGCGCATTTCACACTATGCAAAGCAAACTCCCTATTCGCTACCGCCAAATGATTTCATTCATCAATCCAAAATATATAATTTTTGCCGCCGTTTCCGGTTGTCCTTCACGTCGAAAAGCAATTACAGAAAACGGCGAACGAATCACACGACTTGTGATGTCTATTGGTTTCAAAAGATATTGTAGTGGATTAGTAGTATGAGCCTAAAGCAAATGCGTAATCTGTCATCTATCTTTAGTTGGAGACGATTCGATTTGATTTCTTATGTCTGCCCGCGTCGCTTTTAGCCCTGTTTAGCTTTGCCGTGAATGTGATGGGAATAATCCGTCCGGTTGTTGATATTACCCTCACGAAGAAAGAGGTTTTAACCGGAAGGTTTAGCAAGCATGTTCGGAACTAAATCGCGCGATGCGGGATGTGAGGAGCGGTGGGCGGAATTTGAAAGAGAAGCCGTGCCGCAGATGGCTGATATATTTCGTATTGCGATGTGGCTTGTCAGAGACCGCGCGGAAGCTGAAGACCTTGTGCAGGAGACTTACGCGCAGGCACTTGAAGCTTTTCATCGTTACCGACCGAACACAAACATACGGGCATGGCTGATGACGATCCTGTATCGCGCACGCGGTAAGAAGTTGCGAGCCGCCGGGCGGCTGAATTTGGCGAATGATTCGGAAGAGCGCATCGCTGAAACAATCGCGTTCGCGCCTCCTGTCGCGCAGGGACTTACGGACGAAGAAGTTCTACGCGCGCTTGAGCGCATACCGCAGCAATACCGAGAAGCAATCGTACTTTCGGATGTTGAGGAGGTGTCATACAAAGAAGTCGCGCAAATTTTGCAAGTACCCATCGGCACGGTGATGTCGCGCCTTAATCGCGGACGTAAGATTTTGCGCGCTGAACTCGCCATGTATGCCAACTCTTACGGCATCGGCACGGCGAGCAAGCGTGCTGTGAGCGCAGATTAACCGGGCAAAAGTCAGCGGATAATAAAATTTTACTTTAGTTTGTTTTTACATTGAGGAGTTTTAATCAAAATGCAGTGTCGTGAATTTGAAGAGATTGCCGGGTCATACTTGAAAGATGAGTTATTGGTCGAAACTAATCACGACGTACTCAAGCACGTTGAAACGTGTCCCGCGTGCCGCCGCGAACTCGCCGCGCGCCGCGAGACGAACGCGCAACTGCGGCGCGCCTTCGACACTGCGCCGGAATTTCAGTTGCGCCCTGGATTCGCTTTTCAGCTTCGCAATAAACTTAAAGCCGAGACGCTCGGCAAGCGGGAAGCTTCTTTTAGCTTTTTCACCGCCATGATGCGTCCGCAATGGCTCGCGGTTGCCGCGTGTCTTGTCATCGCAAGCGTGGTCGGCATCTTTGCTGTTCTTTATCAAGATAATAATTTGTACGAACTCGCGCGCGGGCGACAGGTGAATCCAACGGGTGGCGAAGAAGTCCGTTCAGATTTTTCCGCCGGTGAGTTGAGCAATGCCGCTATTCAATTGGCAAGATTCGAGCAGACGGAATCGGCAATCGGCAATCATCAAAACTGCGCGATTAAATTCAATCTGCCCGAAGAACCGATTGACTTGAACGAAGCGGGACGGAGGTATGACGCGGCATATATAGACTTGGCGCAAGCCGTGCGGTCGAGTGAAAGCTTGCGCGCGGGCGGCATTAGTTACATCGAAGACCACTCATGCATCTACAACGGACAGCGTTTCGCCCACATTGTTCTCGAAGACAAGGGACACACAGTTTCGCTGCTCGTCGCCGAAGTTGACGGGCGTGTGACGAAGGAAGCGAACACCGACATTATCGCTTGCTCGCACAAAGACGGCTACCAAGTCTCCTGTTTTAACACGAAACGCCACACTGTCTTTGTCGTTTCAGATTTACCGGAAGCCGACAACTTGATGCTCACACGCCGACTCGCGCCGAGCGTCGCCGCACACATCGCACTTGCGGAAGCATAGAGTCTTGAGGGAATCAGCAGTTTCAATTAGGAGACCCGCCCGGAAGTCAAAAACTTCCGAGCGGGTCTTTGGTGCAAGTAATTTATTGATACGAGTTGATTAGAATTACGTCTTCATCGTCTGCCGAAGGTCCATAGGTTGCCGGAACCGGAACGTCTATATGCCGCGCACACCAAGATTCGGATTATGACAAGGCTTCATCTGCCCCTTTGAATGGCGAAAAGCTAACATTCTGCAGAGTGTAATGCTAAACAGAAATCGGTATCTTGGTGTGTTCTCCATATAGTAACCTCAAATAAACACCCAACTGAGCGCGATGATGAATGAGATGATTCATACAGAAAGTTCTGAGAACCTGTTTTTTAGGCAAAGTAAAATAAATCGTTTCTCCATGTCTCATTGACCATTCTTTCAAAAAATCTTCGGGTTGCGCTTCTGAGAGAACCTTTGCCGCTTCCACCACCAAGCCATCGAAATAATCTAAAAGCTGTTCTGTTGTTGAAAATTGTTTCGGTTCAAAGTTGATAAAGTTTAGTTCGTCGTTGAGCAAACATTCTTTCCACCAAGCAACAATCTCAGCGACGTGAATAGCCAAGCGACCTAAGGTCTCCGATTTCTCGTGGGGTTTGAACGCATGTCGGTCAAAGGGAACCCTTTCCAAGTATCTTCTAGTAACCGCCGCTTCTTGTTTCAGTTCGTTTAGTAACTCGTGCGCTGTCGTCATATCGTCTTTCCCTTTGAAAAATTTGTAGTCAGTTTAAGAAATCAGGCTTCTAATTTGTTTGTTGGAGTTCGTTCGGTTTTGCTTGTCGTTCGCGGCGACCGCTTCTTTCAGGTAAGCGAGTGAAGTTTGCGAGAAATCATTAACCTTCGAGATGTGCTAGACCGCGCTGCAAAGCGGTCGTGACGGCTTGGGTGCGGTCGCGCACGCCGAGTTTGCTGAGGATGCTGTTGACGAACGATTTAATTGTGCCTTCCGTGACGCCGAGATTTACGGCGATTTCACGATTGCTCATCCCCTTGACGATCAACTGTAAGACTTCGTGTTCGCGTGGCGTGAGCGGCGATTCGGGTGCATGTTCGTCGCGTCTAATCTGTATCGCCTGCGGTATGTGCCGAAGTCCACGCGCGACGTGTCTGATTGATTCGGTCAGCTCATCGCCCGTCATGCCCTTTAAGACGTAGCCTTGCGCTCCGGTGTCAAGGGCGCGCTTGATGTCAGCATCGCCTTCATAAGTCGTAAGCACGATGAAACGGCTCGCCGGATATTCTCTACGCAGAGCGGCGATAGCTTCGACGCCGCTCAAGACGGGGAGACGCAAATCCATCAACGTCACATCGGGTCGGTGCCGGCGAAACTGCTCGATTGCCGCTCGCCCGTTGCCTGCCTCGGTGATGACTTCCATACCCGTTTGCGCGTTGATGATCGCCACCAACCCGGCGCGCACCACCGGATGGTCGTCAACCACCATGCATCGAATTGGTTTCGTCTGAATCGTCGCTGGCATTCAATTTCTCAAACATGAAGGTAACGCTTCGTCGCTCGCTTCGAGCGGTGCAAACTTGGCGATACCGGCATTGGCAATTTGATCTTTAAGCTTCAGGATTCATGCTCCTTTGCGACTCATCCTTAATCTTCAAGTAACGATGTATCAGCCTCCCGTCACATTCGCCACTGTACTTTCTTCGGCGAGCAGCGTCTTAATGACGTTCTCCTGCACGTCATAAGCACCTTCGCCAATGTGCGTATAGCGTATGCGACCCTGCTTGTCGAGAATAATGATTGTAGGCCAAGCTTCGATGTTGTAAGCGCGCCATGTATCGGCATTGTAATCTGTGATGACAGGATAGGTGATGCCGTGTTTGGCGAGTGCGCGCTTAAGGTTCGCGGGAACTTTCTCACTGTCGAACTCCGGCGTCTCGACACCGACGATGGAGAATCCCTTGTCGCGGTACTTCGCATCGTAAGACTTGAGGGCGGGCAGTGTGTTGATGCAGTTGTAGCAACCGTAAGTCCAAAAATCTACGAGTACGACTTTGCCGCGCAAATTCTCAAGCGTCGTCGGTTCGGCGTTATACCATGTGCCTTCGGTGAGTGCCGGAGCCTGACGCGCATTCCGCGCCGAAATAAGCACGTCGCGCGCGGTGGCATCGGCGTCCGGATCAGCGACGACAGGAATAAACGACGTATCTTTAACTTGCCCGGTAGTTCTCTTCTCTTCACGGTTAGTAACGGTGGAGGCAGACATTTCAGACGATGTTGCCGGACTTGACGTTTGCGAGCAGCCGATAAGGACGGTCGCGGCAAAAGCGATACTGAGGCTTAACATGACGATGACTGTGCGGTTCATAAACTTTCCTTTCTAAACTTCAAGAAAACTCTGTCTTGATTTACTCAACAAATATGGGTTTCGAGCGCATGGGCGTGAATCTCTTTTGCGGTGTGACTCACAAAGTGATTTCGCTTTGCGCGCTGATGACGTGCGGCGCGTCTTCTTGCATCGTGACATCTATGGGCAAATTCCAAGTCAGTGTTTTCACACGGCAACTACCGCCGGCTTCGTAACGACAGTAGAAAACTTTGAACGATACGCGGACGTTCGCCTTACCTGCGGTGCGTGTGTTTAGCGGCAGACGCAAAGGCAGTTCAAGCGACTTCGACGTGCGGGCAATTGTTTGTTCGCCGCGCGCGAAAGTTAGATGTTCGTTGCCGGACGTGACAATTGCTTCATAGTGTTGCGGTGCTTCCTCATTCAGATGATAGCCCTCAGGGAGCGCGACGTTTATGACAATTTCGCCGTTTGTCCGGGCGCGCAAAGGTTGCGGCGTGAGTGTGGTTTCGTTGGTCGCTTGCGTCCTTGTGGGTGACGGCGAAAGGGGCTGGTTTGGAAACGCATCAGCGTTCGGCGTCGTGGTGTTCGCCGTCGTGATGCCCGTATCAGCCGCGCTGTTGGTCGGATTTGCAATCGCGCCACGGTTCGAGCCACAGGCGGTGATCCCCGCAACCATCAACGTAAGGGCGATGACGAATGCGACGCGCGGTTGATGAATGTTATATGTGGTCGTCCCCGACAATAATTTTATCGAATTCTTACTCATCTCATTCATACGCTTGCTTTCCCGGCATCAGCAAAAAATCATCATTTTTTACGTTCACATAGGTAATATCTTGCCTGACGGCGTTTATTCCCCCGCACCTGAAATATATAAGTTCAGTAAATCCACTTAATTTATCTTTGGAATAAAAACTCAGGGCGCGGGTATTTGACGTGTTGGCAACAAAACAAAAAATATCCGGAGTAAATAAAACGGTGTTCACAGTATGAACATAATGTTGCGTCGCGCTGTTATCGGAGTCATTGCCGGAAGCATTTGTGCCTTCATACTCGCGCATACTTTCAATTACGCAACGCTCGGTTTCTGCTTAGGCGTTATCGTCGGCATCGCGTATGCCGTCGCCTCCGGCACAAAGTCGCGCACTTATGCGGACGGGATGATGACGGCGGCGAGTTTCGGTGTGCCGCTGTGGGTGTTGATCAACGTCGTCATGCTGCCTTTGTTCGCCGGTGAGACGCCGCTTTGGACGGCGGAAGTAATGCGCGCGCAGTTTTCCGCCCTCGTCGGTTGGACGCTCTACGGTCTCGCGCTCGGTACGCTGGTTCAAGTTCTGAACGATGTCGCGCGGCGGGCGTTCGGTGAAGAGCGTGTGCTTGCGGCGACACCGCGTGAAGTCAAGACGCGGGTTGTGATTTTAGGCGGCGGTTTCGCGGGTGTGACGTGCGCCGAGAACTTAGAAGATACGTTCGGGGCGGATGCTTCAATAGAAATCATACTTGTTAGTGACACGAATGCACTCTTGTTCACACCAATGCTGGCGGAAGTTGCTGCGAGCAGTTTAGAAGGGACGCACATCAGCACGCCGCTTCGTACAACCTTGAAGCGCACCAAGGTTGTGCGTGGGAGCGTCGAGAGCGTTGACCTGAATACACGTCGCGTGTATCTCGAATCTGACGCGCGCCTCCCATCACGTATGTCCGACGTTGGAGCGGCGAACGGTGACAAGTCTTCCGGCGAAGGTCACACACTCAAGTTCGACCATCTCGTGCTGGCACTCGGCTCGGTGTCAAATTACTTGGGCTTGGAGAACGTCGCCGCCAACTCGTTCGACTTCAAATCACTTGGCGACGCGCTTCGCATACGCAATCATGTCATAGATGTATTTGAGCGCGCAGATGCGGAAGAGGATGTAAAAACAAGACGCGCGCTCGTCACATTCGTCATCGCGGGCGGCGGTTACGCGGGCGCGGAACTCGCGGGCGGGTTGAATGATTTCGCGCGCGGCATGTCGCCTTACTATCCGAACATTTCGCCGGATGAAATCAACGTCACTCTGGTTCATTCGCGCGACCGCATTTTGCCGGAGATGAGCGAGGGCTTGGCGGATTATGCGTTGCGGCATATGGAGCGGCGCGGCGTTGAATTCAAACTCAAGACGCGCATTGCAGACGCGCGACCCGGCGCGGTGGTGTTGAGTTCAGGCGAGGAAATCGAAACCGAAACGCTGGTGTGGACAGCCGGAACCGCGCCGCATCCGTTGATGCAAACCTTACCTGTCGAGCGAGATAAGCGCGGGGCGGTGATTGTGGATACGACGCTCGCCGTGCCGAATCACAAAGGTCTGTGGGCAATCGGCGATTGCGCTCAAGTCCCGGACGCGAAAACCGGAAAGCCCTGCCCGCCGACCGCACAGTTCGCGCTTCGTGAAGCGAAGCGGTTGGCGAAAAACATTTATGCCAGCGTGCATGGTAAGCCGCTCAAGCCTTTTCACTTCGATTCGCTCGGTCAGCTTTGCGTCGTCGGGCATCACACGGCGTGCGCCGAAGTCAAAGGTTTGAAATTCTCCGGCTTCTTCGCGTGGCTGATGTGGCGCGGCATCTACCTTTCCAAGTTGCCCGGATTAGAACGCAAGGTGCGCGTGCTGGTGGATTGGGTAATCGAAGTCTTTTTCCCGCGCGACATCGTGCAGACGATTGACACGGAAGTGCGGGCGGGCGACACGGGTACGCGAGACGACACTTCGCGCGTTGACGAGCGAGACAGGATGAGCGAAGCGAAAGGTGCGTATGCCGGTTCTTAATTCTCGTCGCGGGGTCGTCAATTTGATGGTGTGTGCTGCCGTCGGCGCGATTGGCGGCGCAACCTATTCGCACGTCACGGTCGCATCCGTCATCACAAACATTTTGATTGGTGCGCTCTACGGCAGCATGTTCGCGGTCTTTGCCGAACGCCGCGCGACGACGCCGGGCGCGGGGCTGCTGTGGGGATTGAGTTTCGCGCTCGCCCTGTGGCTGATCGTTCCGGCAAACCTGACGCCGATGCTTTCAGGTGCGGGGCAAATGGGAATGCTCGATGCCGCGCAAGCGCAATTCCCCGCGCTCGTCGCTTACCTTCTTTGCTTCGGCTTCCCGCTCGGCATCTGCCTCGGCACGCTCAACTCATTCATACATCACGAGCAAGAAGCGACGCGCGCGACAAACGGCGCACAGGCTGACGATACCGCAACTCGAATCAGCAACCGCGTGATGCGCGATGCCGCGCAAGAGTACATGCGCTTTCAACTTGTGCGTGCGCTTGTCACGGGCGGCGTCGCGGGCATCGTCGGCGGGTGGGCGTTCGGCAAGTGGATGGCGCAGGTTGATTTCTTCCCGCTCATCGCCGGAATCGTCGGCTCAGAATCATCCGGCGTCGGGATGACGCTCCACTTCATCATCGCCGTCATCATCGGCGCGACCTTCGGCTTGCTGTTCCAAAAGGATGTGCGCGGGCTTGGTTCGAGTCTGTGCTGGGGCGTGGCTTACGGCATGTTCTGGTGGTTTTTAGGAGCTTTAACTTTGCTTCCGATGTTGCAGGGCGAAAGCGTTGACTGGTCATACACGCGCGGCGGTCAACTCTTCGGCTCGCTCGTCGGACACGTCATTTACGGCTTGCTTGTCGGCTTGATTTACGGATTAGTCAATCGTTTGTGGATCGCTTTCTTTTACGAATCAGACCCGCTCAACCGCGAACCCAGCGGCGTCGGCGAACGCAGCCTGCGCGCGCTTGCATGGGGCGCGGCGGCGAGCATCACGGGCGGATTGCTGTTCAGCTTTGTGATGTATGCGACCGGCGCATTGCCGCGAGTCGCCGCACTGATCGGCGGCGACTCGCCCGCGCTCGGCTTCGTCGTGCATCTCGTCATCAGTTCGTTAATCGGCATGAGTTACGGCATCTTGTTCCGCCGCGAAGCGATGAACGCGAGCGCAGGCGTCGCGTGGGGATTAGTGTACGGACTCGTATGGTGGTTTCTCGGTCATCTCACGCTTTTTCCCGTGCTTTTAGGCAAGCCGTTTGTATGGACGACCGAAGCCGCGAACCTCGGCTTGCCGTCTCTCATCGGACATCTCGCTTACGGCGCGGCGACCGCAATCGTCTTTATGCTGTTCGAGCGACGACACGCCGCGTGGCTGCGGCTCGACCCACGCCTCGCCGCACGCGAAGCCCGTTTGCAACGACCACTTGGAACGCCCGCGCCTGCACTCTGGTTTTTCATTCTCGTACTCGGCGTGTTGCTGCCGATGTTGTTAGGATGATTTATCGAGTTGACGACAAAGTACGGTGACAGCGCGACGCGAAGGCATAAAACCTGTTTAGCCACGAACCAACACCAACAGGGACACGAAACAAAACAGCCTTCCAGTTTGTTCTTGTTCGTGTCCTTTCGCGTTGATTCGTGGCTAAGGTTTTCCGATCTTGCTTACTCTATTGATTACGTCGCGCTTGGACGTTAAGTAGTCAAATCATCCGTTGCCGAACGCCTGTTTCGCTTCCCGCACTCGCCGGTAGTGTGCCGCAGCCTTGGCGCGGTTGCCGCACGCGCTCATGCTGCACCAACGCCGTGTGTGATTCTTCGTTGTGTCGTAGAAATACAATACGCACAACGGATTTTCGCACTGCTTGATAAGCGAAAAATCCGCATGACAAAGCAGGTCGCTCGCAGAGTCAGCGATTGGAATCAACAGGTGAAGCGGATCGTCGAAGTTAAGATGAAAACGCTTCTCGAAATTCCCCTTCTCACGCTTCAACTCCGTGTAGCCGATTTGCTCGCGCAATAAATCGTTGATCGCTCTAACCGCGACTTGTGGCACGGACTGATTGTGTCTAATCCGCTCAATCATCAATCGTAAATTCCCCCGCAACTCACGCGCCCGCCGCAACGTCGTTTCGGCTTCCGGTTGCTCCGCCCATCGCTTTCGCAAATTCTTGGATTCTTCCGGGTCAATAACATTACCCTCAGCCAGCCACGCCAGCACATCGTTGAATTCAGTCAACAAATCAAACGGCTGCTCGTTCGCGCATATTTCGGTGTTGATGAAATCGAGGCATCTATCATTGCCGACGAAATAAAATTTCGACTTCCCGGTTATTGTAACCACTTGCAAATGCTCCTCATCTCGCTACCCGAAGATGTTAAATTATTGTAACCATCGAATTATAGGTTGACAAGTTATAGGCAAATGAAGTAAAACCATCAAAGTTTGGTATTGCTGGTTATAGAGGCTAGGGACTCAAATATAAAAGGAAACAAAAACAATGAGTAGGTTTGAAGGAAAAGTAGCCGTTGTGACAGGCGGCAATAGCGGCATAGGTTTAGCGACGGCGAAAAAGTTCGCGGCTGAAGGAGCGAAGGTGGTTATCTCCGGGCGTGACCAAACGACGCTCGACGCGGCGGCAAAAGAGATTGGCGGCGATGTCTTAGCCGTCAAAGCCGACGTGAGCAGTTTGAGCGACCTCGACCGATTATTCGCCGAAAGCAAAAACAAATTCGGCGGCATTGATGCGCTGTTTGTGAATGCGGGTATCGCCAAGTTCGCTCCAATCGCCGACACGGACGAATCGCTGTTTGACGAAATGATGACGATCAATTTCAAGGGAGCGTATTTCACGATTCAGAAGGCTTTGCCGCTTTTGAACGACAACGCGGCGATAGTGTTGAACACGACGGTCGCGCACAACATAGGTATGCCTTCATCGAGCGTTTACGCGGCGAGCAAGGCTGCGCTGCGTTCGCTTGCCCGTTCTCTGTCAGCCGAATTGATTGAGCGCGGTATTCGCGTCAACGCGGTTGCGCCGGGTCCGATTGAGACGCCGATTTACGGGCGCATGGGCGTGTCGCAGGAAGCGGTGCAGGAAATGGCGGCAGGGATTCTCGGACTTGTTCCGATGAAGCGGTTCGGTAGCGCGGATGATGTCGCTAACGCCGTGTTGTTCCTCGCGTCGGCGGAATCCTCTTACGTGCTTGGCGTCGAACTCAATGTGGACGGCGGCATGGCGCAACTCTAATCGCGCTCGCCGGTGGAGATCATCGTCCACGTCGCGCACTCAATAAAGCAGGCGATTTCACCGTCACCTGCTTTTCGATTTTCCTTGCGGAAGAATCACCAAAAGAAGATGAAAAGATGGAAGGGAGAGGTTTATGAAGAAAGCAGCAGTGATAGTTTTGTCAGACCCGAAAGGCGGCAGTGAAGAATCTTTAGGGCGTCTGTTCAATGCGCTGGCGGCGGTTTATGACTTCAAACAGCGTGGCGATGACGTGCAGCTTTTGTTTCAAGGCGCGGGAACGCGCTGGGCGGGCGAACTCGTCAACGCGGAGCATCCGGCTTATGCATTGTTCGCAGCGGTTAAAGACAAGGTGGCGGGCGTGTCTTGCGGGTGCGCCGACGTGTTCGGGGCGCGAGAAGGCGCGGCGGCTTGCGGGCTTGATCTCATTACCGAAAACGCCGTCCCGCGCACCACAGGTTTGCCAAGTCTGGCGCGTTTGACGGACGAAGGTTACACGATTTTGACGTTCTGAAATGCGGTGGTGAAGCGTAGCAGAGTTTCCACGCGCCTTTGCTGCGCTTCGTTTTCGGAGATGAAAACATGGCTAAGAATTTTGCCGAAATTGCTTTTACCGAAAGCGTCAAAGCTCAACAGGAGCATTACGGTTCGCGAGGACAAAACGCGCGCATGGAAGCCTTTGAGCGCGGCACGGAACTGACTTTCGCGGAAGCGGATTTCATCTCGATGCGTGACGGATTCTATCTCGCGACGGTCGGCGAACACGGTCAGCCGTATGTTCAATTTCGCGGCGGGGTAAAAGGTTTTTTGAAAGTTATAGACTCGAAGACTCTGGGTTACGCGGATTTTCGCGGCAACCTGCAATACATCAGCGTCGGGAATTTGTCGAAAGACAATCGCGCCGCGTTGATTCTAATGGACTACGCGAATCGTCAACGTCTAAAAATCTTTGCCCGCATCGAAGTGGTTGAAGCTACAGACGCGCCAGAATTAATCGCGAAATTACAGCACACAGATTACAAGGCGCGCATCGAGCGGGCGATGATTCTCAAAGTCGAAGCGTTTGATTGGAATTGCCCGCAGCACATCACGCCGCGTTTTACGATTGAGGAAATTCGAGAAATGAACCAGCCGCTTTACGCGCACATCGAGAAACTCGAAGCGGAACTAAAACGAGTTAAAGGCGAAGCCGATGTCTGACGACGAAGATTTTATGCGGCGATGTCTGGAACTTGGGCGCATCGCTTTGAAGCGCGGCGACGCTCCAGTAGGCTCTTTGATTGTGTTGGGAAATAAAATCATTGCCGAAGGCATTGAATCGGTAAAGTCGAAAAACGACCCGACGGCGCACGCCGAAATCAAAGCGGTGCGCGAGGCGTGCCGAACCTTGAGCAGTTTGAATCTGTCTGGCGGCACGTTGTACACCAACGTCGAGCCCTGTTGGATGTGTTCGTACGCGATTCGTCAAACGCAAATCAGCAGAGTGGTTTTCGGCAGTCGAAACCTACAGATAGGCGGCGTGAGTTCCAAGTTCTCCGTACTACTTGATGAAAACTTGAAACCGCCCGTGCCTTTGATTGAAGCCGGAATTCTGCCGCAAGAATGCCAGCAGCTGCTAACTGAATTTCGGAACTAGACAAATGATAGCCACAGTTACTAAGCCGGCGTTTGAAAAGCAAATCAAACTCGTTACACGTTTGGTAGTTCGTAGATTGCGGCTTCGTAAGGCTGCAACTGTCCGTCTGGCGAAACCGTCGGATAGTTGCCGAGTATAAGTTTTGCTTTGGTAAGGTCAATGCCGGTATTGACCGAAGATGATTTATCTTTGAAGTTGAGAAGGATGAGAAATTTTCTGCCTTCAAGCTCTCGCGTGTAAGCGTAAACGTTCGGGTTGTCTTTATCGAGCAAAGTGTATTTGCCGTAAATCAGCACCGGATTATCTTTACGCAGCTTAGCAATTTTTCTGAAGTAATTCAGACAGCTATTTGCATCATTGTCTTCTGCGGCGACATTGACGGTCGTGTGGTTGGGATTGACCTTGAGCCAAGGTGAGCCGGTAGTAAAGCCTGCGTTTGCCGTATCATCCCACTGGAAAGGCGTGCGTCCGTTGTCGCGGGCGGCTATCTTTTGCGCCTCTAAAAATTGCCGTAAATCTCCGCCCTTGTTTTTCGTTTGTTGATACCAGTTGAGAGATTCGATGTCGCGGTAATCTTCTATCCGGTCGAACTTGATGTTGTTCATTCCCAATTCATCGCCCGCGTAGTAGTAAGGTGTGGCGCGCATCGTGAGCAGAAACGTGGTCAGCATTTTGGAAGAAAGTTCGCGCCATTGTGGAGCGTCGTTGCCCCAGCGTGTGACCATGCGCGGTTGGTCGTGGTTGCCGAGATAAATCGTTCCCCATCCTTTATCCGCAAAAACGGCGTCCCACTTACTGTAAATATTTTTGAACTCGACGAGGTTATAGCCTTTCGGGTCGGGGATTTTTAAGGTGTCGGGCAGATAACCGAGCGAGACGCCTTCAAAGTGGTACATCATGTTGAGTTCGCGGCGGTCGGCATCAACATAATCGAGCGCATCTTCCGTCGAAAGCCCCGCGCCTTCCGCGACCGTCATGATGTCGTATTTGCTGAGGGCTTCTCTGTTCATCTCCTGCAAATACTGATGGACGTAAGGACCGTGAGCGTAGAACTTGCCCCAGTCGCCTTTGTACTCGGCGGGCATCTCCGGGAAGGTCGTATCCTTCGAGATGAACGGAATCACGTCCATGCGAAAACCGTCCACGCCTTTGTCAAACCAGAAGCGCATCATCGAATAAATCTCTTGGCGCAACTTGGGGTTTTCCCAATTCAAATCGGGCTGCTTTTGCGAGAAGTAGTGCAGGTAATAACTGTTGGTTTGCGCGTCGAATTTCCAAGCGTCGCCGTTGACATCGAAGAAGCTACGGCGGGCGGGCGGCTTTCCTTTTTCGGCGTTCCACCAGTGGTAATAATCGCGGTACGGGTTGTCTCTCGAACTGCGTGATTGCTTAAACCACTCATGCTCGTCGCTGCTGTGGTTGACGACTAAATCCATCACCAATTTCAAATCGCGGTCGTGCATTCCCTTGAGCAATTCGTCAAAGTCCTGCATCGTGCCGAACTCTCGCATGATGCCTTGATAATCACTGATGTCGTAGCCGTTGTCGTCATTGGGAGAACTGAAAACGGGATTAAGCCAGATCACATCAATGCCGAGACTTTTCAGATAATCAAGCTTGGACGTGATGCCCTTCAAGTCGCCTATGCCGTCGCCGTTCGAGTCTTTGAACGAGCGCGGATAGATTTGATAAACAACTGCTTCCTTCCACCACTTTCTGGTGTTGCCATCGGTTTCGGTCGCGCCCGCGATGGCAGCCGCAGGTTTGTCGGTTTCAGTCACAGCGTTCCGATTCTCCGCAAGGCATCCCGCTAAAAAGAACACTCCACCCAGTACCACCAGCGCAGCAAAAAAGTTTTTCATGGCAAGCCTTTTTCCGAGTTGTAGCGAGGTTGAAAAGTAGATTGGTTGTTAGATTATGTGCGAAATGCACTCGACCCGTTGTTATTGACGGGCGAGATTGTACATCACCAAGCATTTTCGCTTCGGGTAATTTCTGTGGCTAACTCTTCGTTCCAATGAAATTGTAAGCCACGAAAGGGTTACGCCGCATCAGTGCGAAGTGACCTTACAGGAATCGTTTGAATGTTGTTTGTTTGACAGAACGCAGGTCAGTGTCCGGCATACCAATCGTAGCCGCGCTCCGCCCAGTAGTCGGCGGGTCGCTCATCCATAAACGCGATGCGTCCGATGCGCTTGATCTGCTTGATGCCGTACTTGGTCGGCGTCACGAGTCGAAGCGGTGCGCCGTGTGCGAGATTGAGCGGCGCGCCGTTCATCTCATAAGCGAGGAGTGTTTGCAGGTGCAGCGCGCTCGGCATGTCCAGTCCGACGTAGTAGCCGCCATCGGGCGTCACCATCGAGACGTAACGAACCAAATCCTGCGGGCGATTCTGCACATCCGGTTGACCGCCGTTGCGCGTTGCGGGTTGGTATTCTTTGATAAAGTCCGAGAGGCGCGCACCCGTCCAATTAACAATCGCGCTCCAGCCTTCGACGCACTTAAACTCGGTCGTCATCTCAATCCTCGGCAAGCGGCGTATATCATCCATCGTCAACAGCAATCCGGCTCCGTTCATCCCCATTGCAGAGGCTCTATCCATCGTGGCGGGCGGGGCGGTTCCGGGTGCTGTTTTTGCATCGGGTGCGTCGGCATTCTCATGCAATCCGTTCATCTCTCCGGCGTGCATGTTATCCATCGCTGTTTCATACGCGATGTTGTCAGCGTACTGCGGATACTGTTGGGCGTTCGCCAGCCCGACAACTTGCAGCCGCCATGCGTCTTGGTCAAACCCTTCCGACATACCTTCGCCACCGTTGACTCGTAACTCGCCAACGCGCGAACGCGCAAATTCGGGCGCGAGCCGTTGCGGGTTGAAGTAGGCTTGGCTAACGCCTTCGTTAAATTCAAATGTCCGACGAAACACCGAAGGGATACCATTCGCATCGGTCGTTGACCATAGATAACGATAGCCCGCATAACCGGCAATCGCCGCGACGCCGCCGATTAGAAACGAGCGTCTGGCTTGACGCCCGACTATCCGCTTAACTTCATCGTCCGGCATCACAGGCGACACGCGCTTGACCTCGCCGAGCAGATGAGCGGTGTTCTCTTTGTTAGCTTCCGGCGCGATGGTCTCCTCACGCACGGCGCGTGCGACTCGCGCGGCGTGCGCGCTTTCCTGCTGTTCGACGACGGGTGAATTATTGGTCTGTTTTTCGTCACTCATATTCTCGTCACTCATGCGCGTACACCTCCCGCTTCCGGCGACAAATGTTCCGGCTTAGTGTTCTCGATTGGAGTCTCATCGGCTTTTACCACTTCATACCCGGTAATCATTGAACGGAAGTTGTTCCATCCGGCGAGGATGACTTGCCCGACGTGGACGACGAAGAATCCGAGATACGCCATCGTCAGCCAAAAATGTTCCCAACGCGCCCACTCATAGCCGCCTAAAAGTGTGGTTAACCATCCGAAACTCGTCGGCTTGTAAATCGCTAAGCCCGTCAGCACCGAACCCGCGCCCATGAAAATCACGCCTGTATAAGCGATGCGTTGCGCGTCGTTGTACTTGCCTTGCGGCGGGTGATACTTGCTCAAATGTAAATCGTAGAGCGTGACCTGCATGGCGCGCTTGAACGAACCCGGCAGCGGAAGCATCGCGCGCCACTCGCCGCTGATGATCGTGTAAGCGACGTAAAGAATGCCGTTGATGATAAAGAACCACATGAAAAAGAAGTGCAGTGCCATACCATTGGCGAGTTGGAACGGAATGCCTAGGCTCTCGTTAAACCATGCGGGAAAGAAATGAAACAGTTCGTAACCAAACAGCCTGATGCCATAGACGGCGTTCGCCCAGTAGATGAGTACGCCGCTCCAGATCATTAGAAAGAGCAAAGGAAAATTTATCCAGTGCAGCCAGCGTATGGCGAGCGGGTGTTTGCGTTCCAATCTTTTCATCGTCATATCACTCCGTTTCTTTCATGCTCCAAACGCTTTTCAGTGGGTTTTTTGTTTGCGTCCGATGCCGTAGCTGCTCGCGTATTCGGCGAGTTGGGCGCGCAACATTTTGCGTCCGCGATTGAGGCGCGACATCACCGTGCCGATGGGAACATCAAGCGCGGCGGCGATTTCCTTGTAAGAAAACTCTTCGACATCGGCAAGTATCACAACTTGACTGTAAGACGCGGGCAGGCGCGCGAGGGCGTCAATCACTTCTTTATCAGTCAAGCCTTCGGGCGTCGTAGGATTGTAAGCCACAGTCTCGGCGATGCGCTCGTCTTCGTCGGCAACAATATCGAACCGCGCGAGTTTGCGCCGCCGCTTGCTTTCTGTGTGCGACATAATCGTGACGAGCCACGCATGAACATTTGTGCCTGCCTCATAGCGGTGAAACGATTTCAAGGCTTCGGTCATCGTTTCCTGCACAAGGTCTTCGGCAATCGTGCGGTCGCGTGTGCGCCACATTGCAATGCGAAACAAACTGTTCAGATGCGGCATCGCTTCCGTTTCAAAACTTTGCCAGATATTTTCCGGCTCCGGTTCGGAGGCGGCGCGTCGGAGACCAATAGTCATAAACCACAGTTGAACTTGGCTCGCTGTTTCTGAAGATTGCCACTTACCGTTTGCGGCTCGAAATCAGGAAGGTGATTTAGTTGAAGACTGGACATAATTCATCGCGTAGCGATGAGTGACTTTAGCCGTGCGTTTTAACGCACGGAAAGCGGCAAAATTGAATCCGCGTCGCGTCAGCGACGATTGAAACCCAATCGCTTTTTCAATCGTCGCTGACGCGACGACAAACATTTTCATTGCTCACCGTGCGTTAAAACGCACGGCTAAATTCAAGCCACCGCTCACGCGGTGAAAACACTGCCTTTGAATTATGTCCAGCCTTCATTTAGTTTTTATATTGTCAACTGAACTTACAGCAAACTCGCGCGTTGTCATCTAACTTTAGTTAGACGCAATCCAATAAATGTTTCCAAATTAGGGACGACATTAAGTCGGTTTTATCCCTTTATAAAGCTGATAGCTTTTGCCATTAGCTTTCGCTCAACGCAACCGTCACGACGACCTCTGTGCCTTGCCCCGACGCGCTTCGTAAAACGAGTTCGCCATTGATGCTTGCGGCGCGTTCGTTCATGCCAAGCAATCCGAAATGTATGCCGCTGTTGTTCATCTTCGCATCAATGTCGAAGCCGCAACCGTCGTCGGCGATGCTCAATCGCACATGGTTCGATTCATAATGTAGCTTGATTTGAAGCGTGCGCGCGGCGGCGTGTCTGAGCGCGTTGAGGATTGTTTCCTGAGCGATGCGAAGCAAATTATCTTCCGTGTTGTCGGCGAGACGGTGGGGCATTCCGTCGGTAGCGAACTTAATTTTAAGGGCGGTGTCTTGCGTGAGTTGTTCGGCGAGGCGGCGCAAATTGACGGCGAGCGTGTCGTCTTCAGCGTTAGCAGTTTGGCGTAAATTCCAGACGGCGCGGCGCGCATCATCAAGGCTTGTACGGGCTTGGCGGCGGGCTTGGTCAAGGTAACTGCGGGCTTTGTCGGGCGCGGTTTCGAGTACGGATGAGACGGCTTCGAGTTGCGTCGAAATGCCGACGACATCCTGCACTACCGTATCGTGCATCTCGCGCGCGATTCTCGTGCGCTCTTGCAAGACGAGCGCGAACCGCTGCTCGACGATTCGCACGCGCATACGGTAAGCGAACCAGACGGCGTAAGCGACGGCGAGTAGGCACAGCAAATAGAACCAGCGTGTTTGATAAATGTGCGGATTGAGGCGAAAGGATTGCGACGCGCCGACTTGATTCCACACTCCGTCATTGTTGCTGGCGATAACGCGGAAGCGGTAATCACCCGGCGGCAGATTCATATAGTTAGCCATGCGACGCGCGTCGGCTTCAATCCAATCTTTATCGTAGCCTTCGAGTTTGAAACGGAAGCGCACTTTCTCAGGTGCTTGGAAACTCAAGCCCGTGTAGTGAAATTCTATGCGACTCGTTCCGGCGGCGAGTCGCACCGCGCCATCAAACTCAATCGGTTGCTCATCGGCGATAATGTTTTCGAGATAAACGGGTGGCGGGTAAAAGTTGCGCGCGATGTTCGCGGGGTCAACCATCGCAATGCCCTTGATCGTAGGGAACCACAAACGGTTGTCGCGCGTCCTTAAGGCGGCGGGCTGAAATCCGCCGTTGCACTCGAAACTCTTCATGCCGTCAGCCGTGCCGAACGGCGTGGAGTTGACGCGCGCGATTTTGCCATCCGCGAAACCGTTTAGCTCCTGCTGATTCGCACGAGAGATGCCACGATTGCCGCTCATCCATAAATCGCCGCGCCCATCGTCGAGAATCGCATAAACCACCGCGCTGAAAAGCCCGTCGCGCGTCGTGATAGACGCAAACTTGTTATCCTTAAAGCGACTCAACCCGCCACCGTAAGTCCCGACCCACAACGCGCCGTCCGCGTCTTCGTAGAGCGACATCACGACATCATTCGATAGCCCGTCGTGCGTCGTGTACGCGGTCAACTTATCACCGTTAAGGAAGAACAAACCCTTGCCCGTGCCGATCCACAAACCTTTGCTTAAACTTCCGTGTAATGCGTAAATGCTGACACCCGCGAGTTCTTTGAAGTGATTGTAGTTGACGAATTTAGTTTCATCGAAACGATTCAGACCGGCATCCGTGCTAACCCATAATGTATCGTCGTCATCAACATAAAGCCCTATGACGTTGGTATTCGATAAGCCGTCAGCCATGCTGTACGCGGTAAATTCATTGTCACGAAAACGGTTGACGCCGTTTATTGTTCCGACCCACAAATCACCCGCGCGCGTTTGCGCGATTGACTGCACGCGGTCATTCGACAGCCCGTCGCGCATCGTATAGTTGGCGACAAATTTACCGTCGCGGAATTTATCTAAACCCTTCTCGCTGCCAAACCATAGCTCACCGTTCGCGCTCTCAAACATCGGTCGCACAAGGTCATCGGCAAGCCCTTCGGCAGTCGTGTAGTTGGTGAACTTGCCGTCTTTGAATTGACGCACGCCGCCGCTGTTAGTTCCAACCCATAAACTTCCTTCGGCATCTTCGCGCATCGAAAACACGCCGCCGCTCGATAAATCGGCGTCGGATGGCAATGTTGTAAGCTCGGAATTTTTGAAGCGGCTCAACCCGTAATTGCCGCCAAGCCAAATGCATCCGGCGCGGTCTTGCGTGATCGCGCGAATCGTCTTGCCTGCGAAACGCGCGTCGCTTCGCAACTCTCCATTCGTGAGCAGAGACAATCCGGCTTCCGTGCCAATCCACATCGTTCCCGCGCGGTCTTCGCGCAGCGCACGAATGTGTTCATGCGCGAGACCATCGCGCACGGTGTAGGGCGTCAGTGAACCATCGCGCAAGCGGAACAAACCGGCGGTTGTGCCGATCCACAAGTTACCTTGCGCGTCGTCACAGACCGAGCGGACGCGCTTATCCTCCAACTCCGCCTGCGCCGTATGCGCGATGAATTTCCCGTCACGGAAAAGGTTCAAGCCTCTGTTCGTGCCAATCCAAAGGTTGCCGTTGCGGTCTTCAAAAATCGCGGTTGTCAGATTGCTCGACAATCCTTCGGCAGTGGTGAAAGCCTTAAATTCGCCGTTGTCGTAAAGATGCAGACCTTCGCTTGTCGTCACCCACAACCTGCCCGCGCGGTCTTCGAGCAGCGCGCCGACGTAGCTGCTGTGCATCGTCGGCGCGCTCATCATATCGAATACCTTAAACCTCACACCATCGAAGCGCGCCAATCCTTCCTGCGTTCCAAACCACAAATAACCGTCGCGCGTCTGCAATACGGAGCGCACGGTATTTTGCGGCAAGCCGTCTTCGATGCTCCACGCGCTGACGTTGTATTGCGTCAAAGCCTTTGTAGGGTCGAGCGCGTAAATCGCGTTTGGTAGAAGCAATGCTAGCCCACACACCACGCTGAAGCGGAATAGACGCAAACCTAACTCAACAATCATCACAGATGCTTCTGTGTTTTTTTGTCTCACTTCTATCTTGCCCAATCGGTCTAAACTCATCTCTTGGGACGCGCGCTTTATGCGTAAATTTTTCAACTCATGGAATATCACCCGTCAGGCTAATTCAAACTTGATGCAGGATAAACCCCTAAAGCACTCGCCATATGTTTTTAGAGCAACGCATCGAGTTGTGCGGTGTAATCTTTCGGCAGTTCGTTGCCGTTGTATCGCACGACGCCTTCTTTATCCAAGAACATCACGGTCGGCGTGCCTTGCACTTTATAGAGTTTGGCAACGCTCGCATCCGCATCACGCGCAACCGCGTACTTGATGCCGAACTCTTTGACGCCGCCCGCCGTCCGCGCTTCGCTGTCCTGAATGTTGATGCCAAGCACGCGCACGCCTTTCGATTCGTATTGCGCGGCGAGTTCGTTGATGCGCGGTGCTTCCTCTTTGCAGAACGGACACCACGCCGTCCAGAACACGACGACTGCCGGTTGACCGCGCATGGAAGCGAGCGACGCGGGCGCGCCGTCGGTGCGCGCAAGTTGAAAGTCGGGGGCGAGATTACCGACTGCTGTGCCGCGCGCGGTTGACGAAGCGTTGTCGGGCATCACGCCGCCCGCCGTGTTGAGCGTCGCCGCATTGTTCGGCGCGGCGGATGTTGCCGTTTTAACAGGCGCGGCGACTTCTTCGCGCGTTGTCGTATCGGTTGCCGCGCATCCGGCAACGCCGAGCGTGGCGGCGGTGAGGGCGAATGCGAGGATGAATAATTTCGATTTGTTCATAAACTGAATCCTGAATCTTTGTGGTGACGACGACGTTACCGCCCGCCCTTAAATTCGATTATCAAATCAGCCGCTTACCGGCTTCGAGCAGAAGATACTCGGCGACGATAATCATCATCACGCCGAACACCTTTTTGACTTTCTCCATCCATGCACCGGAGCGCGGCAGAAGCGCGCCGCCGAATGTTCCCAACACAATCATCAACGCCCCCATCCCGAACGCGAACGTGAACAGTATCGTCGTCCCGAACACGATGCTGCCTTGCGCCCCCACGTAAGCCAACGCCGCACCGAGCGCGGGCGCGGTGCAGGGTCCGACGACGAGACCGGATGATGCCCCGACGAGCAACGCCGCGACGTAACCTTTGCCCTTCTTTTCGGGATTCCAATTCGTGAAAAACTGCGGCGTCGGCAAAGTGAACACGTCGAGCATAGAGAGCGCGAGCAGCAAGACGATGTTGCCGACAATCAGGTACGTCCACGGACTCGCCGCCCAAATGCCGAACAGCGTTCCGGTCAGGGAAGCGAACGCGCCGAGCGCGGCATACACGATTGCCATACCTGTGACGAACAGCACGGAGAGCTTGAAGCCGCGAATGTTCGCCGCGCGCGCGTCGCCGCCGCTTTCTTTCGCATCAGCCGCGACGCGCCCGCCGATGAAGCCGAGTTGAATTGGGATAATCGGATACACGCACGGCGTAAAACTGATAAGCAATCCGGCGAGAAACGCCGCCGGATAAGCGAGCAGCGAACCGGCGGAGAGGTAAGCCTGTAAGTTGGCGGCGATCTCGCTCACAATATCCGCTCCCCTTTTTTTTGCTTGCGATACTCGGTCGTCAGCATTCCGGCGAAACCCCAATTGTCAGGTTCGATTTCATCAATAATGATGTGAGTATGTTCGGGCTTTTTGCCGAGAACCCTAACCAGCGTCTCGGTGACTTCTTTGACGATCTGCTGCTTTTGAGCGAGCGTCACTCCGTCTTTTGTGATTCGGATGTTGACGTAAGGCATACGTGTAATGTCTCCAATATTCGGCTCAACTTAACGGCGGGTCAGCACAAATGCTTTAGCTCTTGGCAACCGCTTTGTCGAACGCGCGGACGTAAGTTTCGCGCTCGAAGCTGCCTTGACGATTCGTGCTGTAATGAGTTTGAAACAAAACCTTGCCGCCTTCGCCGACGATAAGGACGAGCGATGATTTCTTTTTGTTGGTTTCAAAGAAATTGCCGATGCCGAGTTTCTGCGCGGTCTTCGCGGCTTGCGCGGTTGTCTGTTCATTCGTCACATCGAGTTCGACGAAGTTGAGACGTTCGCCGTATTGCTGCTTGAGTTCGGCGATAGTCGGCTCTAACTTTTTACACGCCCCGCACCAATCGGCGTGCAGTATGACGACGGTGGGCTTTGCTTTCGCCTTCTTATTCATCATGGTCTGCGCGCCGTTGCTGACAGTAAGGAATGATGCGACGAACGCGAAAAGGACGAGGACGATAACGCCCGGATTGATTGTTCTGTGTTTCATAGTTTCTCTTTTCTTGATGTGTGATTACCCGTTGTTTATGGGCGACGTGTGACGTTCGCTTTGGTTGTGCGCCGAAGGCATCAACGAACATCCATCCGTCGTCATAACTGCTTACGAGATACTAAAGACTTGATGGTTTATTCCCGCACAAACGCAAATAATCAAACCGGCATTTCGTTTGCACCACTGAGCTACGACAAATTAAGCAAGGAATAGAGACTTGCGCGAAGGGTATTGAACGAACAGCAACGAATAATTTTAAGGAGCGAGCTATGAGGATGCCGGTTAAAATTTGCGCGGGCGTGGGGCTGCCAAAGATACTTGTCGTGTTGGTGGTGTGCGCTAGAGCCTGTTATGAACTTTGAACCATGAGACCGCAATATAGCGGGCTGTTCATGTGGATTGCCGTAATCACCATGTCGCGGCGCATCGGTTCATACTACTATCGAATAGCAGAACCAGCATTTTATGAGCAAAATCGTTACTTTATCTCCTATAAAAGTTCATAGCAGGCTCCAGTCGAATTCCATGTCCGCTGTCAGACGATTAGCTAACCCCATGTGCAAGTTTAGTTATTGAGTAACGCCGCCATGCGAAGCGGTCGCACGTCATGCGGCACTCGTTTGGCGGTGCTGAGATGTCATGCCACGAAGGTAGCGCATCTTAATCCGGTGTTCACTTCACGGTAACTTCTTTGTAACTTTTGCCCGCTAAGTTTCGCTGTACTCATTTCACTTTTCCATTATTCAATTTAGGAGAATTTAGTATGCGCTTGCTTGTTACATCGCTGTGTCTATTCATGTGTCTGTTCGCCGTCCCTTACGCGCACAGCCAGACACAACTCGGCACAGGCTCAATTAGCGGCACGGTCGAAGATGCGACGGGTGCGGTTGTCGTCGGCGCGACCGTGACCGTCACTAACACCGGAACCGGACTCGTCCGCACCATTACCACGAACGACGCCGGACAATTCAACGTACCCGTCCTGCCGTCGGGCGAATACATGGTGCGCGTCGAGCAGCAGGGTTTCGCCGTTGCCGAACAACAGAATTTGACCGTCAGCGTTGGACGCGCGACAACCTTGCGGCTTGAACTTCAATCCGGGACTATCGGCGAAGTCGTCAACGTCACCGCCGAGCAGTTTATTGATGTCACTAAAACCGAAGAGACGACGCTTATCAACCGCACGCAGATTAACGACTTACCTATCAACGGTCGGCGCGCAGACCAATTCGCTCTACTCGCTCCCGGCGTGACGCGCGACGGGCGTTTCGGACTCTTGAGCTATCGCGGGCAATCCGGCGTTTTTAACAACTTCACGCTCGAAGGCAACGACGACAATCAAGCCTACTTCTCCGAAGCGCGCGGGCGCACGCGCATCGCCAGCAACGTCAGCCAGAACGCCATACAGGAGTTTCAGGTCGGGCAATCGAATTTCTTGCCGGAGTTCGGGCGCAGTGCGGGCGGCGGCATCAACGCCACCGTTCGCTCCGGCACGAACACTTTCAGCGGCGATGCTTTCTATTATTTCCGCAATCAAGATTTGAGCGCGCGCGACCCGCTTTCCGCCCTCAAAACCGATGAGCGACGCGACCAGTTCGGCGGCTCTTTCAGTGGCGCGATTATTAAAGACAAACTCTTTTTCTTTGTCAATTACGACCAGCAGTTACGCGACTTCCCGCTTCTCACACAGGATTTAACGGGCGCGCTCAACTCTTTAGTTACGGTCGGCGGCGCGCAGGTTGACCGACGAACGGCGGCATTCAACACCGCTTCCGCTCCGAACAATCAGGCGAACTTCACGCGCGGCTGTCAGGAGGTCATCAACCGCGCCGTCGCCATCCCGGACGGCGGCGCGAACGCTTTGTTTTCGACTCCAGCCGGTATTGCTTCCGTGTGCGGCGGGGCGGGATTCGTTCCCGGTACTCCGGCGGTTTCAAGCCTTTTTCTAACCACGTTGCCGCGCACCTTCAACCAGAATCTGTTTCTCATCAAAGGCGACTACAACATCACCGATGAGAACACGCTCTCAGTGACTTATAATTACCTTAACTCGCGCGGCTTGCGCGGCATTCAGACGCCGCTCGTACTCGGCAATTTCGGACGCAACGGCACGGACGATGTGCGTATCAACAGCTTCAACGCGCGCCTCACATCGGTCATCACACCGCGCATCGTCAACGAGTTTCGCTTTCAAGCGAGCCGCGATTTCGAGTTTCAGTTTGCGGACGAACCACCGCCGCAGGTCTTCGTCAACGGCACGAACAACCTTTCTTTCGGACGCGCCACGTTCCTTGAGCGTCCCGCGCAACCCGACGAACGGCGTTTGCAGTTCATCAATAATCTCTCATACACGCTCGGCAATCACTCGCTGAAGTTCGGCGGCGAATTAAACCGCGCGCGCGACATTATTGATAATCCGGCGAACTTCGGCGGTGCTTACAACTATCCGAATGTTCAGAGTTTCGGCAACGACTTGAACAATCCCGGCGCGCGCACCTACTCGACTTTCACGCAAGGGTTCGGTCTGCCCGGACTCGATTTCAGCACGGTGGATTATGCGTTCTTCGCGCAAGACCAATGGAAAGTTTTGCGTAACCTGACCATCAACTACGGCTTGCGCTACGACTATCAGGACAACCCCGAACCGTTCGCCGTCAACCCGCTCGTGCCGGAAACAGGGCGCATCAATTCCGATACCACCAATCTCGGACCTCGCATCGGCATCGCTTATGACATCGGCGGCAACGGCAAAACGGTTGTGCGCGGCGGCTACGGTCTCTATTACGGGCGCACGCCGAACGGCACGATTTTTAACGCCCTGACTCAATCCGGCACGCTGACCGCTTCGGGCGCGGTTGACCCGACGCTCAATCAAGCGAGTGTATCTTTGCAGCCGACCCAAGTGGCGCAGGGTGCGCCCCTCTATCCGAACATTCCGGCGACCATTCCGTCCGGCACGTCGAGCGTCTTCTACCTCGACCCTGATTTCGCCCGCCCGCGTTTGCAGGAAGTCAATGTCGGCATCGAACGCGAAATCATCAACAACTTGAGTTTCTCCGTCGCTTACGTTTATACCAAAGGCGACCGCATACCTATTTCATTCGACGCCAACTTGCCCGCACCGAACTTCACGCGCTCTTACGTCACGCCGGACGGAACGACTTTCAGCGTGCCGTTCTCGGCAGGCGTCACGCGCACTGTGGCGACTTCCTCCGCGTCCGCCATTCCCCTTAACAACTCACGCCTCATTCCGCAGTACGGCTCAATCACCAACCTGCGTTCGGTCGGCGAAAACTTCTACAACGGCTTGCTCGTCGAAGTGAAACGCCGCTTCGCCGACAAATATCAATTCAACGTCGCGTACACACTCGCCAAAGTCGAAAACTACGCGGGGACGGATAACGGCGGCGGCAGCGGTTCGGAATCTCCTTTCGGCGGCGGAACGCCGCAAGATCAGTTTGCCCCGTTAGAATCTTTTCGCGCCCCCGCCCCGACCGACCAGCGTCATCGTCTCGTCATCAACGGCATCTATAATCTTCCGACGCTTGACGGAGGCAACCGCTTCACGCGCGGTATCGTCAACGGCTTCCGATTGAGCGGTATCTACACCGCCGAATCGGGTCGCCCGTTCTCGACCTTTATCTCCGTCCCCGCCAACTCGTTCACGTTTAACGGAATGCAGTTCACGGGCTTCGGCGGCTTGCGCGGGCAAGGCGGCGGCGACGCGAACCTGTTCCCCGTCGTCGAACGCAACAACACTTACGGCGAAGCCAATTACCGCTTCGACTTGCGTCTCGCGCGTGACATCCGATTGGGTGAACGGGCGGTGGTCGAACTCGTCGCCGAAGGCTTTAACATTTTCAATACAGCCAACTTTAACGGCTTCAACACCACGCTTTTCGATGTGGTCGCGCCCACCGGAACAAGCTTCAGCGGCAGCCCGACGGCAGCGACTCCAAACCCGTCGGCGACGACTCCGCTGCCGCTCATCGCGCGCAACAACTTCGGTGTGCCGACAGCAAACGGTTCGCAACCCGACGGCACGAACGCGCGCCGCTTCCAACTCGCGCTCCGTTTCCGCTTCTAATCAACCGTCAATTACGGCGGGCGAGAGGCTTATCCTGCTTTTCGTCCGCCGTTTATCTTTCAAATCAAATCATGAATCGTAAAACGAAATTTACCGTTGTCAGCCTGTTGCTGTCGCTGGTCGTTTCCCTCGTCCTTCCGCGTCAAGCGGCGGCGTGGGGGGCGCACGGTCACACTATCGCGGGCAAAGCGGCGACGCTCAAGTTGCCGAAAGAGATGCCGAAGTTTTTCCGTAAAGCATCCGACCAACTCGCCTACCTCAACCCCGAACCCGACCGCTGGCGCGACCGCACGGAAGCCGACATCAACCCGACGACGCGCGACGCTTTCAACCCCGACCACTTCATCAACTTCGAGCGTTTCCCGGCGAGCGCGTTCGATGCCGAAAACCGTTTTCTGTTTCTCGCCGAACTCCGCAAGAGCGGCATGGAGACGCCCGAAGCCGGAATCCTTCCCTATCGCATACTCGAAATCTTCGGTCGCCTCCGCACCGAGTTTCGCCTTTGGCGCACAGAGACGGACAAACAAAAGCGTAAGTGGATCGAAGCGCGCATCATCAACGACGCCGGAATCTTAGGTCACTACGTCACCGACGGCGCGAACCCGCATCACACGACCATCCACCACCACGGCTGGATAGGTGAAAATCCAAAAGGTTATGCGACCGACCGCGAATTTCATGCGCGCTTCGAGAGCATTTATGTCGGCAAGCAAGTCACATTCGCCGACTTGATGAGCGCGATGAATAACAGCCCGCGCGTGATTCAGAACCCGCGCGCGGAAGTCATCAGCTACTTGCGCGCGTCTCACAGCAAAGTCGAACAACTCTACGAAATAGATAAACGCGCCGCTTACAACGAGCAGACCACCGCGCCGGAGAACAAACAGTTCGCCGCCGCGCGTCTCGCCGCCGGTGCCGAAATGCTCAGAGATTTGTGGTGGACGGCGTGGGTGACGAGTGCTTCCCCAGCCTCTTAAAAAGCCAATGAAAAGATAAAGAAAATGCTGAACCTATTCCTAACACGCCGCGCGCCGAACTCCTTCGCATCTTCTGCGCTTCTGCTGATTCTCGCCCTCGCGCTTTTCTCGCCAATCGTCGCGGCACAAAAACGAAGCGGCGCGAATCGAGTCAAACGAGCACTGATAATCTCTCTTGACGGTCTTGACGGACGCTACCTCGCCGACCCCGGTAAATACAATTTACGCATCCCCACTCTGCGCCGCTTGATGCGCGATGGCGTCTCGTCGCAACAAGTCGTCGCCGTCTATCCGACCGTCACTTACCCGAATCACACGACGATGGTGACAGGCGCATATCCCGCGCGTCACGGCATCTTCGGCAACGACCTGTTCGTGCCGCCCGACCAAAAGCAGACACGTAGCGGGCTGTGGTTCGCGCGCGACATCAAAGCGCAAACCCTGTGGAATGCAGCGAAAGAAAAAGGGCTTAAGGTCGGGCTTGTCTCGTGGCCCGTCGCCGGCGGCGCGGGCGACTTCAACGTGCCGGAAATCTGGCAACCCGGCGGGACATTTGAGGAAACCGTCGCGCGCGTAAGCGAGAACGCACGCCCGCGCGGACTCGTTGAAGAAGTCACCTCACGCGACCCCGAGCTTTACCGCAACCGGACGAAGGATGAACAGGACGACATGCGGACACGCTTCGCCGAATACATTCTGCGCGAGAAACGCCCCGACGTGATGCTAGTGCATCTCTACGACCTGGATCATTTCCAACATGATTTCGGACCCTTCACACCCGAAGCGTTGCAGATATTGGAGAAGACCGACGGGTACGTTGCGCGTCTGCTCAAGGCGATGGAAACGGCGGGCACGCTTAATGACACAGCCGTCTTCATCACGAGCGACCACGGCTTTTTGCCGACACAAAAGCAATTGCACCCCGGCACGTTGCTCGCTCGCGCCGGACTCGTCCGCGCAGTTGAAGGGAAGGACGCGCAGGGACGCCCGCAAACAACAATTACAGAATGGCGCGCCGCGCCGTACATCACGGGCGGCGCGTGCGCGATCTACCTGCGTGATGAGCGTGACGAAGAAACACTCGGCAAGCTACGCAAGATGTTCGACCCGGCGACTAACCCGGGCAATGGCATCATGCGCGTAATCGATCAAGCGGAATTGCGCCGCATGAACTCGAACACACGCGCCGCGATTATGCTTGAAGCGAAAGAGGGCTATACGTTCGGCGGAAACTACACGGGCGAGTACATGACGGATACACGGACGCGAGGGATGCACGGTTATCTGCCCACACGCCCGAACTACCGCACCTCGTTTATCGTCTCAGGAGCAGGCATTACGCGCAGGGGCAACTTCGGTGAAATTCATATGACACAGGTGGGCACGACTATCGCTCATCTGCTCGGCGTCCGCTTGCGCGACGCCCAAAGTAAGCCGTTAATGATCAACTAAATGTTATCCCCAATATAACAGTGCTAAATTTATCGCATGGCACGACGCGAAGAATTAAGTGATGAGCAATGGGCGTTGCTCGAACCGCTGTTTGATAAACCGTCAACTGTCCAGACTCGCGGCAGACCGCGCCGCCCTGAGCGCGAAGTCCTAAACTCGAATAACTTGTTCGGTTGCGCGTCGCAGACATCATTTTGCTTTTGACCATATCAATATACCCCTCACTCACAAGCTTAGAGGCTTAACGCTGCAAAGATAGAGATCAAAACAAAGAATACCCATTGTGGCAACTGCATCGGACTTACCCTATAAGCCATGATCAACCCAAAGCTAAGCAGCGCACAGCCGACAGAGAAGATCATCATCGTCACGACTAACGCAGCGTTGCCCGGAAAGAAGAAAGCGTAACTGAAGGCTCCAGTCATCAAAAACAGCATCAGCGTTGCCATGTGCCAGCAATAATAAAAAGTCAGTTTAGGAACTTGGTCGAGGTCACTTTTAAGCAAGGGCGTGGCGATTTCCCGTCCGCCAACAAATAGATGCACGGCAAACGTGACGAAAGACAGAATCGTTGCAACCAAGAGAAACCAGTTCATAAGATAGCCACCAAACGCCCGCCCTCAGCCGCTGCGCCGTTAACCTGCCTCTATGAAACATTCTTCGCCGACCGAACCCGGCACTATCTCGGCGGTGAAATAGCTCTCCGCACGAATCGGGCTTCCCGCCACACGCCGTAGCATCACAACCTGACCGATGTGCGTCAAAGCGTCGCCGATAGGACATTGGACGAGTTTCTCTACCGGACACGCCAACGGCGTGTCAGACGCCAGATATGAGTCTAGCCTCTGCGCGGCGGAGAAGAAGCGTGACACCTCCTCACCCCATGACAATGGTGAGGAGGTTAGATAAACCAATTCACCCTTGAGCAGATAGAATGATCCTTCGAGCAAATCGCCGATGTGCGCTAAGATTTCCCCCGGGGCGCGAGTTACTTCGCTGACGCGGAACATGGCGAATCCCTCCGGCACTCCCGACACAGCGATGCCGCCGCGGTAGATCACCGTGGCAACCATGTGGCGCAACAACTCACGCTTCGCATCTACCGACAAAACATCGCCTCACTTTCAGACAATTTTACTCACAGGAGAAATCGCCCACCTACAGGTCAGACTGTGTAAAAACTCTGTGTACTTTCTAATCGTATCACCTTCAACTTTTGTGTTGCGAGGTGATTTTGTGGGAAGCCGAAATCCTAACATTACTCGTGTCCAGCTTTTCGGGGATGGGTCAGTCTGTGGATTGCTGTGGTCAAGTGCCTCCTGCACGTCGGTGATTGAGCCGGTGTCTTCAGCGACGATGCGCGCAAACGTGTGCCGGGTCTGGTGAAGATGGACATGTCCTAAACCCGCACTTCCAGCATATCGCTTTAGATTCTTGACGAATGAGTGTGAACTGAGCGGTGCGCCCGGCACACCAGCCGGGTCATGCCTCGTCCATAGCGGGGCATCACTCTTCAAAGCGTGCAGCCTCCCTGCCGTCTTTAGATAGTCGAGCAAGGCTTCTTTGACTTCCGGGTCATCCACTTCCCTGCCCCGATAGTTTCCACCCTTAACCCGCCCTGTGATGATAAGGGTCGCATCAAGGCGCACATCTTTACCTCGAAGTGAGAGACCTCTTCACGCCGCATCCCGGTTGCCATAAAGAGCAGCAAGAGTGCCAAGTCGCGCTTGCCCACTACCTCACCCGCCTCCGCTTTCTTCCGCACCACAGCAATCAACTTCTGTAGTTCCTCATCCGTCCATGACTTAACGGATTCAGTTTGATAAGCGCGCGAAGCCTTCGGGCGCGCCAGTAGTGCCGGATTCTCGCCGATATGTGGACTGAGTTGAGGATGGCGCATCACCCACCTATAGAAGGACGAGAGGTGTGAGGTGCGAACATAGATCGAGGCAGGTTTAAGTCCGCGCTTACCTGCCGCTTCGTCGCTACGCTCCATCTCTGCTTGCCAGTGCTTAACGTCTTGTGCTGTTACATCTGCCGGATGTTTAGCTGCAAAGCGGAAGAACGCCGCAACCGCCCGTTGTTTATCGCGCAGCAGGTCATGACGACGAGACGAGTTGGCGGCAGTCAAGGAGTCAGCCCACAAACGAATTGCGTTTTGGAGTGCTGGCAAGTAATCACTTGCGACAGCTACAAGAGCTATTTCATGCCTAATGTCACTCTCATCGCTCATTCTGGCAATATATCACAAAGGTTACACTTATCTTACTTTTGTGTGATCTAAGTGTGATGGGCAAGAGATTTATCATGATTGGATAAGTATGCGGATGATTATCGGAATTGCCGTTGATGACCACTTACGACACACAAACAAGGTGCGTGCGTGTTTCAACTTAGCAACTGTGAAAAGCCTCAAATATCTGATAGAGATTTGATAATAGTTAAGAATATGTAAGAAGTTATTAACTTCGAGCATACTTCTCTGATAAAAGGCTTCGATCATGAGAGTTATTCCGTAGGCAGACGGCGTTTTCCAACAGTATAAACCATGTCCGAGAACGGCAACAGCAGCTATTCCGCTGATAAAATAAAGAAAATCAATTTGTCCCAAGCGCGCAAAATTCTTGGGGTGAGTCCGAACAAGATGTCTAAGTTAGTGAACGACGGCACCCTTCCGTTCGAGAACGATCCGCTCGATCAGCGCGTCAAATTGGTGCTGCTCAAAGACGTAGAAAAGTTAAAACAAATAAGTGCTAAATCCTAATATGTCACGCTCTCACAGCAGCTCTCGATGGAGGGGCGAGATTGGTATGCAGGCGATCATCTCAATTGCGAATCAAAAGGGCGGAGTCGGTAAAACCACCACGGCGGTCAACCTTTCCGGTTGTCTTGCCGCGCGCGGCGAGCGCGTGTTGCTGATAGACCTCGACGGTCAGGGCAACGCGACTTCACACTTGGGAGTGGAAATACCGGAGTCGGAAGATGCCACGTCTTATACACTTTTAGCCGAAGCTGAACCGGACATTGAGAAGCTGGCGATCCCGGTAGCACCCAATCTGTTGTTGATTCCCGGACACATTGCACTGGCGGAAGTTGACATCAAGCTGTTTTCGCAAATCAACCGCGATACGCGGCTCGCTCGCGCACTTCATTCGGTCGCTGGTAGTGTTGACTATGTAATTATTGATTGCCCGCCAAGTTTAGGTATGGCAACAGTTAATGCCCTGAGTGCCTCGACCGACGTGGTCATCTGCGTTCAGACCAACGTTTTCGCTTATGAAGCTGTGCGTCGCCTTTTAGCGATCATTAAAGTGGTAAAAAAGGAGTTGGCTCCTGACCTCGCCATTCACGCACTGGCGACATTGCACCGCTCAACAGTAAATTTGAACAAATCCGTGCTGGAGAAAGTTACACACAACTTTCCCAACCAAACGCTCCAAGCGACGATTTCACAGACGGCAGCACTCACCGAAGCGGCGGCGGCGGGGCAGACGATAATTGATTACGCCAACGGAAGCCGGGGACATCAGGACTACGAAAAGCTCACTGACGAGATTATTCAAATGGTTCGCACTAGGAACCAAAAAGGTCAGCCGATAAAGACTCACGATTTTTCGGACGAGGCGGAAACCCCTTCAACGTCAGTGAATTAGCGACGCACGGTACGCAACTAAATGATGGTGGAGCAAAAGGGTCGAAGCGGCAAAAAGCCCAAGTACCAGATCGCCGATATTGGCGGGACTGACCTCACGTCGCAAGATATTTCGACCGAGCGAGTTCTCAATTTTTTGATTAAAGGTGAGATTGGCTCCGCCGACCAGTCTTCTCTAGCTTCGAGTGCGGAGGCTGATGAAACTGTCTCTAAAAATTTATCAGCTAACACTGCTTCGTCTAACATTCCAGACAATTTACCTGAGACTTCCCTTCCCTCTTCTGAAACGCGCGGGGGCAAAAGCCTCGCGCATCTTTTCGAGCGCGCGAGTAGCAGTTCAGCAAGAACTTCTAAATCATTCCCTGCTTTGCAGGAGCAGCCAATATCTTTTTCACAGGTCGCTGAATCTGAGATTAGCTTGCAGGCGAAGTCAGTTCTTAATTCCCAGCAAGTTACGGGTGTGGTTGAAAATACCGAACAGCACCTGAGAGCGAATGATTCTGTTCGGGTCGCTCCTTCCAACAATCAAGCTGAACAGGCTCCAGATGCTCCTCTCCAAAAAAGATTTACTGATGATTTAATTGATCCTAAAGCAAATAAGATTTCAACAGCTAACGCTTCTCAGCAAAATCCTAATCTAACTGAACTTACAAGCTTGTGGAAAACACTCTACCGCCTAAATGCCGGCGAAATGGACGCCTTGTCTGCTATATACCGTATGTCCTATGGTCAAGGATCACCTGAATGTCACATTAAAATGCCGAAACTGGCTGAAATGAGTAACTTGACATATCGTTATTGCCAGAAGGTTGTACGCAATCTTGAGCAATCAGGCTGGATCACTAAATTGAAAGATTACGACCCGACCAACCAATTAGGCGTGCTTTACAGCTTCAATCTAAAGCCTACCAACAATCTTCTCTGAAATTAATAACTTGCCTACTTGCTAATCACTGCCCCGTCCCCAAAAGGACACCCCTGTCTTTTCTAGGACACCCCTGTCCATATTAAGACACCCCTGTCTCATTTAGAGCAGGGGTGTCTCAATTAAGACAGGCTTCTCAGAGGAATAAAAAAGGTGTAGGAATATGACGAAACAGAGATGAAGAGCTAAAGGAATCTTCACTAAAGAAATGACCTGAAGCGCGTTTAGTTTGACGACTCAACGCTTCAGGTCACTAGAAAACTCGCTTTGCGGCGAGCTGGCGTGAGATTTGTCTTTTGCGACGAAACTCTTAATCATTTTACCCGCCACACGCTCGCTGTCAAGCATTTCCGAGAAGGAGTGAATTATGCAAGCAACGGCAGCGACCTCACCGCGCTTCGTCCGAAGAACAAATCTTCACGAGGGAGAGTACCGGAAAAACTTTCGTCAGATAGATCGTGACGCCATTGAAATCGTCACCTCAGATGAAGCATGTCGAGTGACAAAGCTGATGAGCAAAATCTATCTCCGGCTGATTGATGCGCCGCTTCACTTTAGAGAGCAGGAAGGCGTATTACGCTTCACCGGCGAGGAGCGGGAAGACGAATGGCTAACGGCTTGGCAACAGTTGATTTCGATGCTTGGCGTCGCTTCCGCCACCGCGCAAAAAGCTCTCGGCTGGATGCACGAGCAGGGCGTAATTGGTTACGACGCGCATCGCAATGGGGTCGGTATCCGCATCTTTATCAACCGCGCCACGGCTTCAATCGGGAAAGGTGAGGGAAGCGCAAAACAAAAAAATTTGCGTCTTATTCCTACTTCATCAAGAGCGGCTCATACTTCACCGGGCGATATGCCCTTTAAGGATACCTTCGGTATTAAAGATAATTTAGAAATAGATTTAAATCCGCACGCGCCAAAAAACGGCGCGGACACCCATCCGATCACCGAAACTGCCAATAGTCCATCCGCACAAACACCAATTTATTCACAACCGCCAGCCCAGTGCCGGGAAAGCAATGCCACCGATTTGACACCCACATCAAGCGTGATGCCCGCAGATGAAATCATCAACCGCTTGCGCGCAGAGCTTGCACCGTACTTGCGATCAATCGCCGCACAAGCCGCAACCCACGCTGCCTCTTCCGCTGCCGCCCGCGAAGTCGAGCGCACGCGCGACTGGTTTGAGCGGCGCGCTCTGCCGAAGGTCGCGCGTGTAGCACAAGCCGAGACATACAATTTGCTCAGAAAGCACGGCACGCTCGAAGATCGCGAAAGACGGGCTCACGCGGATTTGCAAGTCGGGCGCACTCGCGTCTCCAACAAATGCGAAAGCACGCCGCCACTGCTGCATCCGCTGACGCCGGAGGAAATCGTGACTATGGCTGAAACGTGCATTGCCATGCTGGAGGTGCAGGGCAGAGAAATCGAGACGACACTCACGGGGATGAATGCTGAGAGCGGCGGCTGGCTGTTCGCCGAAGACGTGTCTCATGTGCGCGCCAAAGCGCAAGCACTGATGCTCGAAAGAAGGGAAGGGGGTAACACCGGATGTCCGCGCAACGTGCCGTAATCCACCCGTTCTCTCTCACCACGAATGAAGTGGCAGAAGGGCGCACAAATCATCAATCGTTAATTTGCTCATTTTGCTTCGGAAGCGGGATGGAAGTTGTGCCGAGCAAGGGAGCGCGTCGCTGTCGTTGCCGCACACGAGATAGACGAGCGAAGCTACTGGAACAAGCACGCATACCGCCTCGTTACGAAGGGTGATCACTGGCGAGTTACCGTCCTGCGCTTAACACCAACTCGCAGCTTCAGGCTTTCAATTTAGCTTTCAGACTAACCGATGAGTACCCGTCGGTTGATCGCGGGTTGCTGTTGATGGGAAGTTGCGGAGTCGGTAAAACTCACCTCGCGGTCGGCATCTTGCGCGGACTCGTGGAGACAGGCATAACCGGCATGTTCTACGACTCCGGCGCGCCGTTGAATGAGATTCAAGACTCGTACAATCCGGTATCGAAGACTTCGGAATTAAAAGTTCTCGCGCGGGTGTACGGAGCGGAAGTGCTCGTGCTCGACGAACTCGGCGCGTCGAAGCCAACCGATTGGGTGCGCGATATGATGACGCAGATCATCGGCACGCGCTACAACAACCAACGGCTGACGATCTTCACCACCAATTATACCGATGCTCGCTGCCATCCGGCGGAAGAAACACTGGAGGATCGCATCGGCGTGCGCCTGCGGAGTCGTCTCTACGAAATGTGCAAAGCTGTTTTCATCGAAGGCGAAGATTACAGGCGAACGTTGATTTAAGCGACTCCGGCAAGAATTGCGAACCGCTGAAACAACGAAGGCAGTCTTAAAGTGCTTGATACGGCATCCACACCCGCAAACATTCACAACTTCATCGAGCGTTGGGCATCGTCCGGCGCGGCGGAACGCGCCAACTATCAAATCTTCCTCACCGAACTCTGCGACGTTCTCGACGTGCCTCGTCCCGAACCGACGCGCTCAGTGAAATTCATAACGCTTACGTCTTCGAGAAGGCGGTGACGTTTCATCACGGCGACGGCACGACGAGCACCGGACGCATTGACCTCTACAAACGTGGCTCGTCAGTGCTTGAAGCCAAGCAGGGAAGCGACAAGACAAACCAAGATAAGTCGGAAATAATTGCCAAGTCGAAGCGAGGGCGTAAAGGAACCGCCGTGCGCGGCACGCGGGGATGGGACGAAGCGATGATTCAAGCGCGCGGGCAAGCAGAGCAATACGTGCGTGCGTTGCCCGCGTCGGAAGGTCGCCCGCCGTTTCTCGTCGTCGTTGATGTCGGTCATTCGATCGCGCTCTACTCGAAGTTCTCACGCACCGGCGGCAACTACGTGCCGTTTCCCGATTCGGCGCGTTTTCGCATCCCGCTCAAAGAACTTGAGAACGAGCAAACGCGCGAACTCTTAGCTCGACTTTATCCATTTTTAGAACGCCAAAAACCCTTACAACGTAAGTCTTTTGTTTTCGACGCTGGACTTTTTGAATGTCAATTAGAAAATGCCATGTTCAAAAAGTCTCGCTAATGGTCAGACGTTAAGTCTTTTATTTACGTCGCCTGTTTCCAAAATGGATAAAGTCGAGGTAAGGAGCAGGGAGCTTTCGCGGAGGCGAAGAATACCCTACTGAATGAATCTCAAGTGGCAGGAACGCCGCAAGACCGAGATGTGTTCGAGCGTAATCTGTTCGTTAGCTGGGGTGACTTCTGCTTGAATGTTGCGAATCCGGGCAAGTACACCATCACGGCGAAAATGATAAACGAGTTCGTGATCGGTTCGCCCTGTGAACCGAACATTAAGACCACAGTGGGAGCGATCCGCAGCACGCCTTTGACCATTACAGTAACAGAGTAGTAGCGCCCCAATCTGGACTAGCACCTAACGGTTCAGGGTCTGACACAAAACTCTCGGATGCCGACTGCGATAAGAAACTTGCCTCGATTTTCGGCGGAGACGACGCGGTTGTTGGCTCAACGCGCGACCCATCAACACTTGGCGGTCAAGACAACGCGCGTAAATACTACGCTTCAGTCGGAAGACCTTTACCCGCAAACTTCAATGAGCGTGGAATTGGTCACGGTCCATCTCCATACAACAATCCTGATCGGAGCAGTTCTGATAGAGGCGGTATCATCCATCTCTACAATAACGCTCAAGGTTCAGGAGCTGGTCCTCTGTATGCTCCAAGTGGCGGCACAGTGGGGCGGATAGGAGTGGACAGCAAAGACAACACATTCATGCGGGTCAGCTACAGCACAGGGCTAACTATTTCTTTTGTGCATGTTACGGCTGGTGGTGGAAGTCCGAACGCTATGGGTTCGATGCGAATCGGCAACCTTGGCGGACCGGGCGGGAATACTGCCGGGTACTTTCACAGCCACATTGTCTTCTTCTCAAACTTCAAAAACGGCACTAGGGTTGACCCCAGAAAAGTTTTCTGCGGCTTCTAGGCGAAAAGGAGAGAATGTGAAGAAGAATCTGCGTTATATGCTTGCCGTTAGCCTGTTAGTTACTGCCCCTCTAGTCGGTGCGGGACAGAAAAAGCCTGTGCCAGCCAAAGCTGAACAGTCGCAACCAGCACCGGGTAACTGTGAAAGCAACATCTCCACACTCTCGCTTGCTCATCAAGCAGCAAACGAAGGTAGATTACTCTTTGCCATCGCGCGGTTAGGTGACGACGAATACAAGCGAGAGCTAAATCGCCGTCGGCTGCACAATGTACGAGTGTACTTAACGGAGTTCGACTGGAAGCGAGACCCGAAGACGCTGATTATCGCTGAAGGGGAACGAGTCAAAGGTTATGGTCGCGTTGAGTTGTACGTTGACGGCAGGTTGTTCGATGTCATAGCGGTCAAGCGTAATAGCGATCTGCTATATGCCGCGCACACCAAGATTCGGATTATGACAAGGCTTCATCTGCCCCTTTGAATGGCGAAAAGCTAACATTCTGCAGAGTGTAATGCTAAACAGAAATCGGTATCTTGGTGTGTTCTCCATATAGTGTGCTGTGGGAACTCCGGGCCAAGACCGTCTTGCCAGCGCAAGGATCGAGCTAGGCTTTCCCATCCGCCGAGAGTGAAGGAGCCAGCAAACCTTCCGGACTCCAGTTTTTGTCCGCGACACAACAGCAGGTAGATGAATGTGAGGAGGGTGGTCTTTCCCGCGTTGACCGACCCCCCGACGGCAATTACTCTCGGTCTTGAGCGTCCAGCGATAAACTCGAGGTCGACCGTGCCGAACCTGTTTCCAGACCACGGCAATCGACGGCTACCGTCTGTGTCTGCCGTTGGCATCAACTCCGTCCTACGTTTCTGAGTGCCCTTCCAATACTTGCAATCTTTAAGTTCTAATTCACCTATGTTGCAGGTCGAATCAGGAGCGTAACAGAATTGATGTGTGCATTTTTCGTCCATAAAAATTTTAGCTCTTCTTGCTAATCGTCAACTTTCTGGCTTGCAGGTCGCGAAACAGCCAGACCGCCAAATTCCCGAAACTGATTTGTTTTTCGGGATCGATACCCACTTTGTTCCTAACATTCTGTGAGTCAAGGTTTTGAGTCGTCAGAATCTGCTTTATGAAATCTAATAGAGGTATCCGCTCGTGTTCTTCGGGAGATTGCCCGAGGAGTTGTATTAAGCCGAATTTCTCCTCACTCTCCAACAGATCGCGGCAAAAAGCGGTAACGGACACCACGCCGGATTCTTCGCGCACATCCAAAGTTGCGCGCACCGTTTCGCGCAGCAAATACTCAACGCTTTGTGGATAGAACGCAGGCATCTGTAAATGAAGGTCGTACGCCATTGTGACCGTCGCAACTGCCGAACTTAACGATCTATATCCCCGCTTGAAAGACAATGAATACAGAGTTTCTCGCCACCACAAAAGAGAGTTGCGACGCTCGTTTACGATTGCGCCTTGCAAGGCTTTATTGACGATTTCGTTGGCGATGGCGTTGTACAGATGAGACATGCTCGGATACGTCTTCCTTTATCTGCATAATCGCCTGCGACACGTTTTCCGCAATAGCTTTGCTGACAGCCGTAACCCCTAATGCAATTGCCTGCGATGCTTGCGGGACAAAGGTATTCGTCCAAGATTGACCGATGTCGGGTGTATATTGGTTAGCCTTAGTGCCAATCGCTGTGCCGGCGGCGTCAGTTGGACCCGATGCGGCGAACAATTTAGTTTCGAGATTGTCTTTGTTGAAGCCCACGGCACTAATGATTGCATTACCAAATTCCAGGTTCGGAAGTTGTATTGAGGAGCCGCTTTGTTTGACCACCCATTCATCGGCTGATTGCGCTTCCGCGATGTCGCCCATTTTCGTGAGGAATCGCTCGCACAATTCGTGTTCGTTTCCGAGATCGGCGTGCGGTAGATAACTTCCACCGGTCAACCAGACCACAGCGGCGGCGACTGGGTCCGCCTCTCCTGTCATGCGTAATGCCTCGAAGATAATGGGTCTTAGTAGTTGACGTGGCGAATCGGGAAAGCGATTGCGATAGGTGCCCCAATATTTCTTCAGTGATCCCTCAACTTCGACAAGTATGGAATCGTCAGTGGAGATTGATGGGTCAAGTGCCACCAGCGTGTGGTTGATGATTTCGGTTTTCTTCTTCGCCAACTTCTTCGCAACCTCTTGTGCAGCCCGCTGGAGGTGTTTGAATTTGTCTTCATCTTCAGCAATGTGCAACATGCCTTTGTCCAAGTAACTTTGCAAAATGTTACCCACTGGCTTGTAAATCTCCTTGGTGTACGTTTTGTGTGAATTTCGCGCTCTGCGCGAAGTGGGTATGTTTCGCTGGACATCTGTCGAGCGTCAGTAGATGAAAGACTAAATTGTATTTAGAAACATTTAAGATAGCAGATGTAAATGCTGTAGTGGTTTGGTTATTGTCATATATCAAGCACTATTACTTGTGTCAAACGTCCAAGTCTGCACAGCCTCGTGTTGTTGAGCACGCCCACTAGGGCATTGCTCACAGCGGATAACATGTTTATCAAAGAGATTGTTCAAACCCCAAAACATGCACTATACATGGGACATCAAATACTGATTACTAAAGGCATTACGGCTTATTTTTTCAAGTTTACAAGGACTCAAAACCTGCGCATAGGGTTACCTAAATCAAGAAGTATTTAGCTTTACAGAATACCACCCGAAAGGTATCTTTCGGCAATCGTTCTGCGAAATCGAGGTTTGGGAGTTCGAGTAAATGGCGAAAGCACAGACCGCATTAGCCCTACATAACGCTTCACGAAATGATAAGTCCGTTGTCAAGCATATTCCGGCGTCGACTTCCGATACGCTCGCGTGGTGGGTCGCGGCTTACTTTGAAGTCGAAGTGACGACCGCCGCTTCATCGCGCAAAGTTCAAAGGCGTGACTTGGAATTGTTCACGGGTTTTGCTGTAGAAGTCGAAGGCGTGGCGGAGCGGGCGTTGTGGTCGCCGCGTTTAACCCGTGCGTTTCAGAACTATCTGCGCTCATCGGCGATTGATGACGCGGGGCGCAAACGCGGCGACCGGACAATCAGCCGGATACTCGCGCACGTCAAGACTTTCGCGCGGTGGGTTCATCGCGTGCGTCCGTTCCCGTCGGGCGACCCGGTGGAGAAAATCAAATTGCCGAAAATCGGTAACGGCTTGGAAGTCGAACGCGCCCTGACCGAAGCGGAACGCCGACGGTTGCTTGATGCGGCGGATTTATTACCAAGTACGGGCGGGCGTTCGCGTGACCGTCTGCGTTATAAGAATGCGGATGAGCGACCTGTCAGGCGCGGGTATCGCGGGGCGCGCAACCGGGCGATGATTTATACGTTGATTGAAACGGGGATGCGACGGGCGGCGATTGTTAATCTCGATGTAGCTGACGTTGATTTCAAACGGCGGGCGATAACCGTCACGGAAAAAGGCGGAGCGCACCACTCGTACCACATCAGCCGCGACGGGTTGAATGCGATAGGTGATTACATCGAGCGTGAACGCGCAGACGACAACCACAAGTGGAACACGGGCGCACTGTTTCTCTCGCCCGCGACGAACGCACACGGGGACGGGCGGCTCGCGGTGCGCGTCGTCAATGAAGTGTGGAACGAGGTCTGTCGTATCGCGTGTGTCGAAGGTAAATCACCACACGCCGCGCGCCACGCGATGGGACGCTTTATCATGGACAAAACCGGCAACGTCGCGGCGGTGCAACGGCAACTCGGACATAAGAACGCGGCTTACTCTTTGCAATACGCG
>JBGTMR010000346.1:0-3698 GCA_041743485.1 Pyrinomonadaceae bacterium
CGCAACTCAAACAACTTCTAAATTCTTAACCGCTTCATCTTCGCGCCCGAAAATCATCGCCTTCGGTGACAGCCTGACCGCCGGTTACGGACTCGCGCAAAAAGAGAGTTACCCGTATCTGCTTCAACAAAAACTCGACGCCGACGGTTATGCTTACGAAGTCGTCAACGCCGGAGTTTCCGGTGACACTTCGGCGCAAGGCTTGGCGCGGCTCGAATGGGCGTTAAGCGATAAGCCGGACGTGAAGATTATGATTCTCGAACTCGGCGCAAACGACATCCTGCGCGGGCAACCGACAAACGCGATGCGCGACAATCTCGCCCGCATCATCGAAGCCGCGAAGCGTCGCAACATAACGGTTCTTCTCGCCGGAATGTTCGCCCCCACCAATCAGGGCGGCATGTATCAACGACAAGTCGCCACCGCGTATCAGAGTCTGATTGATGAATACAAAGTGCCGTTCATCCCGTTCTTTCTTGACCGCGTGGCGGGACGTTCCGAGTTGAATCTGCCCGACGGCGTACACCCGAACGCAAACGGCACGCGCATCGTCGCCGACACGGTTTATAGTTCGCTCAAGCCTTTGCTCGATGAAGACGCGGCTTCACGGTGAAAACAATGACTCGCTCAACTTACGCCGTCATGATTTCCAGCCCGATTCATCGGGCTTTCCGCGAAGCGGCGATTAGACCAGCCGTTTGACGGTTGGTTGGTAAAACCACAAGAATCGCAAGGGCGTTTTAACGTCCTTCCCGCGCCCGCTTTAGCGATTGGCTAAAGCCGACATGTCCCAAAAGGACGTTAAAACGCCCTTGCGATTCTTGCGCTAATTGTCCACGCGATGAATCGCGTGGCTAGTTGCCGCTTCGCGGAAAGCCGCGTTCAAGCGGCTAAAATCGGAACCGCATAAGTTGAGTGACTCAATCAATTTTCATTTCGTCCAACTAGGGAGTTTTTAATCGCTATGCTTACAGGTCTTTTCTCGCTTCACCGCCTCGCAGGAGAACGCATGTTGTTGTGCGCTCTCCTTTTCCTTGCTCTCACAACCGTCGGGTGCGCGTTCGATTCGCAAACTTCTTCACGCACCAAAGACGCCGCGCAAAATAAAGCCGCGCCGTCCGCGCCCGCCAAAGATGCCGACCGCGTGACGCGCGAAACGAGTGAGCCTTATAAGGGTGACCTTTCGATTTTTGAGGACGAAGGGCGCGCCGAAAGGCTTTCGATAAATCGCGTAATGGATATTTTGCGAATTGACGCGGGCAAGTCGGTTGCCGACATCGGTGCGGCGTCCGGCTGGTTCACGGTGCTTGCGGCGCGGCGTGTCGGAGATAAAGGAAAAATCTTCGCCGTTGACATCAATCAGGAATACGTTGACCACATCGCCAAGCGCGCCAAAGATGAAAAGTTTTCAAACATAACCCCGCTTTTGGGAACTGAAGACGACCCGCGCTTGCCCGCCAAAAGCGTGGATGCGGTTTTAATGTTGAAGACTTACCACGAAATCGCGCAACCCGTGTTAGTGATGAAGAACGTGCGTGCCGCGCTTCGTCCCGGCGGGCGCGTCGGCATTATTGACCGCAATCAAACGCCGGAAAACAACCACGGCACGGCGCGTGACACGGTTGTCAAAGAAGCGGCGCAAGCAGGCTTTCGTCTTGTTGACGAACAGGATTTCGTCAAGCCCGACGGCATGGATTATCTGCTCGTGTTTGAAGCGAACAAATAATGCGGGTTTGATGAAATAAGGGTTTGATGTAAGAGTTTCAGCCGCGCAAGCGGCGGTATCTTCATAGCCCAATGCGTCAGCGTTGAGAATACGAACATCACCAAAGATTTGAGCCGCGCAAGCGGCGGCATCCTGATTTTACAAGGTATGCCGCCGCTTGCGCGGCTCAAATCTTTTTACCAAACGTCCTTCCCACATCTGACGTTGTGGGCTATGAGGATGCCGCCACTAACGTGGCTGAAATCCCCATGTTACGCCTCAACATTACTGTTTGTTTTCTTGCTTGATCTCTTTCTTCATGCGGCGTTCGACGCGGGTATTGCCAAACGGAAAAGATACGGCGGGCGAATCCTTAACCGTGTAGTCGGCGGGAACTTCAAACAACGAACGACTCGGTTCACTGCGGTTGATGTTGGTTAAGCGATACGTCGTTTCACCGGAACGCGGGTCACTGCGTTTGGTCATCACGACGGCTTGAAGCGCGGGCGCGTACCACCGCTCGGAGACGATTTCAAGCGGGCGTTCGTTGCCGACTTCACCGGCAGGAATCGTGCGCGTGGTGCGTGTGCCTTCGGCTTCGACGCCATCGAAAGACTGCTTGCCGAGGTTTTCGGTTTTGGTGTTTTCGTCAACGCCTTTGATGCCGTGACGTTCGCGCAAGTCTTTGAGGGCTTTTTCGGCGGCTTCGCCCGTCAGTTCTTCGCGCCTTGTCTGCCCGTCTTTCGAGGTGACGATAGTCACGCGCCGCTCACCGTTCGGAGCAGTTCCCGCACCGACTCCTATGCCTGATGTGAAGGTTTGAGCGCGCCTAAATTGTTGAACGGCGTCACCATGCAACTTCAAATTTTCTTGCACTTCTTCAAGTCGCTTGTTGACACTGAAACTATAATTCGGAGTTTTGCTCGCCGTGCGTGCTTTGGAATCAAGCACATAGTTGACGCCCGTCACCGGGTCGTTGATGAAAATCGTGCGCTGCGCTTCGGTCGTGGGATTGTTGCCGATGAAGTATTGTCCGACGCGAAACGAGGGCGCATCCTGTTCGCGGCGCGTGCGTCCTTCCGAGTCACGGTAAATGATGCTGGACGATTTACGCACGATGCGATTGCCGTCCGCGAAAGTTTGAATCGTTTCGGTCACAGCTTCCGCCGAATAAGGCGCGCCTTTGACGACTTTGCCGTTGAAACTCATATCGTTGGCGATAAAGTTGAACGTCATCGGCTCGAAACCCATCGGCGGCATCGGCGGCATCGGTGCGACTGTAAAGTTCATATCCGGTGTTTGAAATACGCCATTCTCTATCACCACGTCCTGCGCTGTCGGCGGCGTGACGGCGACCCTAGCTTGCGGTGCGCGTGGCGGCGTGGCGCGTTGTTGGGCAACGGTTAAAGATGGAAGTTGCACAGTGGTTAAGACGGCGGCGAGCATGAACATCAGCGCGCGAAAGATTACGGTCGGCATAACTATTTTCTCCTTCATATTCGGGCAAGTGTGAACGGTTATTGCTAAAAAACTTTTCATCAATCTCTATGACTCTCTGTGTAATATTCATCGCACGAAGCGAATCGCGCGGGCGATGCCGTCCGTGCCGACGAGGACTTCGGCTTTGACAACTTCGTTTGCGCGTTCGATTGAGGTCGGCAAACCGAACGACGCGAGAGCCGAACGCGGCATCTCGATTTTCATCAGATGTCCGCTTTCGACGGGCATCGAAAGCCCGTCGTCAAGTGGAAAAAATTGCGTCGCAACCTGTTCGTTCTCGATTTGATTTTCAGGTGCGACGGGTTTCGCATCGGGCATCGCGCGGTCATTAGTTTTCCCGCGCGGGCGCGGGGCGGCGGTGCGGCGTCCGGTGGTGTAGCGCGCCGTCTGTATGTAAGCGGCGGGCGCATCATTCGTCGGTGCGGCGTCCGCGAAATCAAGCGGTGACGGTGAACTTATAATTTCCGGTGATGACGACTGTTGCGCGGTGAAG
>JBGTMR010000347.1:0-18234 GCA_041743485.1 Pyrinomonadaceae bacterium
CGGGCGTAATCTGCCCGCGAAGATTCTCCGCCCCCGCGATGCGATTCTGTCGGCGAAGTTCTTTGCTCATCTCAACTGCGTGCGATGCGTCGCCGTCGTGGTGCGTGTGCGGCGTGAGACGGGCTTTAGTCGGAATTGTTCTCAATGAAATTTGGGCGGTAGTCGGAGGTGGAATGACGCCGCCGAACAACACCGCGAGGCACGTCAGGACGGCGACACGGCGGGCGAAGAACGCGGAAAAGAGAGATAAGCAGTCTTTCATAAATCTATATCCTTACAATCGAAATATAACGGCGGGCGGTTGAAGAACGAGAATCAGAAAGTTTTTATAACGTGAGGCGCGATGTAAAACGAACAAATTGTATCCAAGAATTGACACGAATCATCACGAAGTAAAAACACTATATGGCTTTCGCTTGACGTTAGTTTTGCTGCATACAGTTGATATGAACAGGCAGCACTACATCGAATATCTGATTGCGACGCCCGGCAATTATACATGTATCAACCTTGCCGGGCATTTGGAAAGCGAACACGCCCTCTCGCATGACGCGGTGTCAAACTGCCGACGCCGTGACCGCCTCAGTCTTCTTTTTTTATTGTCCGCGAGTTGACGTGAAAGCCAAAGCGAAATCGTCGTTCGACGATGTGACGAGGCGCGGGTTTTGGTTGAACGCGGTTTCAAGTTGGACGCGGCGGCGCATGTAAGCACAGACTTCGCCCGCCGTTACGAGACGGTCGCGGTTGGCATCCGCTTTGCCGTTCAGTCCTTCGAGTAAAGCCCACGTAAAAATGCCGTGACCGCCACCCCACAAAGGGCATTCGCGTGAGAGTTCGCTGGTGTCCGACGAAGTGAGAACGATGCGCCCCGCTCCGGCGAAAAGCTTGGCGGCGTAGAGATTGATGAGATTGTTTTCTTGGACTTCGCCGCGCAGTGTCGTCATGCGCTCGCCCGTCACGCCCGCGCTGTGGCACGCATCGAGAAACACAATCACCCGTTCGGATTGAAGGAGATTATCAATCGTGTTTTTGAGTTCCGTCATCGGAAGCGCGGTGCGGGCGGCGTCCGAGAGTTTCGTATCGTGCATCAGGAAGTAGAGTTTTTGCGGGTCGTTCGGGTCGGGCGAACCGTGTCCGGCAAAATAGAAGAAAACCAAATCTTCCGCGCGCGGGCGGGCGAGAAACTTCGTCAAAGCATCGCGCACAGCCTGAAGCGTCGCGGCGGAATCTTCGAGATACAAAATGTCGTTCGGGGCAAATCCGCCGCCTTCCGGCTTTTGCAGAAACTCTCGCACCGAGCGCGCATCCGTCGTTGCGTAACGCAAATCCGAGAGCCGATTTACGTAACCTCTCCGGTCGGTATAAGAATTGAATTTGTAGTCGGACACGCCGATGATAACGGCGTATTTACGTCCCTTAAACCGTGCGGCGGCTCCGGCGGGCGTGCCGCCGTTCTTCATGTTATTGGCGGTGGCTGTGCGCGTGACGGGTAAAGTCAATCGCGTGAGGTTACCGTTCGCGTCGGCGGCTTCGAGTGTCACATCGGTCGCACGCGCGTCGAGTTCAAGCACGGTTGAGAAACTGCGCGGCGCGGTGGTCGCGCAACGCACGCTCGCGTCGGCGGCGGGTGGAGCGGAGGACAAAGCGATTTTGCGTTTCTCGATTGTCAGTGTCACATCGCTGCCGGAATCTTCGGCGATGCTGCCCGCGATTTTCAATGTCCTTTTCGTTGATTGAGCGCGAATTTCATCGGAAGGCTCGGTTAAATAAATCTCCGGCGGCGTGCGGTCGTCACCCGTCGCGGCGGCAAGCGATTCGACGTTGATAAACGAGGAGGCGCGAACATTTCCGTCCGGGTCTTCCACCGTCCGCGTGGGCAACGCATCATTACTTACAACTTTCGGATTGCGCCGCGCTCCCGCCGCGCTCAAAGGATTACCGACGCGCGTCGCGTTAAGCAGAAACGAGGCGTAATAGCTTTTGCCGCGTTGCGATGTGGCGTAGATTTCTATGACGTTTTTGCCGTTTTGAAGTTTGAAGCGCGGCTTGCTGTCGAGGTCGAGCGTGATGAGATAGCCGTCGCGTCCGGCGCGGGAGTTTTGAATTACGTTGGCGGATTCGCCGTTAATCTTTGTGTAGATTTTGCCGTAATCAATTTCACTTGCGAACGGATTCAGCACGCGGAAACGCAGCGTGTGCAAGTTCGCCACCGGAATGTACACTTCCGGCGCGACGATGCGCGTGTCGTTCAAATCCGGCAGTTCGAGTACGAACGGCGCGCGGGGTGACACGGATTCCGTCATCGCCGCGTCGCCATGCGCGACGATGACGATGCAGAACAACGCAAGGGCAAGCACAAGATTGAGCGGTTTGGTGGGCATTATGTTGAAGGCTGGATGAAGCGTGTCGGGTGAAGTCGGTTAAGCACAGAGAGACAGTCAGAGCCGCGAAGATTTCAAATTGCAATTTCAAACTTGAAATGAAATTCCGGGTCTCTCAATGCCTCTCTGTGGCTGGTCAATCGTTCGCTTTCACGCCGCCGCACATATCGCTTTATTGCCGCCGTCGCCCTGTCTGGCGCGGTGTCGCGGGCGACGGGGTGGTGACGGGCGGTGCGGTGGCGACGGGGCGTGGGACGGCGGTGGTTGTCTGTATCGCCTGAACGGTCTGGACGTTGCTAACCGGAGCGGCTGACCATGAAAGGTCGCCCGCTTCTTGCAGATAGTCGTAAATGACATCCATATTCGGCGGAAGTTTGCCCGCGTATTCGCGTTGATAAACGGTGACGTAATCTTTCAGCGCGTTGACGACTTCCGCCTGCGCGCCCGCTTTGTCTTGCATCATTGATAGAGCGCGAAACAAACGCGCTTCCGATACGACGCGGCGTTTGTCCAATTCGATTGCCTTAACGAATGCGGCGAGAGCCGTGCGTTTCTCGCCCGCATTACGCGCGGTGAGTTTTAGAACCTTGCCGTAATAGAGATGCGCGTAAGCATCGTTCGAGCGAATCGCAAGCGACTCTTCGAGGTTAGTGCGCGCCATCTGAAACATGTCGTAATAGAGAGCGCGAATCCCGTTGTCGCGCTTGAGTTCCGCCATCACCTGTTGAAACTCGGCGGTACTGCCGATGAGTTCTCCGGCATCGAGTTTGGTTTGAACGTCGGCGGCAAGCATCCCGCCGACCGCGCGTTCGGCAGCCGCGCCGCGTGTGACCGCATCGCGTTCGGCACTAATGGTCTTGCCGGGTTCGCGCGGGGCGGGCGCGGCAGAAGCCGCCGCCGACTGCGCGCTCACCGCCGCCGCCAACGCCGCGTTTTGCTCACGCCGACTTACGATGTCCGCGCCAATCATCAAACCGGGACTACCGGCTGCCGCACCGAAACCGGCGAGTGTCGCGCTGACAACCTGCGTGCGCTCGACAATTCGCTGTAAGTTGCCCATAAAGCCAAGCTGCACGCGGCGGTCGCGTTGCGCGATTTGTTGCATACGCGCGTAAAACTTCGGAACTTCGCGCGGGTCGTAATTGCGATTGAGCATGAGGCGCAAAGCGTTCTCGTCGGCTTCGTCTTCTTGCCTTTTCTCCCATGCAACGGTTGTGTTCGGAGCGGAGAGCTTCGCAATCGTCGGCGCGCCGATGAGTCCGGCGAGAGCGATGACATTAGTCGCTCCGCGCCCACCACCGCCCACGCCTACCGCCGCCGCCCCAAGACTGATAACTGTGCCGATTAACGCGCGCTTCTGCGCTTGCTTTTCGTTGTAAGCATCGGCTCCGAGCGCGACAAGCGCGTCTTCTTGCCAGTGTTCCTTTTCGACGTGTGTGATTTCGTGTCCCAAGATGTATGAGAGTTGGGCTTCGTTATCTACCATCGAAAGCAAACCGCTTGAGATATAAACCGTTCCGGTCGAAAGCGAGCGTGCTTCCGGTACGGGATTGAGCGTGACTTTGAAAGCGTAAAGTCGCGTCGTCGTCGTCGGCACGACCGACTGCCCCACGCGGTTGACGTAATCCTGTACAAGTGGATTGTCATAGAGCGTGTCGAGAATCTTCACACGGTCTTCCGTGCGTTGCAGTGCTTTCGAGTCGTCGCTATCGCGCATGTTGATGTCAAACGCATACTCGCTGTGTTCGCGTTGCAATCGCTTATAAGCTTCATCAACTTCGGCGCGAAAGTTCGGGTCTTCCGTATATTTCTTTTGCGCGAATGTGACTATCTTTTGATATTCGCGCTCTTGCTTCACCTGCCGCGCTTCTTCTTTCGCTTGGCGGGCTTCCTCTTTTTTTTGATTCTTGTCTTTATCTTTGTCTGATTTGGTTTGAGCTTGGATGGCGGGTGACATGAACGGCACGCAGACCATCAGGGCGGCGAGACACGTCGCTATAAGTGAGCGGTGGGGTCGAGGACGCATGGGAGAGACTCCTTTATTGTTTTCTTAAACCGTCAAGACGAGAGCGAGGATGTTTGAACCGCAAAACACAGCGGGCGCAAAAGAGGGGCGGAAAGGTTGGTTGTAGAATTGGGGACGCGCCCGATGCCATGATTTGTGGTGGCTTTTGTACTTGATTTATCGGCAGGAGTCCAGCAGAAACTTGTGCTTGGAACAAGAATTATTCCAAGCACAAGGATTAAATTCAGCCCGATTTCACAACCCCCGCTCCATGCGTCTATCCCGCTACTTTACTCCTTGTAAAACCGTCGTTAGCGAAGCGACCGCATCGAGCAAACGTCTTCCCGCATCATCATAACGGTCACGCCCGACAAGGGCTTCGGCTTCCTGCGCGGCGAGGCGGGCATTGGTTAGTTCACTGCGCGCGAGGGCGAGTTCCGGTATTCCGGCGAAGCGCGCATCGAGTGCGTCAACTCCGGCGCGGATACCCGCGAAGTTGCTTCTTATTTGTTGACGGTTGCGTTCGACGGCTTGCGTCACACCGCGCGTCCCGACGCCTTCGCGTGCCGCTTCCGTCGCGGTTGCGCGTGCTTCCGCCGTCACATCGTCAAGGCTTTTCGAGACGCGCCCGTAGAGATACAGAAAGCGCGATAGGGTTTTGATTTGCGCTCCGACTTCGGTGCGCGCCGTCTCAATCGCGGCGAGGCGCGTCGCGGTCGCGGTTGATGCGCGATTCGTGGTGCGCGTCGTCGCCCGCCCGCGTCTTCTCTGCGCGTGGACGTTGGGAACTTGCGTCGCGCCCACCACACACAACATCACACACACCGTCAGAAAAAATTTAATCACCTTCATCTTCGTTTTCACCTCACCGATAAAATCTTCGCGGCATCAAACTATGAACATCCGGCTTGCGAGTCAAGCGTGTGCGATGCGTGACAATGAATTGATGTCGCCAAAGGGTTAAATGATTCGGAGTGTTGATACAATTTCCCAAGACTTTTATCACCACGAAGGCTTTCGCTTTATGCCGACTTCACACCGCACCTTGCACGTTTGCCGCCTCGGACGCATGACTTATGCGGCGGCACTCGACGTGCAAAAAGAGACGGAAGGCGCGGTCAAAGCCCGCACGCAACCCGATACGCTCTTACTCGTCGAACATCCGCACGTCATCACACTCGGACGCCGCGCGAATGAATCCGCGATTTTAGCCGCCCCCGAAACGCTCGTCACGCGGGGCGTTGAAGTCTTTGAATCCAATCGCGGCGGCAAAGCGACGTATCACGGCACGGGTCAACTCGTCGGCTATCCGATAATCAATCTAAGTCCCGACCGCGAAGACGTACACCGCTTCGTGCGCGACCTCGAAGAAGTTTTGATACGCACGCTCGCTGATTTTGGCATCCCGTCGCACCGCATCAAAGGCTTAACCGGAGTCCACACCGCGCACGGCAAAGTCGCCGCCATCGGCGTCCACCTCGCGCGTTGGGTGACGACGCACGGCTTCGCCTTGAACGTCTCGACCGACCTGAGTTTTTACGATTTAATTCTTCCTTGCGAAGGCGAACCCGTCGCTTCGATGCACGAAATTACAGGACAAATCATTGCCCTCGAAGCGGTTGAAAATAGAATCATCGAACGCTTCGCCGAAGTGTTCGAGATGACACTTGACGCGGACGCGCTCGACACCCGCCCCCAAACTCTTTCATGATAAAATCAGGTCGTTTATTTTTAACAAGGAGAATAGCTTGAGCCGCGAACTACCCATCATCAACATCGCCAAAGACGGCAGTATCGCCCCCGCGAAGACTTTGCGTCCGCGCGAACCGAAACCCGATTGGTTGAAAATCCGCATCGGCGACCCGACGAATCAGAATCACGTCTTAAAACTTATCGAAGGCTTGAATCTGCACACGGTGTGTCAGGAAGCGCGTTGCCCGAACATCTTTGAATGCTGGTCTGACAAGACCGCGACGTTTATGCTTGCCGGAGATACATGCACGCGCCACTGCGGATTCTGCGCGGTCGGTAAAGGCAAACCCGGCGCGCTCGACATGGAAGAACCGCGCCACGTTGCCGAAGCGACCCGCCACTTAGGACTCGCGCACGTCGTCATCACATCCGTCAACCGCGACGATCTGCCGGACGGCGGGGCGGCACACTGGGCGGAGACGATTCGTGAAGTGCGCGCACTTAATCCGCATTGCAAAATCGAAGTCTTAATACCGGATTTCAACGGCGATGAAGCCGCCCTCAACGTCGTGTTGGACGCGCGCCCCGATGTGCTTAACCACAACACGGAAACCATCGCGCGACTTTACAAGCGCGTGCGTCCCGATGCGAACTACGAACAAACGATGACGCTGATTCGCCGCACCGCCGCGCGCCGCGATGATGAAAAATCGGGAATGCTCACCAAGAGCGGCATCATGGTCGGACTCGGCGAAACCTTCGATGAAGTCGTCGCTTTGATGCATGACCTCCGCGCCGCGCACTGCGACATTATGACCGTCGGGCAGTATCTTCAACCTTACGCCCGCCGCCTTCCCGTCGAACGCTATGTGACGCCGCAAGAGTTCGCCGAATGGAAGCGCATCGGCATGTCGCTCGGCTTCCGTCACGTCGAATCATCGCCCTTAACGCGCTCGTCATACCACGCGCGCGAACAAGCAAGATAGTGGATAACGGATAGTGGATAGTGGATAGTCTAAGACAGGTGCTGCTTTTTGTTTTAACTATCCACTATCCGTTATCCACTATAAAAGCCTTCATAAACGACGTGCGCCGTTCCGGTTAAAAGCACTTCGTCATCCTGTTCACGCCATTCGACCGAGACTTTCCCGCCGGGCATTTCAACCTTCACCTGACGCGCGACTTTGCCGTGAGTGATGGCGGCGACGGCGGCGGCGGATGCTCCCGTGCCGGACGATTCGGTGACGCCGACGCCGCGCTCCCAAACGCGGGCTTCGATATAGTGGCGGTCGCGGATGCGGGCGAAGACGACGTTGGTGCGTTCGGGGAATGCGGTGTGCGTTTCGATTAAGCGTCCCGTCGCGCGCCAATCGAGTTCGTCAAAATCCTTCACGAAAACAACGGTGTTCGGGTTGCACATCTGAAGCGCGGTGATGGGAACGATGGTGTTTGCGACGGGCAAGGGATAATCGCGCACGCTCATTAACGGTTCGTCGGTCGTCATCGGAATGTCGCGGCTGGCAAATTTGGGTCGCCCGATTTCGGCGGTGAACGTGTAAGTTTCGGGCGCGTCATCGGGGCGTGTGTGGCGTTGGAAATGTTTGACTCCGCCGTGTGTCGCAAAACTCAACTCATCTTTGCGCCACAAGTTTCGATGATAAAGATACGCGGCGGCGCAGCGCGAACCGTTGCCCGACATCGCCGCTTCGCCGCCGTCGGGGTTGAATATGCGAAGTGAAAAATCGGCGTCAGTGGTTTCACCAATCACCGCGATGCCGTCCGCGCCCGCGCCCGTGTGACGCGCGCAAATCTCCTTTGCGAACTCGCCGGGCGACGCGACGCCTTCGAGGTCGCGCCCGTCGCACACGATGTAATCGTTGCCGTAGCCGTGAAGTTTAGTGAAGCGCATAAGATGAATGACAAGTGGCAAGTGACGAGTGACAAGTTAGGAGTTTGTTTTACTCGTCATTTGTCACTCGCCACTGCCTTTCAAGTTCTTCCGGTGAAGGAAGCGAGAAGGACGGCGATGGCTTCGGTGAAATCTGTGCGCGCGTCGGTGTCCGTCGGGTAGTTGTTGATGAGCAAGGAAAAGGCGAGACGCTCGCCTGCTGCGGTCGTGACGTAGCCGCCGAGTGAAGTCGCGTTGCTGAGTGTTCCGGTTTTCGCTTGAACATTCCCGGCGGCAAGGGTGTTCTTCATGCGGTTGCGAAGCGTGCCGTCAATGCCCGCAACCGGCAACGCATTGCGAAACGCGGTGCGAAGTTGCGCGGACGGATGCTTATCCATATAAGTCAACAAACGCACGACCGAATCGGCGGTGATGCGGTCACTACGCGAAAGACCCGAACCGTCGGAATGAATCACCGTGCCGGGAATGATGCCCGCTTCGGTTAAGAAATTCTGCACGGCGGCGATGCCCGCGTCGGCGGATGTCGTGCGCGAAACGGTGTCCGGCATCGTGATGTTGGTCGCGTTGCCGAGTGCGCGGAGGATGAGTTCGGTATAAAGATTTTGACTCGGTTTGAGAGTCTGCGCGGCGATAGTCGAGAGCGCGGGTGATTGACGATTTGCCAGTTCGACGAGCGATGCGACGGGCGGCAGACTTCCGCGCGAGCGTGCGTCAACCGCGAGAGTTTTGCCGCTTACGCTGATGCCGCGACGGGTTAGAGCCTGACGCAAAAGCTGTGTGAACATCAGAGCCGGACGCGAGACGGCGAGGCTGCCGGAAAAATTTGTGCCGCCTAGAGGGAGTGAACCGTTGATTTCGATGACGTTGGAATTAAGCGGGCGATACACTTCCAAAAGGCGCGGCGTCCCGCGTTCGCTTGTCGTCGCGTTGTTGATAATCGTAGCGAACGGAAACGCGAACGGGTTTGTCGTCGGTGTGTTCGTAGTCGTGTTGGTCGCAGTCGTGTTTGATAGCGTCGCGTTCGATATTTGGTTGACGATTGCGCTTCCGTTACTTCTCTCGCCGTTTGTTCCGTCACCCTGTTTGTATCTGATTGAGACGAGCGATGAGGCAAGCGTTTCCGGTGTCACGATGCACGCATCGCCCGCGCGTCCGCCGGGTTTCACAACCAAGTCAAGCGCGTTGTCGTTGACGCTCAAAGCACTGACTTCCGCTCCGTAGTACCACTGAAGGTCGTCCCATTCCCAACCCGCACTTAACGGCGCACCGTTGAAAAAACTTTCATCGCCGATGATGTCGCCCGTGATGCGGCGCACGCCGGATGCCGCGATGTTCGCTGCAAACTCATCGAACGCGAGGAGCGTGTTGCCGTCGTAAAAGCGCGCCGCGAAGGTCGGGTCGCCGCGCCCGTAGATGATAAGGTCGCCCGTCAAAGTTCCGTTCGTGTCCGGTTTCGTCGCGGCAAAGGCGGAAGTCTTAAAACGAAATTCGGGCGTGAGACGCGCGAGGGCGGCGGCGACGGTAAAGCTTTTCATGTTCGATGCCGGAGTCAAAAGCTTTCCGGCGTTATCTTCGTAAATGACTTTGCCGGTATCGAGTGACACGATTTTGACTCCCGTGCTGGCGGCGGCGAACGACGGGCGGCGCACGATGTTGCTAATGCGCGCAGCTAAATCAACAACTGTCTGCGGCGCGTTCGCGGTCGAAGGGCGCGGCGTGGGAGTCGGAGAAGGCGTGACGACGGGCGACGGTGTGAAGGGCGAAGGGGTCGGAGAAGGTGCGGGCGTCGGTGAAGTTTGTGGCGGTGGAACGGCGCGGCGTTCACGTTGTCGGGTTGGCGATGTAACTTGCGCGGCGACGAATAAAAGCGCGGGTGACGTTTGATAAAACGATGCGACGAGCAGCCATGTGATGAGAAGACGTGTGGTGCGATTCGGGTTTTTCATATATAGGTTTTCTGGATGAATTGTGGAATTTGAGATTTCAAATTTGAGATTGAACATAGAAAAACAACGTCAAAACCACTGCGAATCATTTCCGAAAGCTATAGTGGGTGAATGATGACATTAAAAATCTAAGCTTTCGCCCGTCTCGAATGAGCGACGCAGTTCATCAGGTGAAGCGGTCGCCGTGCCGACTTTGCCGACGACGATTCCGGCTGCGTGGTTGGCTAAAATCGCGGCTTCACGAAGCGTCGCACCGCACGCGAGGCTTAAACCGAGTGTGGCGATAACGGTGTCGCCCGCCCCCGTCACATCATAAACTTCACGCGCGACGGTGTGGACAAACGACGGCGCACCGTCTTCTTCCAACAACATCATGCCGTGTTCGCCGCGCGTGACGAGAACCGCATGACACGCGAGTCGGCGACGTATCAACCCTGCGGCGTGCGCGATGCCGTCGTCGGTCGCGTCATCGGTGTCGGTGAATTTCAGTGCTTCGTGGTGGTTCGGCGTGATGAGCGTCGCCGGATGATAGTGCGGGAAGTTTCTCGATTTCGGGTCAATTAAGGTCGGCACATTTCTTTCGCGCGCGAAGGCGAGAACGCGATTAAGTACGGCGGGCGTGACCGCGCCTTTGTCGTAATCCGAAACGATAAACGCATCGGCGCGCGTCAACGAATCTTCGATGCGTGCGATGATTTGCATTTCGATGTCTTTTGAAACGGGCGTGCGCGTTTCGCGGTCGGCGCGCACGACAAGTTGATTGTGCGCGATGATGCGCGTCTTGAGGGTCGTCGGGCGCGTTTCATCAATGATGCAACTTCCGCCCGCATCGTGTGCGCCGACGCGCGCGAGTTCCGCGCATAATCTTTCGCCCGCTCTGTCATGTCCTGTCACGCCGACGACTTCCGCCGCCCCGCCGAGCGCGATGACATTGGCAAGTACATTCGCCGCACCGCCGAGACGAATGGATTCGCGCCGTATATCCACGACCGGCACGGGTGCTTCCGGCGAGATGCGCGTCACGTCGCCCCACACAAACTCATCAAGCATCACATCGCCATAGATGACAATGCGGCAGTTGCTCATCGCATGTATAAGACCGGCGAGACGTTTGCTCGCGTGTGTACTCTCTGGGGAGTTTTTCACAGGTTTTCGTTTAGCAGCAGCGCAATGATAATTGTGGGCAGTAACACCGTGCCGAGTCCACCGACAATGATGCACCACCAAGCCATTTTAATACCGCTTACCTCAGCGTCAGATTGTTTGATTATCCTTCTCGCTTTAAGACCCAATACAAGAGCAATCATGGAAGCAATACCACCGACGCCAAGGATTGATAAAACAAATCCATACGCGAGCATCTTACTGACACGGAGTTGTTCATTCAGCTCGGGAGACATGCCTTCATCTCTAAATGTATAGATGCTAAGTGGTTTCTATCTTCGCGCTTCGCCACTCTGTCAATTGCCGCCATAACACGTTCAACCGTCACACGTTTGATACATTCCGGTTCGTCGAACGCAAGACACTCATAACCCGCGCACGGTTGACACGGCATCTCTTCGCGCACGACTTCAACGGGAACGTCGCGGTTCGGCATCCAAGGTCGCCAGTGCGCGACGTTCGATGAACCGAAGATGACGACGGAAGGCGTGCGGACGGCGGCGGCGATGTGCGCGATGCCGCTGTCATTGCCGACAAAGACTTGCGCGCGCGCGGCGAGGGCGGTGACTTCCGGCAACGTCAAATCATCAAAGGCGATGAGGGAAACGCGGCTTAGGGCGCGAAGTTTTTCGAGCGTCGTGCGCTCATGCTTCGCGGCGAGAGCGACGATTTTAAGTTTGTGCGCGGCGAGATGTTCCGCGATGCGGGCGAAGTTTTCGGTTGCCCATTGCTTCGTATCGAACGCCGCCGCCGGATGAAGCAACGCGATGTCGTCATCGGCATTGATGCCGCGCGCGTCGAGTTTTCGTGTGATGTTCGTGTCGGCTTCATGCGTCACGGTTAAGCGTGTCGGGATGAACCCAGTGACGGGAACACCGACCGATGCGACGATTGCGAGTTGTTGTTCGACCGAGTGAAGCGGGTTTCTTTCCCACAACGCGGCGGCGGGTTCGGCGCGGTGATTATGAAGAAAGCCGTATTGATAATCACGAAAACCTACGCGATGCGGCGCGCCCGTCGCGCGTGTGAGAAGCGTCGCGGTCGTCCCGCCGTGCAGGTTGAAAACGACATCGTATTTTCTCTGCCTTAGCCCGCGCACAGCGCGCACGCGGTTCATCGTATCGCCGCGCCGTATCGTCACGACTTCATCAATATCGGTGTGTCCGGTGAGAAGCGGCGCAACCCAATCTTCGAGCAGAATATCAATCTTTGCTTCGGGCAGAAAACGACGCAGTGCGGCGAGCGTCGGCGTCGTTAAAACCGTGTCACCGATAGAGCGCAAACGCACGACAAGCACGCGGCGCACACGCGCCCAATCAAAAGGCGCGGCGGCAAGTGTATGCCACGCCGAAAGTTTATCGGGTTCGTGATGCGTTTGATGATGAAAGTTATGCACGGAGAATTTAGACTTTATACCGTCACGTCTTCAATAACAGCCTCGTCAATCAACATCACGGGAATATCGTCGCGCACCGGATACACGCGATGACACGCGACGCATTTAAGACCTCCACCGTCGCGCACGATTTCAACTTTAGCTTTGCACGCCGGACACGCCAAGATTTCCAATAGTTCCGCACTTATCGCCATGTTGTTTTGATGCTCCTTAATCTATTTCAACCCGGACAAAGTAGCGTGTCTCACTTGCGCGCGTAAAGCGTGACCGGAATGCCGTGCTTCGGGCGTAAGGTGATGCGCGGTTGGAGTTCAGGTGTGAAATCCTTTGCGACTTCCACACGCCAGCGCGCCGCGAGTGTCGCCATTACGAGAATCGCTTCCGTCCACGCGAAGCCGTCGCCGATGCAACGCCGCGCCCCGCCACCGAAAGGAAAGTAAGCGAACTGCGGACGTGTGCCGCGCGCGTCCGCAGCCCACCGTTCGGGACGAAAGGCGTGCGGTTCATCATAATATCGGGCGTCGTGGTGCATGACGTACTGACTCATGATGACGAGTGTGCCGGGCGGCACGGTGTATTCTCCGAGCGTGGTTTCTCTGATTGATAAACGCCCGACGGCATACGCGGGCGGGCGCACGCGCAAGACTTCGGACAAAAGCATTTCGGTATAAACAAGGCTCGGCACATCGGCGGGCGTCGGCAATCGTCCGTCAAGCACGCGGTCGAGTTCTTCATGCAAACCCTCTTCGGCTTCGGGGTTAACGGCGAGCATGTACCACGCGAACGCGAGCCAGTTGGCGGTCGTTTCGTGTCCGGCGAGAAATAAGGTCAAAGCTTCATCACGAATCTGTACATCGCTCATCCGGTTGTCATGCGTCGCATCATCGGTGTTCGCATTCGCTTCTTCGTCCTGTGCGAGAAGTAACATCGAAAGTAAATCGCCCGCATCTTCCCTTGATGCGCGACGCTCGTTGATGATGCGGTAAATCACCGCGTCGAGTTGCGCCCGCGCTTGACGAAAGCGACGCGCGACGGGCAACGGTAAATTCTCCAAGACTTCGGAGAACGGCAACATCATATAACCGAACATGCCGAGTAGGTTTGAAAGTGCCGCTCCGACTTCATCGGCTTCGGCTTCGGTGTTCGCTCCGAACAAGGTTTTGCCGACTATGGCGAGCGTCAAACGATTCATCTCGCGCGCAATGTCAACCTGCATTCCGTCGTGCCAACGCACACCGAAATTTGCGGCATACTCAATCATCACTTCGCCGTAACCCGCGATGCGTGCGCGGTGAAACGCGGGTTGGACGAGACGACGTTGGCGGCGATGCACGGGATTCTCACTTGTCAATAAACCTTCGCCGAGCAATCGCTTCGCCCTCTGAAGCACGCGCCCTTTGACGTAATCGTCTTGATGTGTGACGAGTACGTCGCGGATTAAGTCCGGGTGGTTGATGAAATAAACACTCTGCCCGCCCATCTTGAAATACGAAATATCGCCGTAGTCGCGCGCAAGGTCAGACATAAACTTGAGCGTGTCGCGCTGAAACGCGAACAGGTTTTTGCCCGGTATGACCCATCGTGTTCCCGGCGGGCGGATAAGTTTTGGCATTGAGTGTTGCATAATCTTTACTGTCAAATTGCTTTCGCCAAATGGAATGTATAGGTATGAATGAACAATATAGAAATTTTGCCCAAAGCCTTAACCCCGTTGAAAATAGACTGTTTGAAATCCTCAAAGTTGAAAAGACCGAAGATGAGTTGAAAGTTTTTCTTGGCGCGAGCGAGCCACGACTCTTTTACAAATGCGTTCATTTTCGAGGCGTAACAAACTTCGTCACATACCTCTTTGATGATGAGGACACAGGTGAATTGCCTCAGACTTTTAACTCCTTTGATTATATTGATGCTTCTCAAAATGAAGAGACATATGATTGGATACTGCTAGGTGATGAATCCGAGTGGTCATTTACCGCTCCGTATCCTGAAGTAAGTTGCAAATCGGTAGGCGAAATCTAACGATGCCAACAATGAATTAACTTTGCCAATCGTTCGCCACAGCAACGGCTTTGTTATTATAGCGCGCGAAAAGCCGAACCGATTCTTACCGCCCAACCGTCGAAAGCGAAATTGTATGTCGTTGGAATTTGCGATTGAGTATCCGTGCGAATTGCGCGCCCGCTATAAAGAGCGTCACCTGCGCGCGTGGGGACGACTCGCCAGCCTTCACGCGCGTGTGACGACGGGAAGCCAGAATGTGCCGTCGGCGGATGTCGTGCATTTCGTCGAAGAATCTCTGTCCGAGATTGAGCGCGTCGGAGAGGAAACGACGATTTGTTTGCGCTGTCCGGCGCGTCTGCCTGTTGAAGCGGCGGGCGAAGGCGAAGCGGTCGGATGTTTGGGGCGCGTCACTTATCCGATTGAAGCCCAATTTGAAAAGTTCTTGGCTGACCGCGTGCAGCTTGCCCTCGATACGATTGCGACGGAAGACCAACCGCATCTTTTACGAATTTTCGTTGATAGCGATTCACCTTTTGACGGCGAAGCGACAAAGGATTTACGTCGCATCACACACGCCGACGATTTACGCTTTTTCGATTTGCGTCTGCCGATTCGTTTCGCACGCCAAGCCGCGCACTTAACAACCGATAATCTGTTTGACATGCTTGCCGGATTTCGTTCCGAAGCCGGTGCGCGCACGACGTATCAACGCGAACTCCCGTTTGCCGCCGCCGCCGATTATTACGATTTTCTCGATTTGATTTTGCGTCGTGATTTGACCAACGGCGAACGCCAACGTCTGCTCGCGCGCAGTCGCAATTACGTTCAGTTCCTGCGTCTGCTCGCCGCCATCGAACGCGCCGAAAGTCTTAGCGCGCGCGTCCTTTTGGATTAGTAGGCAATAGGCAGAGAGCAGTAAGCAGGTAGAAGAATCGGAAATATCAATCTTAATAATTGAAGCCTGTGCAACTCAAAGCAGCTATGTTTTCACCGCGTTAGCGGTGGACGTGACTTTAGCCGTGCGTTTCAACGCACGGGAGATAGAAGATGAAATACCGTCGTCGCGTGAGCGACGATTGAGGCTGTTTATTCAACCGTCGCTCACGCGACGACGATTCTATTTTGACTTCCCGTGCGTTGAAACGCACGGCTAAAGTCATTTTGTCGCTACGCGACGATTTATGCACAGGCTTCACCTAATAACTACTGATCACTATCTCAACTTTTCCTCATCGAGTTGGCGCAAGGTGTCGAGTATCAGATTTGTGTTGCTCGCCGTTGCGATGGTGACGGGGAAAGGTACGTGCGCGGCTTCAAATTCAAAGCTGCCGGAAGCGGTTTCGAGCATCCGGCGAAATGCGGCTAAGGGTTCGAGTCCGTCTGCCGCCGCGCCGACGATGTTGCCGTCGTTAAAGTGAAGCTGAAGATTTTCAGGTTGTATGCCGTCGCCTTCGAGCGTGATGAGCAATGCGCCCGTGTGACGACTGTTTTCTAAAACCTGCACGACATCGAAGACGCTGATAAAGGCGAGTTCGCCCGCGAGTACGGGGCGCGACGGTGTGTGATGCGGCATGGCATCAAAGGCGTTTTGAGTCGCGGGACGGCGGGCGCGGCGTACCGCTTCCAGACCCGAAGCAATGGAGATGCGGGCGTCGTGTTGTTTGGCTTCGAGCAAGCGTTCGTGCGCGTGGTCGAAGTCTTCGCGCGCGATGTAGAGATTGGCGAGGGCGAGACACTGGCGCGCGGCTTCTTCAGGTTGATTGTTGGCGGCGGCGATTTCGCGCAGTCGTTCGCGCAGACGCACGGATTGCGGGCGACGCTCAAGCCCGCTTCGCAAGCGTTCGATGGCGCGATGCGGCACTTGGTATTTAAGAAACAATTCGGCTTCGATAAGACTCGCTTCGATTTCGTCTTCCGGCGTGTGAGGAGTTTCGGGCATTCGTGTCGCTCCCTTTATAACGTGTCGCTTTGCTTGTCATAAAACTAAGAACTGCCGCGCGTCGAGAGGGCAACCGCACTTCGCACGCGAATTTGAATTTTATCATGTTGCCGTTGCCTGTTCGCCGGACGTTCGGCATATGCGCGATTTTCGTTCCCGACTCGTCAACCCAACTGCGAAGGTTGGTAACGAAATCGTGCGGCGATTGAAAATGTGCGTGAGAAAACCCCTGAAAAATCAGATTCCAAGAGTGTGGCACAACGGGTGCTATGTGTTACATGCGAACAAACATAACTGTTAAATGGACTCCCCTCAAGTCCTTCCCGAACAAACAGGCGTTCGCATTTACATAACCTGTTCGATTTTGTCTGAGGAGTGACGCGATATGCAGAATATGTTGTTGAACGAAACCGGCGACGCCACCTTACGACTTGTATCGGGAGCGCAGACAAACCCTTTTCAACGCTTGTGGTCACAGTGGCGACATGCTAATGCGGCAAGCCCGATTGACGCGCCGCACTTTCTAATGCAACGCCTGAAAGACGCGCGTCCCGCAACCTATCTTCATTGCGTGCGCGTCGCCCGCCTTGCTCACGCCACGGGACGCGCCATCGGATTCAACAACAAGTGCCTGAAAGAATTGAGCCTCGCCGCGATGCTCCACGATGTCGGCAAAGTGTTTGTGCCGGAACGTGTTTTGAGTACGCCGCGCCGCTTAAATCGTTGCGAATATGCATTGATGCGGCTTCATCCTTCACTCGGCGCGATGATGATTTCCTATTTCGGTTTGAACGACGAACTCCGCGTTCGCACGCGCCATCACCACGAACGATGGGACGGCAAAGGTTATCCGAATAAACTTTCGGGCGAAGCGATTCCGTGCATGGCGCGCATCATACACGTCTGCGATACCTATGACGCGATGACTGTCAAACGTCCATACAATAAACCCGCGACGCACGATGAAGCGATTGCCGAGATTCGACGCTGCTCCGGCAATCAGTTCGACCCGCGCATGGTCGAAGCATTTCTCGATGCCCGCGCCGCATAATTCAAAAAACAATCGAGTCCGCATAAGATTTCCGAACGACATCAAAAAGCCGCATCGTGAATTGGTCACGGTGCGGCTTTTCATTTATCGGTGTGGCGACTCTTTCGATTGTTTTATGTTTGCGATGAAGCGTTGCGGGCGAGCAGTCCCGCGCCGAGCGCGACGGCGTCGTTGCCGAGTGTGGCAAGCGTGATTTGCGCGGCGTCGAAGCAAGGTTGAAAAGAGTGGCGTTTCGCTTCGCGGATAATCGGGTCGAGAATCAAGTTTCCGGCGTCCATCACCGCCCCGCCCAACACGATGCGTTCGATGTTAAGCAGATTGATAACCGAAGCGATGGCGATGCCTATGTAACGCCCTGTGCGCTCAACCATAAGCAGCGCGAAATCGTCGCCTTCTGTGGCTTCGTGGGCGATGTCGGCGGCGGTGAAGGTACGGTTTAAGGCGAGTTTTGAAAGCGATGACGTGCCGTCGCGCGCAAGTCTCTCGCGTGTACGGCGCACGATGTTCGGGGCGGACGCAACTGATTCCAAAACATCGCCTTCCGCGTCAACCGCCATGTAGCCGAACTCTCCGGCAAAGCCCGAAGCTCCGAGCCAAGGTCGCCCGTCAATAATCAACGCTCCGCCAATGCCGTTGCCGATGAGAGCGTAAAAAAGGCTGCGGCTGTTGCGTCCCGCACCGATTGTGTATTCGGCATAAGCGGCGGCGTTGGCGTCGTTGGTGAGCGTGACGGGGAGATTGACGGCGCGT
>JBGTMR010000348.1:0-2362 GCA_041743485.1 Pyrinomonadaceae bacterium
GAAGCCGTCGGCAAACTCAAAGCCAAATCAATCGAACCCGGCAAGTACGATCTGATTTTGCATCCGTCGCATTTGTACCTGACGATTCACGAATCCGTCGGACACTCGACCGAACTCGACCGCGCGCTTCTGTGGGAAGCGAACTACGCCGGAACGAGTTTCTTGACGCCCGACAAAACCGGCAAACTTCAATTCGGCTCGAAGATAATCAACTTCGTCGCCGACCGCACACAGCCCGCCGGACTTGCGACCGTCGCTTACGATGACGAAGGCATCGCGGGGCAACGCTGGCATTTAGTGCGCGACGGAGTGTTCGTTGATTGGCAAACGACACGCGACCTCGCGCCGCTCATCGGTAAAAATAAATCTTACGGCTGTCTGCACGCCGACAGTTGGGGCAGCGTGCCTTTTCCCAGAATGCCGAACGTCTCGCTCGAACCGGCGAAAGAAAACGTCACGACCGAAGACCTTATCGGCGGCGTCGAAAAAGGCATCATGATTTACGGACGCGGCAGTTATTCGATTGACCAGCAGCGTTACAATTTTCAATTCGGCGGGCAAACTTTCTGGGAAATCAAGAACGGCAAAATCGTCGGCATGTTGCGCGATGTCGCTTATCAATCACGGACGACCGATTTCTGGAACGCCTGCGACGGACTCGGCGGCGCATCAACGTACCTGCTGCCCGGAACTTTCAACGACGGCAAAGGCGAACCCGGACAATCCAACGCCGTCTCGCACGGCTGCCCGTCGGCGCGTTTCCGTCAAATCAATGTTCTCAATACCGCCGCCGATTCACGCCGTTCATAGAGAGTTGTTCATAAGGAATTTGAAGCAATGCTTTTAACCGAAAAAGAAGCCCGCGACCTGACCGCCAAACTGCTTTCGTTTGTCAAAGCCGACGACGCATCGGTGAGTGTGACGGGCGAGCAAACGTCGCATTTACGTTTCGCCGACAACAACTTATTAACGAGCGGCAAAAGCGAATCGCGCGTGGCGAGCGTCACGGTCTGGATGAACGGCAAACGCGGCGCGACTTCAACCAACGATTTCGACGAAGCTTCCCTGCGCGCGGCGGTTGAACAAGCCGAGCAAATCGCCCGCGTCGCACCCGTTGACCGCGAGTATCTGCCGACACTCGGCAAGCAAACTTACAAGCCTGTGGGCGGTTATGTCGAAGCGACCGCGAACATCTCGCCCGCCACACGCGCCCGCCAAATCGGTGACATCCTAACCGCGTGCGAAAAAGCGAAAGTCATCGGCGCGGGGTTTCATCAAGCCGTCGCCCGCGCCTCCGCTTTCGCCACCAAGAACGGAAATTTCAATTTTGAACCTTCCACCGTCGTCAGTCTTTCGACGACCGCGCGCACGCCCGACGGTACGAGTTCCGGTTACTTCGGGCGCAATCATTTCGATGTCGCCAAACTCGACACGGCGAGAATCGCGCGTGAAGCAATCAACAAAACTCTGCAAGGTCGCAATGCGCGAACGCTTGACGCCCAAAGCTACACCGTGGTTCTCGAACCGCAAGCCGTCGCCGATTTGCTTTCCAACTTCGCTTTCGGGTTCGACGCGCGCAGTGCCGAAGAAGGACGCAGCCCGTTCTCGGCTTCCGGCGGCAAGACGCGAATTGGCGAAAAACCTTTCGACGAACGCATCAATCTTTACAGCGACGCATCGAACGCAGAACTTCCCGGTTCACCGTCGGCGCAAGCCGGAATCCCGTCGCAAAAAATTTACTTGATAAAGAACGGCGTGCTGGAAAACTTAACCTACTCGCGCTTCTGGGCAAAGCAAAAAGGAACGGAGCCGACACCGGGACCCGTCAATTCGATTTTAGAAACAACAGGCAAGCCCACTAGCGTCGAAGAAATGATTACTTCGACGAAGCGCGGCTTGCTGGTCAGCCGCTTCTGGTACATACGCTCGACCGACCCGCGCACCGCGAGTCTCACGGGACTTACGCGCGACGGTGTGTGGCTGATTGAGAACGGCGTGATTCAGTATCCGGTTAAAAACTTTCGCTTTAATCAATCCATCATCAACATGCTTGCTCCCGGCAACGTCGAGATGATTGGAGCCGCCGAGCGCGTCGGCAATGCGGAGAACGCTTCACTATTACCCGCTCTCAAACTAAAAGCATTCAACTTCACATCGCAATCAGAAGCAGTTTAGTTCGCTCCGCTTTGGTTGAAATCTGTCACACAATCCTCATCGCGTTCCCTTCGCTTTTGTCTCTTTCAATCACTCCGCAATCGCCAGAGCGGTGACTGAGAAACACACTCAGATCTTCGCCCAAGACGCCACATTTTCTTCCAAGAGCGGCAAGCAAACTTACGGACTTGACCAGTTCTGGAATGGT
>JBGTMR010000349.1:0-8213 GCA_041743485.1 Pyrinomonadaceae bacterium
CCGGAAGCGTCCAATCCGCGCCATGGGTGCAGAGATTCGGGAGTAGATTCTAACGCGACCGCAAACGAATCATCACGCGCACGCCCACATGATGACGTGAATACAGCGATGCACAAAGCGAGTAACACAACTGCCGCAAATTTTGAAAATTTCCAGACTTGTGATGTCAAATTTTGCCTCCATAAACGTAATTAAGTTTCGCATTGAGGACGGCAATTTCTTGTGTCAACGCTTGAAACTTAGCTTCATCGAAGGCAATGGATGGATGCACCGCCGATTTATAAACGGCGATATGTGTGAGGGCATCGTCAATACGTTCAATGGGAATACGCCCGCTTTCCACCGCCGCCAGCAAGCCCGCAAAGGCGCGATGAATCAAATCGGGTCTGGCGCAAATCAACAACATATCTTCGCCCGCTAACAACGCCGCGATTGCCGCATCTTCTATTTCATAAAGCTTGGCAACGGCTCCCATTTCCAAGTCATCAGTCACGACTAACCCCGTGAAAGTTAATTCTTCGCGCAAAAGCTTGGTCACGATTTGATAATTCAACGAAGCGGGAACTAATTTTCCTTGAGCAACTTCGTCTTCAGTATCAAAGTCGGGAAACGCGCCGTGACTGACCATTACGGCTTTAACAATCGCGTCTTCACGCTGGAATAACTCAATATAGGGAGCTAAATCTTGAGCGATTAAATCATCATGCGTGAGTTTGATAATCGGGACTTCGATATGCGAATCAATTTCACCCGTCCCAATACCCGGAAAATGTTTGGCACAACCGAGACAGCCCGCCCCCTGCAAACCGCGCAGATACACCGTCGTGTATCCGAGAACTTCACCGGGTGAGCGTCCGAAAGAGCGAGAATACAAACCGTTTTGGAGCAAATCACGGGCTTCGTTCATGATTGACATAACCGGAGCGAAGTTCATGTTGAAACCCAGCAATCGAAGCATTTCGCCGGAAATTCGACCGAGCGCGCGCGCGGCAGCCAAATCACCGTGTTGGCGTATAGTACGCACCGCCGGCATCGGCGTCGTGATACGACGCAAACGATCAACCAGCCCGCCTTCTTGGTCAATTCCAAGCAAAGGCTGGGACGCGACCGTTTCGCGCACACCGTCAAGTAGTTCCCGAACTTGAAGCGGAGAAGCCACATTACGCCCGAAAATAATCACGCCGCCCGGTTGAATCGCGTCGAGGATTTCGCGCGAGGGTGCGTCGGTTTCAGTACCGGGCAGACCTATGTACAGTAATTGCCCGATTTTTCGTTCAAGCGGCAGTTGAAGTAATTCGTTAATCAAACTATTTGTCATGTTTAACCTGAAAGGTAGGCGGGACGACATTTTAATAGGACATCAACTTGCCCGCGATAAATAAAGTAAATGAAGCCTTTATCCTCTCCTAACAAATCATCTAAACGATTCTACTTTGAATGCTTTCGATGAATGCCTGAAGCTGTTCACGGCTCAAACTTGAAGCTTTAGTTTCACGAATTTCATCGAATAGTTTGTCGTTAGTTGCCGCGAAAAGTGTGACCTGCGAAGCCAGACGCTTTCCGGTGGCGCGGCGGGTCAGTGCTTTTGTGGTGCGTTCCGCATTCGATGTATCGTGTGAAAAATCGTCTTGTGAATCCTGTTGACCGGCTTCTTTAAGTATTTTTAGCTCGTACTTTTCGAGTGTCGCCAAAACCTCGCGCGCCCGTCCGATAACGACTTGGGGAAGTCCGGCGATTCGTGCCACTTCGACGCCGTAAGATTTGGATGCACTGCCGCGCTCAAACTTATAAAGGAAGAAAATCTCGTCATCCCGTTCGGCGACTTTGATGTGATAGTTCTGCGCGCCGGGAAGTTGTTCGGCAAGTTCCGTCAATTCGTGATAGTGCGTTGCAAATAGGGTCTTGGCAGCATTCTCCGGCGAATTGTGCAAATACTCCGCGACCGCCCACGCGATAGATAAACCGTCGAATGTCGCCGTGCCGCGCCCGATCTCGTCGAGTAAGACCAGTGAGCGCGGTGTTGCGCCGTGCATAATCGCCGCCATTTCAGTCATTTCAACCATAAAGGTTGAGCGACCACGCGAGATGTCATCGGAAGCTCCGACGCGCGTCCACACGCGGTCAAAAACCGGGAGTTTCGCGTATTCCGCCGGAACGAACGAACCGATTTGTGCGAGAACCGCAATCAAACCTATCTGCCGGAGAATCGTTGATTTGCCGCCCATGTTCGGACCCGTGATGATTAACAGGCGGTCGGTCGAATTGTTCATGTACAAATCGTTCGGAATGAAAGGCGTGGAACTGAAAGCCTCAATCAGGGCGTGGCGTCCGTTCCTGATTTCGATTTCATCCGATTCGTGGAGTATCGGCTTGACGTAACGATGCTGGCGGGCGGCGGCGGCAAGTCCCGCTAACACGTCAAGCACCGCCAAAGCACGCGCCGTAGCTTGCAGAGTCTGCGAATGCAAACTTACCTGTTGACGTAAAGCAGTCAATAGGTCGGCTTCGATTTCTGCGATGCGTTCATCCGCGCCGAGTGTGCGTTGTTCGAGACTTTGCAATTCCGGTGTCGTGTATCTCTCGGCATTAGCCAGCGTTTGGCGTCTTTGATAGCTTTCCGGTACGCGCGCGGCTTGGGCGCGGGGAACTTCTATGTAATAACCGAAAACGCCGTTGGAGCGAATCTTCAAATTATTTAAGCCCGTGCGTGAACGCTCCCGCGCTTCCATTTCGGAAATCGCCGCTTTGACGTTTCCGCTTAGATTACGCAGTTCGTCAAGTTCGGCAGAGATACCGGCTTTAATCTCGTTGTCGGTCGGTAAATCCCTCTCGGTGTTAAAGTGCTTTTCAATCAGCAGTTTAACCGCGCTAAGTTCATCAAGATTTTCAACTAAAACTTGAAGTAAAGAAGCATGTGACTGACTCAATAATTTCTTGATGTGTGGTATTTGGGCGAGTGCGCGTGAGAGAAATGAGAAATCACGCGGGGTGGCGGTGTTGAGATTGACGCGCCCTATCAAACGCTCTATGTCCTGTATGTCGTTTAAGTGACGACGGAGCGCGTCACAAATCATCGTTGAGGCGTGTAGTTCTTCGACCGCATCCAGACGCGCGTTGATTTCGCCGCGATTGACCGACGGGCGCATCAGCCATGAACGCAACAATCGCGCCCCCATTGCGGTTTTGGTGTGGTCAATAATTTTCAGCAGAGAACGCGAACGTGCCGCATCGCTTTGAGATTCGAGCAGTTCGAGATTGCGAACCGTGACCGTATCGAGAACCAAAAATCCCTGTCGCTCAAAATAATTGATGCCGCTGATGTGCTTGCTGTCAAGACGCTGCATCTCCCTCGCATAGTGCAAACATATTCCGGCGGCGGAAACGGCGGCGGGCTTATCGTTCAAATTAAAGGCTTCGAGCGAACGCACACCGAACTGTTTGCACAACAGTTCATCGCATCTGCCGCTTTCCCATAACCAATCATCGAGTCCGGTCAAGGGTATCTTAGGGTTCGGACGTTCCGCATCCGAAACGGAACTGATGCGCGCGATGACGGGCGAGTCGGTGTGCGACGAAGAGTTATCGTGATGCGATTTGTAGTGTTCGCGGAGCAAGGGAGCAAGCGATGTCGGGTGAAGCAATTCGCGCGGCGCATAGCTGTCTATGTACTCGAAAGCTTTACGCATGGCATCTGTGCCTTGCGTTTCGGTGGCGTGAAATTCTCCGGTCGTGACATCAAGGAAGGCGACGCCGAACTTATCACCCTGACAACTGATGGCGGCGAGATACGCGGCTTCACCTGAATCTAAAAGTTGCGAATCTATCGCCGTTCCGGGCGTGATGATGCGAACGACTTCGCGCCGCACAAGCTTTTTCCCCGCCGTAGGGCTTTCGGTTTGTTCGCAAATGGCGACACGGTAGCCTTTACGAACGAGGCGCGCGATGTGCGTTGAAGCGGCATGATGCGGTACGCCGCACATCGGCACGGGATGCGCGGTTTCTTTATGGCGGGCGGTGAGCGTGATGTCTAGTTCACGCGCTCCGGTAATCGCGTCGTCGTAAAAGAGTTCGTAGAAATCGCCGAGACGAAAAAAGAGCAGCGCGCCGGGATGCGCGCTTTTAAGTTCGTGATATTGACGCAGCATAGGCGTCAAGCTGTTTGCACTCATCGAGTTTTATCCGGTGACGCGCAGGTCACGTTCGCTGATTATTTTCCAGCCCTGCGGCGTCTTAGTCCAGCCGAGTTCTTGCAGGACTTCGCCGCGACGACTCACCCGCCTGCTTTCGATGACATACCGCTTGTAAAAGCGCATCGTCGCGTTCTGCCTTGATTTATCGAGGGTGATTTGAACGCCGCCAACCTGAAAGTCGGTCGCTCTTTGATTGCGAAAGAGCAGATTCTTTTCAGCGCGCACCGCATTGAGGCTGACATTGCGGCGCAAGTAATAACGCTGAACGGGGGAAGCATAAAAACTCATTTGAGATTCGACATCGCCGTTATTATTGGCATCAACCCAAAGCTTGAGATTGTCATGCAAAACATCCGTGTCGGAAGCGGGTGTCGGCGCGGGAGTCGGGACTTGAAGCGGCAAGTCGGCATTGGCGTTTGATTGTTGATTAACCGCCGTTTCGATTGACGGCGGAAGGGGAGTGTCACGGTTATTAAAAGATTGGATAACGGCGAAGGTTATCACGACGGACGCCAAGCCGATTAAGACAATCAATGTTGAGCGGCGACTGAAAAACGATTGCTCTTGAATCGGGGTGAAGATTTCCATACGGGCGACGGGTGAACTGTTCGCTGCGTAGCCATTAATTTCGTTCGCTTCTTCGCCCACGGTGTCGAGGGGACGATGTTGATGTTTAACCTGAGGAGTGCCGATAATCTGTGTCTCCGAATTATCCTGAAGCGTCCAAGGATTATTATGATTAACGACAGTTGTAGCAGGGAAATCATCACCGATTTGAGTAGAAGGTTGAGAGTTCAGTTGAGAGGTATGCGCCGCGACTTCTAAAGTAGAATGTGAGATTGCGGGTAGTAAAATTAGCTCCGCGTTGAGTTTTTCCGCGAAAGAAGCGGCGGTTTGTGGTCTTTGGTCGGGTGATTTACTGAGAGACTGCATCACCAGACGAACCAAACTATCGGGGATATTGGCGGAAGCAGTTTCGATTGGCGGCGGCTGGTCGTGAAGGTGTTTGAGGGCAATCGCGGTCGGTGAAGGAGCGTCAAATGGCGGACGGTCGGCGATCAGTTCATAGAGTACGACACCTAAGCTGTATATATCCGAGCGTATGTCGGCGTTGCCACCCGCACATTGTTCCGGCGACATGTAGCGCGGTGTGCCTATAAGTCCACCCTGATTGGTGAGAGTCATGCCGGTCGAAGCAGGTTCGCGTAGTTTGGCGATTCCAAAATCCAACACCTTAATGAGCAACGCGCGGCGATAGTCGAGTGTGACGACGATGTTCGACGGTTTGATGTCGCGGTGGATGATGTGGCGGCGGTGCGCGGCTTCAACGCCCAAGCATGACTGTTTAACGATTTCAACAGCGGCGGCGATGTCAACTTCCGGGCGCACGTCCATATAGCGGCGGAGGGTGACGCCTTCAACCAACTCCATGACGATATACGCGCTGCCGTCGGGAAGCGTACCGTAGTCGAAAACGTCGGCGACGTTTTGATGATTGAGACGCGCGGCGGCGAGGGCTTCACGGCGAAAGCGTTCGAGGGCGTTCGGGTCACTGACGAAATCCGATTGAAGTAGTTTGACGGCGACACCGCGTTCGAGTTCACGGTGCGTCGCGGAGTACACAGTACCCATTCCGCCGCGCCCGATTTGTCGCTCTAAATGATATTTGTCCGCGATGGTGCATGAGCCGGGACGTATGAAGTGGAGTCCCGTGCCGTCAACCGTGCAAAACTCGACCGCATCTTCAAAACAGCGGCGGCATGTAGCGCAAAGTTTCATCGTAAGGCAAAAGAAAAACGTGCGGGTCAAAGGGAAATATGAATCGCAAATTTACACGAACCGTCATGAAATACATAACGCGGAAAATTGGAATCAAGCGATTCAACTATCCGGTGAAGACTTGCGCGACACGATAAATCTCTTCATCAAGGCGTTTGATGTCGCTGACGGCTTCTTCGAGCGGAATTGAAATAATCTGAGTGCCGCGCAGTGCCGCCATTTTCCCCCACTCGGCGGCGACAATCATTTCGTAAGCTTTGATGCCGAAACGTGTCGCCAGCACACGGTCGGATGCGGTCGGCGTCCCGCCACGTTGGACATAGCCCAAGTTGGTGACGCGCGTTTCAGCCCCGAATCGTTTTTCAATCTCGCGTGCGAGAAACATACCTATGCCGCCTAAACGGTCGTGTTGATAAATTTCCGCCCGTGTCGCTTCATCGAGAAAATCTTCGTCGGGTGCAGGCTTGGCATCTTCCGCCACCACAATGATTGAGAACAGGCGACCTTGAGCGCGACGCCGCTCCAACAATTCGCATACGTTTGAAATCCTGAATGGATGTTCGGGGACGAGTATCACATCCGCCCCGCCCGCGATGCCGCCGTAAGCCGCAATCCACCCTGTATGGCGTCCCATGACTTCGACTACCATTACGCGATGATGAGCCTCAGCGGTCGAATGAAGGCGGTCAATGGCTTCGACAACGATGCTGACCGCCGTATCGAAGCCAAAAGTTTTGTCTGTGCCGCACAGATCATTATCAATGGTTTTCGGGACGCCGACTATTTGCAACCCGTGTGCTTGCCACAATTCGAGCGCGGCACTTAAAGTTCCTTCTCCGCCGACGGCAACTACTGCGCCGAGGTCGTACTTGTTCCACGTCTGCTTGAGTCGCGTTAGTGAATCAGGTTCTTCGAGCGGGTTGAAACGCGATGTGCCGAGAATCGTTCCGCCGCGCGGAAGTATGCCGGAAATGGAACTTCTGGTGAGAGGTTCGACATCGTTTTCGACAAGCCCGCGCCAACCGTTTTTGATTCCAAGCACGGACATTTCGTCGGCGGAAGCGCGGCGCACGAAAGCCCTTATCACGGCGTTGAGTCCCGGACAATCGCCGCCACTGGTCAGAATACCTAATCTCTGTTTCATACTCGATGCGGCTTACAGGGTGACAAGCTTGCTTGTGTGGCGTGCCTGACCACTGTAGATAAAGGGAAACGGACGAGTCGGCAAACTGGTGTTGCATGTTTCAAATGCGCGCGGCTATCATCGCTTGCCGTTTGTCGGAGTGTCAATTTAGTACTCGCTCATTCGCTAAACTGCTTCGCGTGCAATTGCTTTGCCAAGTCACCTAACAGAACCGATGCCTTCACCATATACGATTTTGAGCCTTGATACTTCGACACTGATGACAAGCATCGCCCTTGTGCGTGAGGGTGAGTTGATTGCCGAACACGAGGAAACAAGTTCTACCGTCGTCGGTGCGCCGCGCACGCGAAATCTGCATCTGCTCGAAGATATAGATGCTTTATTGCGTGCATCTGAAATCGGTTTGAGCGAAGTGGATGCGTTTGCGGTTGCCGCCGGACCCGGAAGTTTTACAGGGATACGAACGGGAATCGCAACCGTGAAAGCTTTTGCTTACGCACGGGCGCGACCTATTATCGCTATGCCGACATTGCACGCTATCGCCCGCGCGGAAGCCTTCAGACAGGATAATAATTTTCAAAATAATCAATCCGTCATCGCTTCGATTCCGACCGGGAGAAGCGAACTTTTCGCCCAACTGCTGGAAGTCGGTGCGTCCGGCGTGGTGCGTGAAGTGGATGCGGTGCGACACGTCACGATTCAACTTCTGCTTGATGAAATGGTTGACTTTGAGGCGGCGAACCTCTTATGGATTGGTGACGGAGCGCGAAAATTCGAGACACAAATCAACGCACGGGCGATGCTTGACGCTCATGCCGAAAAGGTTTGGCGTGTGGCGGACAAACCGGATTCGTCTCTGGCAGGTCATATTGGAATCATGGCTCACGCCAAGTTAGCCGAAGGTCAGCTAAATATGGACGCGCAGAATGTGAATCCGATTTATGTGCGTCCGGCTTCTAAGCTCGACTTTATCCATTTTTAGAACGCCAAAAACCCTTACAACGTAAGTCTTTTGTTTTCAACGCTGGACTTTTTGAATGTCAATTAGAAAATGCCATGTTCAAAAAGTCTCGCTAATGGTCAGACGTTAAGTCTTTTAT
>JBGTMR010000350.1:0-10989 GCA_041743485.1 Pyrinomonadaceae bacterium
TCAAGAACGTTTTATCTAAAATTATGAGAAGTGAAACAGAGCAAATTTCTTTTGTTGATAAGTGTGGTTTCGCTATAAGAATATATATATTAGTCCCGACTAATTCAGGTTTGTTTTTGAAATAGGGTGTCCGAAAACTACTCATTTCTAACAGAGGGAAAGGAGGCTGAAATAAGGCTGATTTGTTGAGTTTTTGCAGTTAGAATTTTGAGGGTTTTATGACACCCTGTTTCAGTCGCCCGATTTGGTAGTATCGTATTCACGGTTTGGAAGTTTTAAGTTGAGGAGTAATTGACTTGTGGCAATGGTAATGACGACAAACATATTGACGCCGAAGCAATCCGGGCAGGGCGGTTGGGCGATTGAGATGACGCCGCAGATGGCGCATGAAGCGGGCGTTGCCGAAGGGTCGGTAATCCTGCTTCATTTTAACGCCGGCACCCTTGCCGCCGAGATCTTTCCGCCCGCCGACGAAGCCACTAAACGGAGTGTGCAACAAAGCATTGATAAGTTCGGCGAGGCGTTCGCGGAGATGAAACGGCTTGGCGACTGACGACTTCGCGTATCTTGCTTACCCGCAAGCCGTCGCCGAACACATCGAGTTGATGCGCCGGTATGGAGAAACACGCTTCGGTGTGTTTGATCGCACGCTCGTCGAATCAGCTTTAGCGCGTCCACAACAAGCTGCCGCCTACAACGCCGCCGATTTGTCGGCGCAAGCCGCGACTCTTTGCTTCGGGTTAATCAAGAATCATCCGTTCGTCGGTGGTAACAAACGCACGGCGACTCATTTGGCGGATGTGTTTCTCAATCTCAACGGATACGAGATTACCGTGCCGGCGGCAGAGTTAGTAGAGATGGTGTTAGCGGTTGAAGCCGACAGGTGGAGTATCGAGCAACTCGTCGGCTGGATGCGTGAACACATCCAAGAATGGGCGTATGCCGCCTAAGCCGACCAAGAAATCATCGGTTTTGCGAGTCGGCGCATACGCCCGCGTCTCGACGCACGACCAGCAGACCTTGCCCTTACAGAAGCGAAAGATACGCGAGTACGCGAAGACCCGAAACCTGACAATCGTCCATGAGTGTCAGGAAGTCGGTTCGGGTGCGAAGCTGCGTCCGATGCGCGAAGAGTTGATGAGAGCGGCACGGCGGCGCGAGATAGATTTGATTGTCGTGTGGAAGCTCGATAGATGGGGACGCTCCGTTGCTGACTTGGTTTCGACTCTGAACGAATTGAGGGAGTTGGACGTTGGGTTCGTGTCACTGACCGAAGCACTTGACTTCTCTACCCCATCAGGGCGCGCAATGGCGGGCTTGCTATCGGTGTTTGCCGAGTTCGAGCATGACATCATCAGAGAGCGGGTGAAAGCCGGCATTGCCAACGCGCGGGCGGAAGGCAGACCGCACGGCAGACCTCCGACGGCACGCAACAAGGCGAAAGATGTCAAGCGGTTGCACAGAGCGGGCAGGAACAACTCGCAGATTGCGCGTGAGTTAGAGATCAGCCGTGCATCCGTCATCGCCGTTCTGAAAAGCTAAAGGCGAAGGGCATCACCGTTAGGGTAAATCTTTGATTCCGTCGGGCGCACGGCGATGACGATTGTCACGGACTTCACGATCCGTGAGTTCCAAAGCAGCAACTGACGTGTTTGCTTTACCAGGAATGCGAAGAAGCCTGAACCGGGAGCGCGCCTGTCAATGCTCGTCCTTGCCGCTTAGTTCCGCTTCCATCAGGTCGGCGGCGATGGCGACCATGTTTATCACCGACTTCAGGGTCGCCCCATCCGCGTCCGCCGCTACTTGCGCCGAGTAGTACAACACGATCCCGCCGCCTTCCGCGTCCACGACGTGCCAGCCGCCGAACTTGTTCGTCGCACGCAGCAAGCGGTTCATCGTCGCCGCCGAGAGCGGGGTGCGCGAGCGCAAGGCGCGCGACCACACTTCGCGCAGCTCAAGATTGCCGAACCGCGCGACCGCCGAATCGATGAAGCACTCCTGATGACGGCGCGTGTCGGTGTAATCGACTTGAACGCTGAAGCCGCCGTAAGTCAACAGCGTGTAGTTGATGTCGAGTTCGGCGAGCGCGCCTTCGACGCGCAAATCGCGCTTGATCGCCGGCGGGTTGTCGCCGCCGGCACCTCTGCCTTTAATTTGCGCTTGTGCATCACCCGCCGCACAGATGCCTGCGAGCATTAGCAGAGCGATGAATAGGATCGGTCGTTTATACATCATCACTTCCCCATTGCGACACATAGATTCAATCTCAAAGATTCAATAGTTCGCGCGACCGCTGCCGCCGCACGCGAAACACACCGTGCGTCCCGCGCCACCGCAGTGCGGACACGAGCGTGGTTCGTAAACAACGCGGCTGCGTACCTGTTTCGAGTAGTCGTCGTACTCAGTAATTGTGCGTGACCCCATGCGCGAACCCACACCGTGGCACATCCCGCAAGCGCGCCTGCCCGTGCCGCTGCAAATCCCGCAAGGGCGCGCGGACGTCACCGGGTGCCGGACGACTTCATCACTGTGCGCCGATGTCGTTGTGATCCGAGTCGCGGCACTGCCCGACCCAGCATCGTGACTGCGGTTGCCGCACCCGACGAGGCACGAGATGATCAAGCACACCAGCAGCAAGATGTTCAGCTTAAACATAAATCCGTTCCAATAAATGTGAGACGGCGTAACTCATTGCAAATCTACCGACGTGAGATGACGTATGCGCCGCCCCTCTGCTATCTTCGCCGCCGCACGTCTTTGACAACATGCTCGAAGCACTCGATCAGCGTGGATGATGAGAGCTGCGCGGGAAAGAACAATAAGTGAGTTCCCGGCGGCGGGTGTGGGCGAATGCATACTAAAATCAAATGGCTTCAAACGCAAATCATTTGATTTTACCGACGCCGCACTTATAGCCCGGCTACGCTCATCAGGAGGTTACGCCTGATGGGTACGAAGCGAAGACCGCGCCCCGCACGCCTCGCGGAAAAGCTGTTGGCGATTCGCAATGCTTATGATTTGTCGCAGGGAGGCATGATCCGACGGCTCGGCTTGGAAGATGAGCTGGTGCAAGCCGACATCTCGGCATACGAACGTGGAGCGCGCGAGCCGCCGTTGCCTTACCTCTTGGCGTATGCCCGCGCCGCCGGCGGTGCTGACAGCGCGGAGTTGTTACAGACACTCATCGACGACGACGCGGAGTTGCCGCCGAAGCTCGCAACCGATCCGCTGCACGGAGTCATCGACCGCGCGCAAGGAGACGTTCGCGGGGCAGTTACTCCAAAGACGGCGCGGCGCGGTAAAAGCACCTAAACACTGCCGAAGCAGTCAACCCCGTGTCCACCGAATCGGATGAAAATCAATTCGCGCTCGTTCTTGACCCGACCTACCTATCGATGTGGCGCATCGTTCCAATCGCCGGATTTATCCGGGTGTTGCATGGCATCGACGATGATTCGCAATCTGCGCAGTCCAGCGACATCGATCGGCAATTCTTCAGCCCCCGATGATTGAAAATCCGTCGATCCGTCTGCGGCGACTTCCGGTTGAGTGTTGTCGGTGTTTTGATCCATGTCTTTAAGCAACCTTTGACCACCAGCTCCGTGGTTCCATCTTGATACGCGGAGGGTGCGTTACTAAGCAGCAAGTTGTAGTACCCGACAGGTCTTCAATATCAAGCACCAGATCATGTCTCTTAGTAACAGAGGCGGACGCCCTGTGAAAGCCGTCGGTTCGTCTAGGCATCCGCAAATCTCGCGCGCTAATTCCTTGACGTGCCGCTTTTCGTTTGCCTGAGCGGCGTTGATTGCTGTCCAGTTGCGAACAGTGTCGGGTGCTAATCGTCTAAGTGCTTTAGATGTCGATGCCATGTCCATACTCCCTGCTACGCTTGTTCAGGTCACGGACAAACTGCACGCAGCCTTGATAGCTATAGCGAGTGATGAACTGCCGGAGACATTCTTTGCACCGATACTTTTGTTTCTCATTGGCGGTTGTGCCATTCTTTTTAACGTGTCGAGAGGCACAACTCGGACAAGTGGTTTCTTCAAAGCTCACACTTCAAAGAATAGCTTGTTCGAGTCTTCGTTTCACCTCAGCCTAAATTCTGAGACACGACCCTTTTGATAACCCGTAAGCAAAGGTTTCCTTCGCTTTCTTGAGGTCGCCCGTGATGCCGTAAGCCATACCCAAGTTATCAACCAGCACCCGCCACAGATCGCGGTCAAGAGTTGGCTTCACCTTTTCTTGCTCAAAGGCTTTGCTGTAAAGTGGAATGGCTTTCTTGTAGAAGCGGTCTCATAAATACTTTGGGCTTCCTGAAAGCTGCATAAACATCGGCTCAGATTTGAACAATGGGTGTTTATGAGACCAGTTCTAGCTAATGATTGAATTTATAATTTGAAAAACGCAAAAAATGTCTTCTATTTACCTCGAATTTACACCCAGTCCTCGACTAAAGTCACTCGTAGCTAGTTATTGGACTTTGCAGGTTTCTGAAATTAAAGAGCCGGAAAACTATCGAGTTTTACCGGACGGCTGCATTGATCTGTTATTTGATGACATTTCGCATCCTTCAGGCGTAATCGTCGGCTGTATGACTAAAGCAGTATCGGTAACTTTGCAACCGCACGCCAAATATTTTGGTGTGCGGTTTTGTCCCGGCGGTGCGTCCTTTTTCTTAAATATCTCCCTGAAAGAAATAGCAGATACTCAATTCAAATTAAAAGATGTTTGGCGAAATGCTTATTCGGAATTTTCAGGTGTAATGGACAATAAACAAGTGAACCGTCAAATCGAAACGGTCGAGAATTTTTTAGAGAAGCGATGGTTTAATCACGTTAATGGAAGCCCGAAAGTTCAAGCCGCCATCGCTTTGCTTAACGCACACGACGGAAATTACCCGGTAAATATGCTTAGTCATACGCTCGAAATCAGTCGCCAGCACCTCAACCGAATTTTTACCGAGGCGGTCGGACTTAATCTTAAAATGTTTTCCCGCATCGTTCGTTTGCAAGCCGCGCTCAAACGCGCCCGTCGTGCGCCGGTAAATGATTGGGCTTTTTTTGCTTTAGAAAGCGGCTATTACGACCAATCTCATTTTATTTCCGACTTCAAAGACTTGACAGGAGTAACGCCAACCAGCTTTTTCGGATACAAAGTTCGATGATATTTTCTTATCTTTTGTGTTCCATTCTTCCAATACGAACCCATCTAAAAATTAGTAAAATCTGAGACTACTCAGGATTACTACTAATTATTGAAGCCTGCCTTAATTATCGTTTTAATTCTGCTATTTGTGATCGGTTGTAACCTCAGATAACGGCTTAATAAAGAAGGGAGAGTAAAAAAATGAAATTCGGATATACGATTATTTACGTCGGGGACGTTTCGGCGAGCGTTGAATTTTACGAAAAGGCTTTCGGATTATCTCGCCGCTTCATTCACGAGAGCGGGCAGTATGCTGAGATGGAAACGGGCGGAACAACTCTAGCGTTTACCGCCAATGAACTCGCCGCCGAAAACATTACCGACCGTTTCACGGAAAACAACCCGAACGAAGCACCGGCGGGAATTGAAATTGCTTTTACAACCGAATACGTGGAAGCGGAATTTGCCAAAGCCGTCAAAGCCGGAGCAACTGCCGTGCGTGAACCGAAAACAAAACCTTGGGGTCAGGTTGTCGGATACGTGCGCGATTTGAACGGCGTTATCATTGAAATCGGCAGTCCGGTTGGATGAAAATGAGTAAAAAGCAATTAACAGAGATGGAAAATCAGCTTGTCGCGGCGGCATCAGCGGTCACGAGCAGCGCGCGGCGCAGTCTTCGGCTACCGTGACCGCTACTCATCCGCGCGCTTTCGGCGCAGCCGTGTAACTTCAGAGTGGTGGAAGACTCGACTGCTCTCGATATGGTACTGCTCGAACAGATACTTCTTCAACCGTATACAATCAACCGGAGCATCCGCCCCCTCGCACGTCCAGTCCGTGACGAGCCAAACTTGTTCCGCATCCGGCGACACACTTCGGAGAGCTTCGCCGATTTGCCGTTCGTCGAGAGGTGTGGAGGTGTCAGACCCATGTTCATACCCGGCGTGCAAAGGGGTGAGATGATTGACACCTTTGTAGTAATAACCCAGCGGCAGCGCACTCGACGCGCTGAACACGAGAATCATCTGTCCGGGTTGTTCTGCCGCCATGAGGTAAGTGGCGACGCGAATCCAATCGCCGCGCTTCGCCACCGGAGCGTAGGTGATGCCGAGCGTCGTCAAGTAGAAGAGCGCGGAGAGCAGCAGCCACGCTGAAATCGCTTTTTTGTTGATGACACATACAAGCGAAACCACCGCCAAGATTATAGGAAAGAACAAGGCTGCCGTGTGACGCTCCTGCATCAACGCTTCGGGGGTTCTCGACGCCACCACGACGAAACTCGCCGCGAGCATCAACGCCGTAACCCAAACGGCGCGCAACTCGGAGGGCAAAGAGCGACGACGCTTCCAGACGAGAGCGGCAAACGCAACGACACCAAAGCGCAATAGCCAGCGCCGCCAGAAATACAGTGGCGACCACGCGACGGGCAACAGATACTCTTGAGTTCTCCAGTAGATCACGTTGATACTTTCTATTATCGAAAGCGGATCGCCGTAGCCTCGCGTGTGCGTCGCAACTTGCGAGATAACCGTCACAAGCATCGGCGCGAATGTAACTCCGACGGCACACATCAACCAGACGTAATTCCTTAACGGACGCCAACGCCGTGACGCGAGCAAGGCACAGGCGTTAGCGACGAGCAGGAACCCGATATAATACTGCGTGTAGAGCGCGAGCGTTGCCGTCAGCGCGTAGAGTATTTGCGCCCGCCGGGACACCTTCTCCTTAAGAAAGCCGTCGTGGAAAGTGACGAGCAGCACGGCGGAGAATAGCAACACAAAGGCATAGAGTCGCGCCTCGGTTGCCGCCCAAATCATGAACGGGTTGAAGGCGACTAAGGCAATGAAGGCGACGAACACAGGCTGATCAAGGTTCTTGATGTAACGCCGCGCGAGCGATGCGGCGAGTCTGATCGTTGCCGCGACAGCGAACACAGAAGGCAGGCGCGCGAAGAAAACAGAATCGTCCACTTGCCGCCAGAGACTCAGGAGGGAAAAGTAGAGCGGCGGTTGTAACTCAAAATCTAGTGCCCGGCGAAAAGCATAAGCCAAGCCGCGACTCGTCGTGTCGAGCGTGAAGGCTTCGTCGAGCCAGATGTTGAGGTTATAGGCGAGAGCAAGCGTGACGCCGAGATGGGCGAGTAGAATTAAGCGGGCGAGCGGCAACCACCGCGATTCGTCCGCCGTATCGCGCTCCGTCAAAATGAATCCGATATGCCGTATCACTCGCATCGGAAAGTTCAGTGGGCGATAACCGGAATCGAGGCGAAACGCGAATCGTTGTGAGTGTGGGACTGTGGCTCTTGAAGCGAGCGAGCGAGTCCGCGCATCTTGCGTGAGGTGCGCCAGTACACGTCTTCCATGAACAGGTGCGCGAATTCGCCGTTGCGTCCGACGCTGTACAACCCTTCGATGCCGGTCGTCTCCTCGAAACGCCGCCGCTCAATTTCGTATTCGCTTAGGAACACAGGATATGCAATTGGGGTTCGCAGCACGCGACAGCCCAAGTAGCGGCGATTCGCGTCCGGGATTATTCGCCTAAGTCCTTCGAGACAGAGCGCGCCTAAGCGTTCTTCATCCATCGTCCAGAACTCGTCACCCGTTTGGCATCCGATGTCAACGGTAATGAGAGTCTTGCCTTCGGGCGCAAGCCACGGCATCGCCATCGGAGTTTCCGTCAAACGAAAGAACGGGAATTCATCGCCGGGAGTCCATGTCACGACTTCGGGCAGCAGGCTGCGTCCCTCAAAGCGCATGTTGACGAAGACCATCGGGCGATAACGGAATTTAGCTAAATGCGCCAACCGGTCGCTACCTTGCACGAGACGCGAGAGGACGTGAACCGGAGCCGTGCTGACGACTGACGACACTTCATGTTCGCGTCCGCCGACACGCACCGCACGCACGCGATTATTTTCCGTGAGAATCGCTTCGACCGGCGATTCAAGTTCGACGCAATTGCCCGCATCAGCCGCCAACCGCGCGCATAATGTTCCAACGCCGCCCTCCGGGTACACATGCCATACGCCCGGTCGTTCGGGCATCTCGCGGCTGTAGCCGACGGCAACCGGACGGCGCGTGATGCGACCGGCGAGTTTCAGGAAGACAGTGCGCGCGATACTGCCCGGTATGCTCGCCCCGACAGACGCCGCGAGTGCTTCAGCTTCTGCGCCTGACCACGCCTCCGTGAGCGGGATTGCGACCGCATCGGCGAGGGCGCGACCGTACTGCGTGCGGAACCATGCGGCGGCTGATTCATGCGCGCGGCTGTGACTCTTGGCGGGGCTGGTGAGTGCCGAGAACTTGCCCGTGACCGCGCTCACGGCGAAGCGCGGCACGCGCATCAAGCCGAACGGGTAACTGTATGTGCGACCGTCAAGAAACACAGCTTCGTCGTAGCGTCTGATCTTACGACACCGGGCACTGATGCCGATTGCCGCCGCGAGCCGGTTCGTGATGAAGTGCGCGCCAAAATCATAGGTGAAGCCCGCGTCGTCTTTGAAACTCGCCGCGAGTCCGGCGATGCCGCGTCCGGCTTCAAACAGGCGAACCGGCACGCCGTGTCGCCGGAGCGTCGCCGCCGCCGTGAGTCCCGCGAGTCCGGCACCGATGACGGCAACGGGTGGTTGGTGTGAGTGACGCATAAAAGCTTGAGGTTAATTGTCGAGAAGCGTTGGCTGTGAGCGAAGGATAATTAGATTAAGCGGGTGAGGTTAGAGTATGCCATTTCCGCTTCCTCATTCATCCGCCGTCCGTTTTGGTCGGCGTAGGATAGCGTGCAGCAATGCTCCTCTGCCACAGATGTTGAGCAGCATGTCGAAGAGTGTGAACGCCGCGAGCGCGACGGGCGAGCGAAGGCTGAAGCGACTTATTATCCACGACGGTGCGCCCGCGTCGTCGAGCAAGTTGCGAATCGAATAGACCCAATTTACAGGGCTGACGGCGGTAGTAAGGGTTTCGACCTCGAACCCGATATTTCCGGCGAGTAAAGGCAGTGTCTTGCGATTAAAAAGATTCCAGTGGCGCGGGAAGTGATAGCCGCCCCAATAGCTCCCCGCGAACAAGCTGAAGTCGAGCGAATCTGTATTGTCAGTGACAACGATGAGTCTGCCGCCGGGTTTCAGCAAGCGAAGAATCGCCGCGAGCACGGCGGGCGGGTTGCCGACGTGTTCGACGGTCATCAAAAGTAGTGCCAAATCGTATGAGGATGAGGGCAAATCGAGTTCTTCGACGACGCCCTGATGAACTTCGAGTCCGTGGCTGGTCGCGGCGCGAACGGCGCGCTCGCTCGAATCCACGCCTTCGAGTCGCCAAGTGGGACGACCGAATTTGCCAAGAAGTCGCAAGTGAAAGCCGTCGCCGCAACCGACATCGATTATGCGCGCATCGTCGGGGAGATTTTCGCACCACGAAAGAACGCGACGTGCCTCTAGTCGCCGCCGCACCTTATATACGAACCCGAACTGCGCGGGTGTGAAGTCGAAGGCGTGGTAAGTCGGTGGGTAGATGCGTGCGAGTTCCGACGCGGCGGGGCGGGGGTCGAGATAAACGAGTCCGCACCGGCGACAACGCATGGCGAGGAATTCATCACGACTCGTGCGGTACTCGAAGTCACGTCCGACGCCGATTGGCTCCGGGTCTTCCGCATCGTCGCAGATGCAGCACCGTGAGTGTTCGAGTCGGAGTGTGTCGGAGGTCGCAACATCAGCCGGACGGCTTCCGTATTGCGGTGCGTCGCGCGTGACTGTTCGATGCGGTAGGGATGCACCGAACCCGACATCAACCTGTTCTTTCAAAACTCGCATAGTATTCACCCCGCCGCCCGCGAAGTATGCAAGAGCGCGACGTTCGTTTCGGGAAGCGTCAGCGTCGCGGCGGCGTCGCGGGCATGTTGGCGCATGGTGACGACTGTGTAATGCCGGCACAGCAGATTCAGGACTTCTCCAACGACTTCCAACTTTCGCTCGTGCGGAATTTTAATCGCAGGAAAGAAGGCGAGGTCGCCGCCGGTGTCTTCGATGTCGAGGAAGTCGAGCGGGTGCAGAAGCAGAGAGGGTTGCGTACCGCTTAGTTTGCAAAACCTGAGTGCCGTCTCGAAATAAGAAAGCGCGAGATGCGGCGAGAAGCGACTGAGATACAGCAGATAGCTGACGTGAATCGGGAGTTTGAACATAGGCATCGTCGTCACCGGAATCTCGACGAGTGCGCCTGCTCCCGTGCGCCAGCGGTATGGTTTGAGCGGCTGCAATCCGTCGCGCAACTTGCCGAAAAGAATTTTGCGTTCCCCCTTTTCGTGCGCGTTAAGGCGCGCATTCATCAGATAATAAAACCGCGCGAGCGGACCTAAGAAGGTCGGGAAGGTTGAAGCGTCATATTCGTAGCCGCGCCGGGCGAGGGTTTCAAGCACCGCCGGAGATAAGCTATAACCGGGACCGCGAAACCCGACGGTGCGGCGCGCCGTCGCCTGTTCGATACTCTCTTCGGCACGCTTGATTTCATCTTCGATTTGGGCGGGAGTGTAGAGGTGCAGCCACGGCTCGTGATGAAAAGAATGATTGCCGATTTCGTGTCTGCCTTCGGCGGCTGACGCTAATTGCGCTAGTGCTTCACGGTTAACATCAAGCACCGCATCCTGCCCGACGACGAAGAAGGTGATGGCGAGATCGCGCTCTTGAAGAAAGTCAAGCACGCGCGGCACGACCACATCCAAATATGACGGAAACGATTGCCAACCGGAATCGCCGTGAGTCTTCATGTAAGACCACTTGTTGTCGAGGTCGAGGGAAAGGCTGGCGATTGGTTTTCGAGTGTGCATGAATTTCCTTTTCACCTTCAACGGCTG
>JBGTMR010000351.1:0-7290 GCA_041743485.1 Pyrinomonadaceae bacterium
TCGCGGGCGCACCACCACACGAGCCAGATGAGTACGAATTGAAGCGGTAATCTTAGCCATAAAAGCCATGACGAAAAACGGCTGCCGTTAATCGAAACGTCATCGGTTGCCATATAAATGTTCGCCGGAAAGACGGCAAGCAACAGGAGTATGAGTCCGTAGCTTGCCGCCTTTTTTGTGCGCGGGAAGGTTAAGCCGATGCCGCCCGCGATTTCAAACGCGCCGCTTAGATAAACAAGGGCGCGATGAAACGGTAAGTAAGGCGGCATGATAAGAAGATAAAAATCCGTGTGCGTAAAATGCAGAATGCCCGCGACGATAAACAACAACGCGAACAGAACTCGCAATGCAACGCGCAGCGTAGATTTGATGTTTCGGTCGTTCATCGCGCGTTTGCCGTTTGTGCGTCAAGGTTAGCGCGCAGGAAATCGAGCATCACGGCTTGCGCGATTTGCGAACCGAAGCCGTTAAAGTTGTAATCAAATCCGTGTTGCGCGTAATCAAGTGAAATCGTTTTGTGTGCAACGCCAGCCTCATCGAGTCGTGCGGCGAGGAAGCGCATGTTCTCATCGCGCACGAGTTGGTCTTGCCCGCCGTGTATAAGCAAAGTCGGCGGCGTCGAAGATGAAACGTGCGTCACAGGCGAAGCGGCGAGATAGCGTTCGCGCATCGCGTCCGATTGATGCGGGCTGTCGCCTAAGAATCCACGCAACGTCGCTTTGCCGTCTATCACGCGCTGATTCGCCGGATTGTCATAAGCCCAAATCAAATCCGTCGGGGCATACAATGAAACGATTGCGCGCACGTTTGTGTCCGTCATGCTTTCGCAACTCGAAGGCAAACGCGCATCGTCAGGAGCGTATCCGGCAAGCAATGCGAGATGACCACCGGCGGAGCGTCCCAAAAGTGCGAGACGGTTCGCGTCCACCTGAAAATCAGCCGTGTGAGATTTGACCCACGCGACCGCGCATTTCACATCGCCCGTTGCCGTTTGCCAATTCGGTTGCGGGGCGAGGCGATAATCAACATCGAAAATCGTGTAGCCCTGACTTGCGAGCCAGTGATTCCACTGTGGAAAGTCACTGCGTTCACCCGCCCGCCATGAGCCGCCGTGAACGACGACGATGCCCGCGCCGTTCGCCGCAATTCCGGCGGGCGGAAGGTACGCATCGAGTTTTAATTCCGCACCTTCCACAGTGGCGAAGGTATAAGTTTTGATTTCAGCCACAGGCATCGTATCGCCGCGCCCTCCGACGAAGTAACGTGCGAAAGACACATCCACATTGTGTTCACGCGCGGCACGAAGCCCGCTTATCATCGGGACGACGGCACACAGAATTGCGACCACGCCGCACACCACCGCGACGCGCCACCACAATCTTTTTGCGCGGTTGAGCGTGTGCGCGATGAGGGCGCACAGGATGCCGACAAAGGCGAGGGCGGCAAGCCACAAACTCCATTCACTCGCCACGACCGACAACAACCAAACGTTGTAAAACGGCGCGGGACATACAATCCAGAAACTCGCCGCGAGTGCCGCGAAGCTTGTCAGTAAAGCCGCGATGATAAAGATTCGATACAGCATTTTTGTGTCCGCGTGTGTTCGTTGACGGGCGTGTGATGAGAGATGTGAAAAGCTACGGAAGTGTGGTGTGCATCATCGCAGATTGGGTTACACTCGCTCAACATGGTCGCCATCAATTTCCAAGTTTCGAGGAGAAATAGTATGAAAAGATTCGCTGTAATTTTAACTCTTAGCCTGTGCGCGCTCGTCGTCGCATCGTCAAGTTATCTGTTCGCGCAAGAACGCGCCATGAGGTTATCCGCCATGCAACTGGGCGCGCTCGATACCATTACGTCCAAAGATATTTTGCGTCACACGCGCGTGCTGTCTTCCGATGAATACGAAGGACGCGCACCCGGCACGCGCGGCGAAGATTTGACGGTTAAATACCTGACCGATGAGTTTAAGCGGCTCGGACTCAAACCCGGCAACCCCGACGGCACATACACACAGAAAGTTCCGCTCGCCGGATTCACCGCGCAGCCCACCGCGTCGTTCGATGCTAAAGGCGAGAAGATAGATTTGAGTTTCCCGAATGATTACGTCGCCGTTTCGCGTCGTTATGTGCCGGAAATCAACGTCGTAAATTCCGATGTCGTGTTCGTCGGTTACGGCGTCGTCGCTCCCGAATACGGTTGGGATGATTACAAAGGTTTGGACGTGCGCGGTAAAACCGTCGTCATGCTCATCAACGATCCGGCTGTCCCCGATGCGAACGACGCTTCAAAACTCGACGATAAAATGTTCAAAGGGCGCGCGATGACTTACTACGGACGCTGGACGTACAAGTATGAAATCGCTTCCGAAAAAGGGGCGGCGGCGTGCATCATCGTTCACGAAACCGCCCCCGCCGGATACCCGTATGAAGTCGTTTCGGGAAGTTGGGGACGCGAGAATTTCGACATCGTGCGTGCGGATAAAAACGCGGGGCGCGTCGGTATCGAAGCATGGATTACGTCGGAGCGCGCCAGACAATTATTCACCGCCAGCGGTCAAGATTTCGACACGCTTAAAAAAGCGGCGACACGCCGAGACTTCAAACCCGTGACGCTCGACGCGCGTGCGAACTTCGATTTGAAGAACACGCTTCGCACGATTGACTCACGAAACGTCATCGCCAAAATCGAAGGCAGTGACGCGCGACTCAAAAACGAATATGTGATTTACACCGCGCACTGGGATCATCTTGGACGCGACCCTAAGATAAACGGTGACGGGATTTTCAACGGCGCACTCGACAACGCATCGGGAACGGCGGGCTTACTGGAAATCGCGGAAGCCTTCACCAAAATGCTGCCGAAGCCGAAGCGCACGATTCTGTTTCTCGCCGTCACCGCCGAAGAAAAGGGTTTGCTCGGAGCGAAATACTACGCGACGAATCCGCTTTATCCGCTTAATAAAACACTCGCCAATATCAACATGGACGGCGTGAACCAGTGGGGCAAAACCAGAGACATCATCATCGTCGGCTTGGGCAATTCGACGCTTGATGATGTGCTTCGCGCGGCGGCGGCGCAACGTAACCGCGTCATCAAACCGGACGCCGAACCGGAAAAAGGTTTCTTCTATCGCTCAGACCATTTCGAGTTTGCCAAGCAAGGCGTTCCCGCGCTCTACACCGACGCGGGTGATGACTTCATCAACAAGCCCGCCGGATACTCACAGACAAAGCGCGACGAATACACGGCGCGCGACTATCACAAAGTCTCGGATGAAATAAAACCCGATTGGGATTTGTCCGGTGCGGTCGAAGATTTGCGCTTGCTCGCCACAGTCGGCTACACCGTCGCGCAAGGCGCACGTTACCCGGAATGGAAACCCGGCACGGAGTTTCGCGCCCGACGTGAAGAGTCGTTGAAGCAGCAAAGCCGAAGATGATTGATCATATTATTTTTCTCTCTGCGGCTCTCCGCGTCTTCAACCCGGCGGTTCTCTGCGTTGAAAGTCTTTTGACGCAGAGTACCGCAGAGAAAAAGACGCAGAGACACGCGGAGAAGAACGCAATTCTGAAACTTAATCACGTATGTTCGTTCTCAAGAAAATCATTTCCGCTTTCCTGTTGCCGTTGCCGTTCTGCTTGTTGCTCATCTTCGCGGGCTTAATCCTGTTGTGGTTCACGCGCCGTCAAAAGACGGGTAAGGTTCTTGTAACGATAGGGGCGGTTGTTTTAGCATTGTGCGGTTATGAAATCTTCGCCCGACAAATCATCAAGCCTTTAGAGCGGCAATACACACCGCTTATCGTCAACGCGGAAATGCAATCTTCCGTGCGGTGGATTGTCGTGCTTGGCGGCGGAGCGGCGGAAGACGAATATGTGCCGCAGACGAATCAGCTTTCAGATGCCTCACTCGCGCGTGTGGTCGAAGGTGTTCGGATACAAAGAAGTTTGCCGGATGCCAAGCTGATTTTCTCCGGCGGCAGCATCTTCGGCTCTCCGGCGGAAGCCGAAATCATGCGCGTCGTCGCCGTCGCTCTCGGAGTTGAAAGCGAACGCATCCTTCTTGATACCGAGTCGCGCGACACGGAAGACCAAGCCCGCATCATACGCACTATCGTCGGTGATGAGCCGCTTATTCTCGTGACTTCCGCCGCGCATATACCGCGCTCCGTCGCCCTGTTTGAGAATCGCGGGATGCGCCCGACACCCGCCCCGACCGACTACGAAGCCTTCGATAAGAAGCAAATCAGCGTCGGAGATTTCTTCCCAAGCGCGTCTTCACTCAACACCGTCAACTCGGCGATTCACGAACGCTTGGGTCAAGCATGGGCGCGTCTGAAAGGCAGTGGATAGTGGATAACGGATAGTGGATAGTTTAAGAGAAAGGCTTTTCACTATTCGCTATCCGTTTATCTAAGGCGCATAGGAACTGCGCGATGTGGCGGCGGTTCTCGCCGAAGTCGTGCCGCCCGATGCGCGATGCCGAACGGACGGCAACGGTGACGTGTGTGTGTTCGTGTTGCTTGACGGTGACGATTAAGTCGTCGGTGAAGATGATGACGGGGACTTCGACGATGATGTCAAAACCGTTCGGTTGAGCGTTATTGTCATCGCGGAGTTCGCGTGTTGCGATGTGTTGCCAGCGGCGGGTGTATGTGCTTTGCGTCGAGATAGTTTGTTCGATGATGCGGCGCGCGTCGGCAAGGGTCGAGGCGAAGCGGCGCGTTTGCCAAAAGGCATCGGGGTGATTGTCTGCCGTCGTCGCGGTGTTGGATACAGGACTCACGGGTTTAAGACCTCGCTGTTTTTAACCTCGCTTTTTACATCCTCTTGGACATCGCGGCGGCGCGGGATTTCGATGCGAATTAGATCACGCGCCATTTTGGTCGCGGGGAAAATCTCCTGTGCTTCGCGCAGTAAATCTTCGGGTTCGATGGCTGTGCCGCGCGCATATCGCGGGCTGAAGTGAGTCAAGTACAGAGATTTGACTTTAGCTTCGACGGCGACGCGCGCCGCCATCGTCGCCGTCGCGTGACTACTGCGGCGGGCGAGTTCTTCATCGTGCGCGGAGAACGTCGCTTCGTGAATCAGCACGTCGGAATCGTGGGCGAGTTCGACCATCGCGCGGCAGTACGTCGTATCGCCGCTGTACGCGATGCGCCTTCCGGCTTCGGGGGTGGCGGTCAAGGTGCGTCCATCAATCCGTCTGCCGTCTTCGAGCGTCACCGTTTCGCCGCGTTTTAATTTGCCGTACAACGCCCCGAACGGCACACCCAAAGCTTCGGCTTCTTCGACTAAAAATCTTCCCGGTCGGTCGCGTTCGGCAATCGCATAAGCGTAAGCCTCCACGCGATGCTCAACCGCGCGACACGTCACGATAAAATCCTCGTCCTCGTAAATCGTGCCTTCGGTGACAGTGTGAATCTCAACCGGAAAATCGTCGCCCGCATTCGTCAACTGCCAGCACGCGCGCAAGTATTCTTCGATTCCGGCGGCGGCGTAAATGTGCGTGCGCGGCGCGTTTCCGGCAAGCCTTCCGGTGGCGAGCAGACCGGGCAAACCGTATATGTGGTCGCCGTGAAGATGCGTGATAAAGATGCGCGTCAGTTGGCTGAAACTGAGGTCGCTTCGCAGGATTTGATGTTGCGTCGCTTCGCCACAATCCATCAACCACCACTCGCCGCGTTGCGGCAGTCGCACGGCGATTCCCGCGACGTTGCGCCGTCGGGTCGGGACGCCGCCGCTTGTTCCAAAGAAAGTTATCTGCATCGTGTGAAAGCTTTTCCTGTTTTATCTCAAGCGGTCTGTTATTCGTCGGATTGATTCCAGATACGTTCCATCTCGAAGGGCAAGGCGGATTCAAAGTCCATTTGCGTTCCGCCTGTCGGATGCCGGAACGCGAGCCGCGATGCGTGTAAGCACAGGCGCATCGGCGGCGCGTCGGCGGGCAGTGCATCAACATTACCGTCGCCGTACCACTCATCGCCGATGATAGGGTGATTGATATAACCCGCGTGAATGCGAAGTTGATTCGTGCGTCCCGTGAGCGGTGTAAATTCAACGAACGTCCGGTTTAATTTACGTTCGCGCACACGCAAGTGCGTTTCGGAGGGCTTGCCTTCTTCCGGCATCACGTTCCACTTAGGATGCCTTTCGGGGTCGCGCCCGATGGCGGCACTGATAATCATTTCATCTTCCGCGATGCGTCCGGTGAGGATTGCGAGATAACGCTTCGTTACTTTTTGACATTGGAACTGCATTGATAAAGCGCGCAACGCGACGGCGTTTTTCGCCACCACCATCAAGCCGGATGTCGCGCGGTCGAGCCGATGCACGATGCCGGGTCGCACCACCGTCGTCGCCGGGTCAGTCGTCACTATCAACGCCGGATTTTCGCCGTTTATAAACGCATCATGATTTTCAATCAAGCGGCGATTGAGATGAAACGCGAGCGCGTTGGCAAGCGTGCTTTGCCGCTCGGATTGCGTCGGGTGAACGAGCATCCCGGCGGGCTTGACCACTATCAGCAAATCCTCGTCTTCATAAATCACATCGAGTCGCACGTCTTCGGGCATCATCGCGGTCGGTGCGTCGCGTTCGCACAAGAAATCAATCGCATCACCTTCGCGCACGCGATAGCCCGCGTTAACCGGCGCGCCGTTCACCTGACAGCCGCCCTGCACGATACATGTCTTGAGATACATGCGGCTTAACCAACCCAAATTTATCGCCAGATAATCGTCAACGCGCGTCGCGTGGTGTCGTTCCACAACCTGAAATGTGATGTTATGTTTCATCATTGAAGTCAAATCAATTCTGCTTTGTGGTTGAATGTCGCGTGACCAACCAGCGTTTATAAAAAACGCCTGATGTCGGGACACTTTTTCGTCCCGTCAGGGACGTTTGATAATAGCCCAGCGATTTATCGCTGGGCTATCTATGCAATAACCGTTTCAGTCCCGCTATGCAATAACCGTTTCAGTCCCGTAGGGACGGCTGAAACTCCGCCGTCGCAGATAATTTCAGCCGTCCCTATGGGACTGTCAATCTTGTCATCGAGTCCCCAGCGATAAATCGCTGGGCTATTGTCATCAGTCCCTACGGGACAATTTGAAAAGCATCCAGACATTACAGAGAAAATGCTTTACTTCTGAAAGTCGAACGTGGAAAATACGACGCTTCAAAATTTTGACAACTAGCTTCGGCTTCTTTTCAAAAACGCGACAGCGTGGTATATCTTCAAAACTCAACGCACCACTTACGCCGCACCCGCAATCGGTGCGATTCA
>JBGTMR010000352.1:0-9640 GCA_041743485.1 Pyrinomonadaceae bacterium
GGCGCGGTCGAAGCGGCGGACGCGATGGTCAAAGCCGCGAACGTCACGCTTTTAGGCAAAGAATATATCGGCGCGGGCTACGTCACGATTTTCGTGCGCGGCGATGTCGGAGCGGTCAAAGCCGCGACCGATGCAGGGGCGGCGGCGGCGCGGCGGGTCGGTGAACTCGTCAGCGTTCACGTCATCCCGCGCCCGCATCAGGAAGTCGAACGTGTGCTGCCGAGCGGCGGGCGCACGGGTTATAGCCCCGATGAAAAAGCCGTCGGCGCGGGTTCGACCGCGCAACTCGAATCCGGCGAACGTAGTCTGCCTGCCGCACCCGCGCGCGAGAACAGTAAGGATAAAGCAAGATAGGAAAGTGATGAGTGATGAGTGATGAAGATAGAACAAGATGCTTGCCTTCAATTCATCATTCATCATTTGTTTTGAGGTTGCATCATGGCTGTTGATAAAGACCTTGTTGCCGTGCAGCAGGCAGGTGATTTAGTCGAAGCGGCGCACGGGGCGCAAACCAAACTCGCCGGATTCGACCAAGCGCGAATCAACCGGATTTGCGAGGCGATGGTGCGTGCCGCGCTGGCGAATGCGGCGCGCTTGGGTGCGATGGCGGTTGAGGAAACAGGCTTCGGCGTTGCCGATGATAAGCGCGAAAAGAATCGTTTCGCGTCGGAAGACGTGTGGAATCATTTCAAGGATTTACGCACGGTCGGAACAATCGCCGAATCGAAAGACATCATCGAAATCGCGTCTCCGCGCGGCGTCATCGCCGGAATCATACCTTCGACGAATCCGACATCAACCGCGATTTTCAAGATTTTAATTTCGATTAAATCGCGCAATGCGATTGTGCTTTCGCCGCATCCTTCGGCGGCAAAGTGCATCACGGAAACAATGCGCGTGATGCGTGAGGCGGCGGTTAAAGAAGGCTTGCCCGCCGATGCTATCGCGTGCATGTCGGAAGCGACCATCGAAGGCACGGAAAGCTTGATGAAGCACAAGCAGACCGCGCTTATCCTTGCAACGGGCGGCATCGGGTTGGTGCGCGCCGCGTATTCGTCGGGCAAACCCGCGTTCGGCGTGGGTCCCGGAAACGTCCCCGTGTTCATCGAACGCACGGCGGATGTTCCAATCGCGGTGCAAAACATCCTGACCGGAAAGTGTTTCGACAACGGCACTATTTGCGCCTCAGAACAAGCGGTGGTTGCCGATGCTCCGGTGGCAGGTGAAGTCCGCGCGCAATTTGAAGCGCAGGGCGGACACTTCTTAAACGCGGCGGAAGCCGACCAACTCGCGCGCATCGTCGTCACGCAGGGGCGCACGCTCAATCCGAAAATCGTCGGTAAGTCCGCTAAAGTCATCGCGGAGATGGCGGGCATTAACGTGCCGGAAGGTACGCGATGCCTGATGGCGGAAGTCGGCGGCGTCGGGCGCGAACATCCTTTGTCAATCGAAAAGCTGTCGCCGATTCTCGCTTTCTACGTCGCGGATAATTTGGAACACGGGGCGGGGCGGTGCTTTGAAATTCTGTCTTACGGCGGCATGGGACACACCGCCGGAATCCACACGCGCTCACGCGATGCCGCACGCGCATTCGGAACGGAGATGCCCGCTTCGCGCGTCATCGTCAACAGCCCGACGACGCACGGCGCAATCGGATTTTCAACCGCCCTTCCGCCTTCGATGACTTTAGGGTGTGGCTCATGGGGCGGCAACGTCACGTCAGACAACATCTCGCCGCTTCACTTGATGGACATCAAGCGCGTCGCGTTTGAAACCAAGCCCGTCAAAAGTCTGCGTCCCGCGACAAGTTCGCAAACAACGGCGCAAACTTCGTCAACTTCAAATGTACCCGACATCAACCGCGAAGACATCGCGCGCATCGTTGACCGCTTCCTAAGTGGTCGCGGCAACGCGCACCAATCTAACGGCGGCAATAGTAACGTCGGTAATGAAAACGGCAACGGAAACGTCGCGCTTCCCGTGACCGCTTCGTCCGCACCCGCGCAAACTTTGATTGACATCGGCGCGAACTTAACAAACATCGCGCCCGCCGCCCCGCACGCCGAAGCCGCGCCACAGGCACACGGCGAAACCACAAACGGCAACGCTCAATCCCGGTCGTCATCACAAGCCGCGCCGCAAACAGCATCGCCCACGACGCAAACGCCGCCCGTGCCTTCATCGGTCGCATCATCCAACGGTCAAGCAAAAAGCGTCGTTGATTTCGTGTGCGAAGAAGACGTGCGCCGCGCCCTTCAAAACGGCGAAAAAATTTACACCAACGCCCGCACCATCATCACCCCCGCCGCCCGCGACATGGGCGAAGCGGCGGAAGTTTTTGCCAACGGATGAAGCCCGAACCTTTGCGGCGTATCCACACGGACGAGACTTTAACGACGGGAGCAAGTCGCTTTTCACTCGAATACCGGCGCACGATTCCCACCGGAGAAATCGTCGAATCTTTGCAACCCGGCAAACTCGAAGCGTTGAAAGTCAAACCCGACGGCAGGATTCTCAACGGCAATGTTCGCCACAAAGTTCTTGAGGAAAGAGGCTTCGACGTTGACAGCCTTGAGCGCGAAATTATTTGAGGTCAACAGCAATGGAGCATACACAACCCGGACAAACAACCATCGAAGAAGCCGTAGCCGCGTTTGCCGCCCGCCCGTCCGCCGAACAGCAAGAACTGCTCGCGCTTCTATCACACGAGTTGACCTTGCTTATGCGCGACACATACGAAGCCGGACGGGACGGATTAACCGATGCTCCGCGTGCGCGACGCATCAATGAAATTCAACATCGCGTCAGCGCGCATTTGTTGAAATTGATGAGCGACGACAAACAGCGTTACCCTGACGATGTGTTGGTGCAAATCATCTTGAATCATCCCGACGATACAACTTTAGAGGGACAACTAAACAAAGCCTTCACACGCATCATCACGCAACACGAACTCGTCAGCTAATAAAAAATGAACGGCAAGCTATCAAATCATTCTGACTCCTGACTTTTGGCTACTGCTCTTATGTTTATCGGTAAAGTTGTCGGCAATGTGTGGGCGACTAAAAAGACGGACAATCTCGAAGGCGTGCGCTTTCTCATCGTGCATCCTTACGACTTGGACAACGAACCGACGAAGAACATCGTCGTCGTCGCCGACCGTCTCGGTGCGGGCATCGGTGAGATTGTCCTGTGCGCTTACGGCAAGGCGGCGCGCTCCGCCATCGGCGACCAAGAGATGTCAATCGAAGCGGCGGTCGTCGGCATCGTTGACCGCGTAGATTTACAAAACACCACATCAACCGAACTCGCGGAAGCGGCAAGGGAGATGGAAAGCTAGTGGTCAGTGGTCGGCGGTCAGTGGTCAGTAAATACAAAGAACGCGCTTTGTATTCCTGTCTTAATCTGACCACTGACCACTGACCACTGACCACTGACAAATGGCAAACGAAGAACTGATTTATCGGATTACGCGCGCCGTGTACGAGCGTCTCGGCGCGGATGCGGACGAGCAAACCGTTAGCAATCTGGTGACGGATATTTACCGTGCGGTCGAGCCGGAAGCGAAGGCGAACAGCAGTGCGGGCGTGAAGCGTGAAGCGGTGGATTCTTCATCGGGTTCAAACCCGCGTGGTGATGGGCGTTATGCGGGCGATGTGCCGCCCGCCGATGATGCTTCGGCAGCGCGCCTTGTCGTCTCGGTGTTCGGCGTTGACCGTCCGGGCATCGTCGCTTCGGTGTCGCAAGTCCTAGCCGATGCCGGATGCAGCATCGTGGACATCAATCAAACGGTGGTGCGCGGCAAGTTTGCGATGGTGATGATTGCCGACATGCGCGCGGCGAAGGAATCCGCCGCCGAACTCAAAGCCCGCTTTCGTGCCGAAGGCGACCGCATCGGCATCCGCATCTACGCGCAACGCGAAGATTTATTCAACGCGATGCACAGAATCTAAGCAAAGGCGAAAGTCGAAGGGCGAAGGGCGAAAGTTTTAAGAAAGAAAACCTTCGTCTTTCGCTTTTGTCTTTACTTTTCAACCTTCGATTTTCAACTTTCACCTTTGCTTCTATGGAATACACACAGGCGGAAATTTTGCAGACCGTGCGGATGACCGAGATGGAGAATCTCGATATACGCACGGTGACTTTGGGGTTGTCCTTGCGCGATTGCGTCGGTGATTCGGTCGCGGAAACGGCATCGCGCGTGAGGGCTAAAATCAATAAACGCGCCGCGCGACTCGTCTCGACGGTAAATGAAATCGGTGATGAATTAGGGATTGCGATTGCCAACAAGCGCATTTCTATCACGCCCGTTTCGTTGCTCGGCGGCGGGGTGCGCGATAGGCGCGGGTTCGTCGAACTCGCGCGCGCGATTGATGAAGCGGCGGCGGATGTCGGCGTTGATTTCATCGGCGGCTATTCGGGACTCGTCCACAAAGGCTTCACGAACATCGAAAGCGAGTTTCTCGATTCCGTACCGGAAGCACTGGCTTCGACTGCCCGTTTATGTTCATCGGTCAACGTCGCCACGACGCGCGCCGGAATCAATATGGATGCGGTCGCGCGTGTCGGGCATTTAATCAAAGACGCCGCCGAACGCACACGCGCGACGGGCGGCTTGGCGTGCGCGAAGTTCGTTTGTTTCGCCAACGCGGTCGAAGATAATCCGTTTATGGCGGGAGCGTTTCACGGCGTCGGTGAAGCCGAAGCCGTGATTAACGTCGGCGTATCGGGTCCCGGCGTCGTCGCCCACGCGATGCGTCACGCACCGAAAGACGCGCCACTAGATGAACTCGCGGAACTGATAAAAAAACTTTCTTTCAAACTCGCACGCGCCGGAGAACTCATCGGACGCGAAGCCGCGCGCCGTCTTAATGTTCCGTTCGGCATCATTGATTTATCCCTTGCCCCGACGCCGAAGTTCGGCGATTCGGTCGCGGAGATAATCGAAGCGATGGGCTTTGAGCGCGTCGGCGCACCGGGTACGACCGCCGCCCTCGCGCTTCTCACCGATGCCGTCAAGAAAGGCGGGGCGATGGCTTCGTCAAACGTCGGCGGCATGAGCGGCGCGTTTATTCCCGTCTCCGAAGACGCGGGGATGATTGAAGCCGTCCAACTCGGCGCGCTCACCTTAGAGAAACTCGAAGCGTGGACGAGCGTCTGTTCGGTCGGTCTCGATATGGTCGCCGTTCCCGGTGACACTTCGCCCGAAACACTGTCCGCCATCATCGCGGATGAAATGGCAATCGGCGTCATGAACCACAAAACGACCGCCGTCCGCATCATCCCCGTTCCCGGTAAAATTGTGGGCGACATGGTTGAGTTCGGCGGACTCTTAGGCAGCGCGCCCGTGATGAGCGTCAACGGTTTTTCGTGTGAGGGATTCATCAAACGCGGCGGGCGCATCCCCGCCCCGATTCACAGTTTGCGAAACTGATACTCGTGATTGGTTCGACGGCTTTTGGGCAAGTAACAACCGCCAAACAGAGCGTGCATTAACAGTCACCAAATTTTTTTGACGGACTCTCCCTTTAGATATTCGTCAAAGACATCATCGGCACTGATAAAGTTCATGCTCTCGATTATCGCTTGCGAAACGATGATGCGGTCAAACGGGTCTTTATGGTGAAACGGAAGGCGGTTTTGTTCAACCGTATGTGAAAAGTTTATCGGTAAAATCTCAATCGAATTGTCGGTTAAATCCTTGATAACCGTTTCATATTCTCCGGCGATACGAAGTTTTCCGAGCGCGGTTTTGATTGAGATTTCCCAAAGGCTGGCGATGCTGATGAAGATGTCGTTCTCATCATCTTCGATAAGATTTTTGGCGGTTCGGCTTAACTCCTTCGCGTCCTCGACGAACCATAAGAAGGCATGAGTATCAATCAAACACCGCATCACATATAGTCCTTGAAATCTTCTAGGGGCGCGTCAAAATCGGGCGCGATTTTGTATTTGCCTTTCGCGCTTCCGGCTTGCCTTTTCTTGGTTGCTTGAGTTTGATTTTGCGTCGCGTACTTCTCATGCAGAAATTCTATGTAATGCAAAACTTCCTGTTTCAGCTTGTCGGGGAGTTCGTTGATTTTCGCCATAACGGTTTCTTCTTTAATCATAAAGATATTTTCGCTTAACTCTTTGCATTCTCCAAGTCTTTATCCCGAACACTGTACGGCGTGACTTTAATTTTACGCGGCGCGGGGATGTACGCGCCGATTCATTCGTTGCGAAATTAGCAAACATCTCTGGCGTACATCTTGCTCTCCCTAACAATTAACAGTTCAGTCACGCGAGAAGCGTAGATTTATGCTTGCTCTGCGAATGATTTTATTGCCGGTGTAGTAATAATCCGGCGAAATATCCAAAAGTTTGAACATCAATTTCAGGAGTTTTGAAATGAACACAACCTTGCAGCATTTATTCGGAAGCCGGACGATTCCGGTTTTCACAACGGCGATGCTTCTTGGCGTCGTTTTTATTTTCACCGCGACGGAAGCGAACGCGCAAAATCCGGCGTTGGTCGAAGGCAACTGCAATAACTCGCCGGAGATTTCGGCGGCACTACCTAATCCCGGTAAGTGCGGCGACTACGACGGCGACGGGCGCATCGGCACGGCGGAAGATGCGGACGGCGACGGAGTTTTCGGAACAATCAACGGCGCGCTCAACGCCTTCGGCGGCAATGGAGACGGTACGAATAAAGACAGCGTGACGATTGTGACGAGCGGCATTTTCAGAGAACGCATCACAATCACAGGTATCAACGGCAGCGTCACTTTGCAAGCCGCGCCCGGCGTCGAAGCGATTATTGACGGCACGCCGCCCGACAATGTGCGAGATGCCGGGCGTGTCGCGTATTTGTCGCAACCCGGTATCACCGTCAATTATCAACGAGCGTTCAACGGCAATTCGTACCGCTACTTCATTCTGCGAAATCTGGTGGTTCGCAATTGGAGAACCGGCATTAAGGTTGGCAATACTTCGAGCGTAGCTATCGAAAGTTGCCGCATATTCAATAACACTGATGGCATCTCGGTAGAAGGAAGAACGAGAGTGGCGATTAACAAAAGCGAAGTTTATGGTTCGGGTCCAAACGCAGATTTAGGAGACACAGTTCATCCGCGTCCGGGAACGGGTATCGCATTCCGCGAACAGGCAATGGGTACGGTTTTCTTTACTACTGTGAGCGGCGACTTTGCGCGGGGCATTGCAAACTATACGGGCAACAGAAATGCCGTGTGCGCTTACAACGTCAGCGTTTTTCCGGTTGATTCAGGCACGTTCGCCGTTATACCTTCGTCCATACCTTGCGGCAGCGTTGAAGCCAAAGGACGCACTTTTTTTGAGCGGTAGTAATTTTGAGGTCAAGGCTGTAAAGTTTTGACCTCTTAAATAGACTCTGTACAAAGGTAGATAAAATAATGGAAGCACTCGGATTAGTTGAATGTCGCGCGTCGCCGCAGGGTTTCACTCGCTGCGAAATTGATGCTCAACTACGGTGCTTCGAGAGGTAATTTAGTGAACACACAAACATTTGCAAAAGTAACATGCTTTATCTTGCTGTTTGCGGCTTTCGTCTTTGTCCTGACGACTAACTCGGTTTCCGCAAGAAGCAAGATTGTTAAAAACTCCGTCCTCTCCGAAGGCAAGAAACGAAGTTATTATTTGATTGTTCCCGAAGCAGTCACCGCATCGAAGCCCGCGCCGTTGATTGTGATGCTTCATGGTTCGGGGCGTGACGGGCGCATACTGCTTGAGCATTGGCAGGAACTCGCGGAAAAAGAGAACATTATCATCGCCGGTCCCGACGCGACGGATTCGGCAAGTTGGAATGTGCCGAAGGACGGACCGAAGTTTTTGCATAATCTGGTGGAGGAAATAAAGGCAAAGCATCCGGTTAATCCGAAACGGGTGTATTTGTTCGGGCATTCGGCAGGTGCGATTTTCGGAATTTTTATGTCGGTGGTGGAGTCGCGTTATTTCGCCGCTTCGGTCGTTCACGCGGGTGCGGTAAAGAAAGACAATTATTCGTTTTTCAAAGACGCGGAACGAAAAATACCCATCGCCATGTTCGTCGGTACGCGCGACCCGTTATTTCCGTTGCCGGATGTACGTCAAACGCGCGATGCTCTTGTAGCGGCGGGATTGCCGGTCGAGTTGACGGAAATTCCGAACCACGACCACAACTATTATGCTCGTTCAAAAGAAATCAACCGCAGTGCGTGGGATTTTCTTAAAAAGCACGAGTTGACCGATGACCCGTACTATCAGGAACATCAGTTCAGGTAAAAATTAAGCTTGATGGAAGGAACAAATAATGGAAGCACTCGGATTAGTTGAATGTCGCGGACTGGTGGCGATGATTGAGGCGGCGGATGCGATGGTCAAGGCGGCGAATGTGCGCCTTGTGGGTTATGAAAGGATTGACGCGGGACTCGTGACCGCGATTGTGCGCGGTGAGGTCGGGGCGGTGAAGGCGGCGGTTGACGCGGGGGCTGCGGCGGGGCGGCGCGTCGGTGAAGTCGTCGCGGTGCATGTCATTCCACGCCCACACGCGGAAGTTGAGGAAGGCTTGCCCGTTTTGGCGACGGGCGAGACGACGCGAAAGAAGATTTCCGGCTCGGTGCGCGGGAAATGATGTAGGGAAGTGATGAATGATGAGTGATGGGGGATGAATGAAAGACAGGCGCGTGAGATGGTTAACTCTCACGCGCCTTTCGCTTTGATGGTTGTTTGCGGAATGTTTCCGTTAATTGTTTTTCGGCGGCGTTGTCAGTGCGCGCGGGCGTTGTCCGGTGGTGGATGATGCGGCGGCTTCGTTGGGTGCGGTGTAGCCGGGACGTGTGACGGCGATGCGTTTGCCTCTGGAATCGTCGGCGAGGGCGACGCGGACGCGGCGGAATGTTCCGTCGCGGCGTTTGTTCGTCGGGTTATAACTGACGATGAATTGCGTGCGAAGGTCGCGCGTGATTTGCTCGGCTATCTGCGGCAGTTCGTTGACGGAATTGGGGAAGAAGGCGCGCCCGCCGGTTTCGGTGGCGAGTTTGTTGATGAGGTTAGTGGCTTTCGAGCGCGAGCTTTTCTTGATGATGCCGCCGTCCTGTTCGTCTAGGTCGCCCGTGAAACCGATGATGAAGATTTGCACGTCTGATTCACGAAGACGGGCGAAAAGTTCTTTCTCGGTCGTGACGCTGTTTCGCTCTTCACCGTCGGTGACGATGATGAGGGCGCGGCGGCGGCGGTCGGTCGGGTCTTCACCTTTGCGGCGTTCGGTCGCGTATTCGGCGGCGAGATTCACCGCATCATAAACGGCGGTCTGACCGGAATCGGGATATAAATCGTCGAGTTTTTCCTGTAAAACGGTTTTGTCGCTTGTCCATTCTTGGTCGAGATTGATGCGGCTGCTGTCTGTGAAACGAATCAGAAAAGTCTCATCGCCCTGCTTGTTACTTTCAACGATGGTGCGTCCGGCAGCGATGACTTTTTCGAGTTGTTGGCGCAACGAACCGGAATTATCAACGACGATGCCGTAGGAAATCGGGACTTCTTCAGTTGAAAAAAACTCTATGCTCTGCGGCTGACCGTCTTCAAACACGCGGAAATCTTCTTTCCGCACGTCGTTAATCGGGCGGTTCTGACGGTCTAT
>JBGTMR010000353.1:0-7841 GCA_041743485.1 Pyrinomonadaceae bacterium
TTGATAAACAATTTTACGAGGTGATGTTGAGCGATGGCTGAAGTCGAACTTGACGGCGTGACGAAAATTTACGCGGGCGGCGTGCAAGCCGTCGCGCCGACGAATCTTTCAATCGGTGACGGCGAATTTGTCGTGTTGGTAGGTCCTTCCGGTTGCGGGAAATCAACGCTGCTTCGCATGATTGCGGGACTTGAAACCATTAGCGGCGGCACACTCAAACTCGACGGAAAGATTGTCAATAACACGCCCGCCCGCGACCGCGATGTGGCGATGGTGTTTCAAAATTACGCGCTCTATCCACATATGACGGTGCGCGACAATATGGCTTTCGCGTTGAAAATGCGCCACGCTCCGAAAGCGGAAATTCAAACGCGCGTCGGCGAGGCGGCGGAGATGCTCGGACTCACACCGTATCTCGAACGCAAACCCGCCGCGCTCTCCGGCGGTCAACGCCAGCGCGTCGCGTTGGGACGTGCGATTGTGCGACATCCGAAATTGTTCCTGTTCGATGAACCGTTGAGCAACCTCGACGCGAAGTTGAGAGTTTCGACACGCGCCGAGTTGATACGCCTTCACAGGCGATTGAAAGCGACGATGATTTATGTGACGCACGACCAGACGGAAGCGATGAGCATGGGCGACCGCCTCGTCGTGTTGCGCGACGGGATGGTTCAACAAGTCGGCACGCCGCTTGAGATTTATAACAATCCGACGAACCAATTCGTCGCCGGTTTCGTCGGTTCGCCGCCGATGAATTTCATAACCTGTGACGTAAGGCGTGAAGGCAACAACGACGGAAATACGTTGCGACTCGTCAACGAAAGTTTCGATATAAGCCTTGATGAAAAGCATCGCCTCGCGCTTGATCGAAGACGCGACGAAACGAAAAGCGAGCAGATAGTTTTAGGTATTCGCCCCGAAGACATTCACGAGCGCGACGACGACAACAACGCGAACGGCGAGGATGGTTTCGTAAAAGCTCAAGTCATGTTTATCGAACCTTTGGGAAGTGAAGTCCTTGCGACGTGCGCGCTCGGTGATAAAGAAATAGTTGCTCGACTTAGCCCGCGCACCGTCGCGCGTGCCGATGCGCCGATTGAGTTGAAGTTCGATATGAGGCAAGCCAAATTGTTTGAGCCTACGACGGGAGCGACCTTGGGATGAGCCGTAATTCAATCAAAACCAAAACGTCACTCGTCGCTTTGTTATTTGCCTTGTCATTGATAAACGCGAATTGTTCCGTCGCTTCAAAGCAAGACTCGCGCACGCAGGTTACGTTCTGGCACGGCATGGAATCGGGCGTCAATAATCGGATTTTGCAAGCGAAGATTGACAAGTTCAACGCCACGCATCCCGACATCTTTATTGACGCGCAAATCTACGGGGCGGCTGACCAACTCGGACCTAAACTCGACGCGGCGGTCGCGGGAAAAACGCCGCCTGACTTGCTGTGGTGGGCTCCCGCGTTTTTCCCTAAGTACGCCGAAGCCGGAGCGTTACGCGAACTCGATGGGTTTCTAGCCGAAGACAAATCGTTTAACCGTGACGACGTTTATGATTTCTTGTGGGAGATGGGAAGCTACGAGAACCGCGTTTATGCGTCGCCGTTTTCCGCCAACAATCTCGGCATGTACTACAACAAACGGATGTTTGCCGAAGCGGGAATCACGGACACGCCCGCGACGTGGGGCGAGTTTAGAGAGGCGGTTAAAGAATTAAACAGACCTGAGCGTAAAGGCTTTCAAGTTCCCACAGGGAGTTCCGAATGGACGGTCTGGACGTGGCAATGTTTCTTGTGGCAAGCGGGCGGCGAAGTTTTAAGCGCGGATAAAAAACAGGCGGCGTTTAATTCTCCGGCGGGCGTTAAAGCTCTTGATTTCTGGAAACAACTGATTGCCGACGGCGCGGGTTTAACCGATACCGACGCGGGATATAAAACCGATGACTTTTTAGCGAAGCGTGTTGCCGTCACGATCAACGGACCATGGAATTATCCTTTGTTGCAAAAACAGAAAGCGGTTGACGTAGGTGTGTTTCCGATGCCGGGCGATGCGCGCGCGGCGACGAACATCGGCGGCGAATCGCTGTTTCTTTTTAAGTCGAATGACAAGACGGAACGCGCCGCTTGGGAGTTTATGAAGTATGTGATGAGTCCCGATTTCCAAGTCGAGTGGGCGATGAACACGGGTTATCTGCCGGTGTCGAAACGGGCGACCGGAGATGAAAAATATCAAGCGTATTTGGAAGCGAATCCGTTCATGAAAACCTTCGCCGCGCAGATGAATGACGGACACACGCGCCCTTCGATTCCGCAATATCCCGCGCTTTCGGCGACGCTCGGCAAACACCTGGAAGCCGCGCTTTACGATAAGTATTCGTCAAAAGAAGCACTCGACCGCGCGGCGGCGGAAGTGAACAAACTGCTCGCAAACGAGAATCAAAAATGATTTCAAGCAAGTCACGCGATTCACGCACGGCGTATTTGTTTCTGCTTCCGGCGATTGCCCTGCTCGGTGCGTTCGTGCTGTACCCGCTCGTTCAACTCCTGTGGATGAGCGTGCATGATTGGGACATCCTGCGCGGCGATGCGCGCTTCGTCGGTGCGGCGAACTATCGGGCGATTCTCGAAGACGAAGCCTTCTGGCAATCGCTATTCAATACGTTTATCTATGTCGCGGCGACCGTGCCGCTTGGCGTCGTGTTGTCACTCGCGCTCGCGTTGTTACTGAATAAAAAGCTGCGCGGCGTAGGGTTTCTTCGCACCGCGATTTTCACGCCCGTCGTCACTTCAACCGTCGCCGCCGGAATCATCTTCGTGTGGCTGATGGACTACGATACGGGCTTGCTAAACGCTCTCTTAGGTGTGTTCGGCATCGCGCCGATTAACTTTTTGCAAAGCGAAAGATGGGCGATGCCCGCCGTCGTGTTGATGACGTTATGGAAGCAGGCGGGTTACAACATGGTGCTGTTTCTTGCCGGATTGCAGGCGATTCCCGAAGATGTTTATGAGGCGGCGGCAGTTGACGGAGCCGCTACGGGCTGGCAAGTTTTTCGTCACATCACGCTGCCGTTGCTCGCCCCGACTACATTTTTCGTGACGATAATTTCTGTGATTTACGCTTTCCGCGCGTTTGAACAGATGTATGCGATGACGCGCGGCGGACCCGTCGGTTCGACGACGACGCTGGTTTATTACATCTTCGACAAAGCATTTAAGTACGGCAATATGGGACAAGCGGCGGTCGTCGCAACCTTGATGGTCGTCATCGTTTTATGCGTCACCGCGATTCAGTTTCGGCTTCAACGTCAAGGAGATTAACAGGCGATGAGTGTTTCAAAAGCACTTAACGAAGCGACTTTGACGAAGTAACTACTCAGCCGTCTTCAGACGGCTTCCCCGCAGGGCGCATAGACAGGTTCCGTTTGACGGCTGGGAGCGCGGTCAAAATTTTTGGGGGCGTTTTAACGTCCTTATCTTCCGGCTTTAGCCACACCATACCCGAATGGCTCAAGCCCCATGCAAAAGCCCGTTAGAAACGGGCTACTGAGATTAGTTCTCAATCGTCCCCAGCCGTCAAACGGCTGGTCTATGTGCCGCTTCGCGGAAAGCCGCGTGAACGCGGCTGAGGAATTACTTGATGCAAACAAAGTCGTCGCCCGCTTCCGTCCTAAACGTGCCGGGTTCAGGCTTCGCCGGTATCGCGTCGCACATCGCCGCGATTGCCGTCGCCATGATTTTCATCTTGCCTCTGGTCGCTATGATTATCGTTTCTTTGCGCGCTCCGGTTGACGGCGCGGCGGGCGGTTTGTACTGGCAGAACTACGTGGAAGCGTGGAGTGCGACGAACTTCGGGCGGCAGTTTTTCAATTCGTTAGTCATGTCTTTGGGCGTGACGGCGGGGCAAATCATCACATCACTGATGGCGGGTTATGCATTCGCACGGATGAAATTTTACGGGCGCGATACGCTGCTTTTGATTGTTCTCTCGACGCTTATCATTCCGTTTCAGGTTCTCGTGATACCCGTCTTCATCATGCTCACGAAGTTCGGTTGGGTGAACACTTATTACGCGCTAATCGTGCCGTCGCTCGCCAATGCGTTCGGGATTTTTTTGTTCACGCAGTTCTTCAAAACCATACCCGTCGAATTAGAAGAAGCCGCATATCTCGACGGCGCGAGTCGTTGGACGATTCTCTGGCGCATCATGGTTCCGCTCGCGCGTCCGGCGATTGCGACCCTGTTTTTATTTACCTTCATCGCCGAATGGAACGATCTATTTAAGCCGCTCGTTTTCACTTCGACGAACAACATGCGAACCGTGCAGCTTGGGCTGACGGTGTTTCAAGAGCAATTCAAAGTCGAATATAACTTGCTGATGGCGGCGGTCGTGTTCGTCACGATTCCGAGCGTGCTTATCTTTTTCATCGGGCAGAAGCAATTTATTAAAGGCATTGCGACGACGGGTTTGAAATGATTGCCGTGTCGTTGAGACAAAGGGTGAGATAAGCAAATCTCACAACACATCATTCCAACGGTTTGAGGCGCGAATCGAGTTGCTTTGCCTGAAGGTACGCGGCTTGAGATTGTTCGCGGTCGCCTTTACGGTTTAAGGCTTTGGCGAGATTGTAAAACGCGAGGGCGTTTTGCGAATCGAGTTTGACGGCGGCTTGAAGTCGTTCAATCGCGGCGTCGAGGTTGCCTTCTTTGAGGCGGGCGATTCCGGTATTGAGCGCGAAAATCGCGGCTTGTTTGTCGGACTTGATTTTGTTGAGCCGCGCGGCTTCGGCAAACTCTAAACGTGACGCCGCCGTGTTGCCGTTAACCCGAAGCACGGTTCCGAGTGTGTTGTGAATTTCGGGGGCGTCGGGGGCGTAAGTCAGAGCCTTGCGAAACGAGTTGATTGCGCCTTCGATGTCGTTCTGTTGTTGGAGAGCCGTTCCCAGAGCGTAAAGAGCTTCGGCGTAGTCGGGTTTGACGGCAATCGCCTGACGAAACGCGGCGGTTGCTTCGGGCAGTTTCGATTGTTGGAGAGAGATGACGCCGAGCGTGTACGCGGCTTCGTAAAGCGTTTTGTCGAGTTCTATCGCGCGTTTCAATTCGACAACCGATTCGTCGAGCAAGTCCTTCTGTTTAAGGGCGAGGGCGAGATTGTAATGGGCTTCGGCGCGGCGCGGTTCAAGTGCGACGAGGCGACGATAGAGCGCGACCGCCGACCTGTAATCGCTTTTTTGGATGTATGCCATGCCGAGATTGTGAAGCGCGATGGTGTCGTCGGGTTTGATTTTTAGTGCCTTGTTAAACTCTACTATCGCCGCTTCGGGTTCGCGGTTTTGCACGAGTGCCAGACCCAAATCGTTGTAGCCTTGCGCGAAATTCGGCTGCAAGCGAACGACTTGGCGAAAAGCTTCGATGGCGGCATCGAGGTTGTCGTCTCGCATGTAAGCCATGCCCATCGCTTGCCGGGCTTCGACCAACTCCGGGGCGAGTTTTGTGGAGCTATTTAGCGCATTCATCGCGCCGCTTGTGTCGCCCTGTTTCTGCAACGCGAGACCGAGATAATAGAAGGCTTGCGCGTCGTCGGGGGCGAGTTGCACGGATTGTTGTAATGCGGTAATCGCTTTGTCCGCATCGCCTGAAAACCAGTAAGCCGCGCCGAGAAAGTAATGTGCTTTGGCGTTGGCGGGGGCAAGTTTGACGGTCGTTTCGAGTTCTTTAATCGCTTCCTGAAAAGACCCTTTCGCGGCAAGCGTGAAGCCGAGTTGGAAATGCGCTTCGGGCATATCGGGGGCGAGTCGCACGGCTTCACGAAATTCACGAATCGCGCCGTCGGCATCGTTTTTTCCTTGAAGCGTCGTGCCTTCGGCGAAGTGTCGCGCGGCTTTGGGGTTCGGCGTTTGCGCGTGTGTGAATGCGGCGAAAGACGCGAGCATTAAGGCATAGCACGCGAGTTGAACGAATTTAAGATTTATGGATTTGAACATCGCTAAAACTTACGCCCTTAGCTTACACCGTGAGCGGCTGTGCCGCCCGATGTGCGGAAAGGCTGTGCCTTTCCGTCTGGGGTGATAAAAAATGTAGCGGCTACGCCGCCCGCGTTCGAGGCGTAGCCTCAAAGACCTTTCATACGCTTTACGATGAGGCAAAGCCCCACCGCACATCAGGCGGCAGAGCCGCAAAACTTCGTCTGCCGCGTGAGTCACGTCTATTTTTGCGTTGATACTTTCGCCGCGCCGACGCCCTGTTTGATAACCACAGTTTGATTGATTGAAACATCGCGCGCGATGTCCGTGCCGCCGCCGAGCCAGCGCACTTCGATTGATTTTATCTTCGTTGATTTACCCAACCCGAAATGCACGCGGCGGTCGTTGTTGGAATAATAACTGCCGCCGCTTCTGACTTCATCCGTTTGCGTCGCGCCGTCTTCCATTGTGCAGATCACACGCGCACCGATGCCGTTGCGATTGGATTTAGTGCCAACGGTTTTGACGTTTATCCAGTTGTTTCCGGTTGTCGAATCGGCGCGTAAAAGTTCGGGGACGGCGTTGACCGGATTGATGAGAATGTCCGTGTCGCCGTCGTTGTCGTAATCGCCGAACGCACAGCCGCGAGCGGGTGTCGGCTGCATAATCGCGCCGCCGATTTGTTCGGACACGTCTTCAAACTTGCCATTGCCGAGATTGCGATACATGACTTTGCGTTGCGCGTATCCGGCTTCAGTTGCGAGGCGACCGACTTCGGGATAGACGTGACCGTTGACAAGGAAAATATCAAGCCAACCGTTGTTATCGAAGTCTAAGAAGCCGCAACCCCAACCGAGCCAGCGCGTGTTCAAACCCAAACCCGCAGGGAACGTCACATCGTCAAACGTCAAATCGGCAACGTCGTTTTGTTTGGCATCGGGTTTGGCATCGGAAGTCTTTAATAATCTTTTCGTCGTGTTGCGATAAAGCGATGAGGTGTCGCCGGAGAAGTTGGTTTTGAAAATGTCTATGAAGCCGTCGCGGTCATAGTCGCCCGCCGCGACGCCCATTCCGGCTTGCGGTTTGCCGTCAATGCTAAACGCGCTTCCGGCTTCGATGCCGATGTCGGTGAACGTGCCGTCGTGGTTGTTGTGATAGAGCGCGGCGGGCGATGAATCGTTTGCCACGTAAATATCGCTCCAGCCGTCGTTATCATAATCGGAGACGACGACGCCAAGCCCGTAAGTCCCGTTCGCTTTTGTAATGCCGGATTTTTCCGAAACGTCTTGAAACGTGCCGTCGCCGCGATTCATGTAAAGCGAGTTCGTGCCGCCCGCGAGTCCCGGCGGACCGCACGCGACCATCACGCCTTTGTACAAACAGGGTCCGGTTTCCGGCAGCGGCGCGGTTTTCAAATCAAGGTCTATGTAACTGGCGACGAATAAATCCAACAAGCCGTCACGATTGAAATCAAGAAACGCCGTGCCTGCGCCCCAGCGCGTGCGGTTGTCTGCAACACCCGCGCGCGCGGCGACTTCTTGAAACGTGCCGTCGCCTTTGTTGCGATACAAAAGATTTTTACCGAAGCGCGAAACGAAGATGTCGTCATGTCCATCGTTATCGTAATCGGCGACGCACACGCTTTGTCCCCAACCCGAATCGGCGACGCCCGCCTTCGTCGTCACGTCTTGAAACGTGCCGTCGCGTTTGTTGCGATAAAGGCGATTCGTCGAGTTTCGCGTTTGCGGCGAAGCATCGAGCCGCGTGCCGCCGACAAGGAAAATATCTTGCCAACCGTCGTCGTCATAATCCAAGAAAGCCGCGCCGCTTCCGGTAGTTTCAAGCAGATATTTATTTTTATCCGCGCCGCCGTAAATCGT
>JBGTMR010000354.1:0-3422 GCA_041743485.1 Pyrinomonadaceae bacterium
TTAAAAGTTTTGTGAAGAAATTTTGTCTCGCTGATAGCGTATCGGCGTGGCTTAGGTGTATCTTGGCAAGCTTGAGTAAATTTGTATTTCAGGCTTTCTTTTTTCGATTTGCGAACATGATTCAACTTCGCGGTTAAATCGAGTCAACATGAAATATAGAACTACGAATCAAACAATCCAAAATCGTTAAGGCTTTGCATGGCATTAAAATCGCTCTTTTCTCTTTTTTCCAACGACCTCGCCATTGATTTAGGTACTGCCAATACACTGGTTTTCGCCAAAGGGCGCGGCATAGTCGTCTCCGAACCTTCCATCGTCGCCATCAATAAAGCGACCAACGTACCGCTCGCCGTCGGCAAAGACGCGAAGGAAATGCTTGGGCGAACGCCCGGCAACATCGTCGCCATTCGCCCGATGAAAGACGGCGTTATCGCCAATTTCGAGATGACGGAGAAGATGCTTCAGCACTTCATACGCAAGGCGCACAACGGCAAGACGTGGGTTTCGCCGCGTGTCGTCATCGGCATTCCGTCTGAAATCACGCAGGTCGAACGTCGCGCCGTCGAAGATTCGGCGTACCGCGCGAAGGCTTCGGAAGTTTATCTTGTCGAAGAAGCGATGGCGGCGGCAATCGGTGCAGGACTTCCCATCACCGAACCGCACGGCAACATGATTGTTGACATCGGCGGCGGCACGACCGACATCGCGGTTATCTCTTTGTCCGGCATCGTTTATTCGCGCGCCGTGCGCGTCGCCGGAAACGAAATGGACGAAGCCATCACGCAGTTCATCAAACGCAAATACAATCTGCTTATCGGCGAACGCACGGCGGAAGCGATTAAGATTGCTTTGGGCAGCGGCTTCCCGCTCGATGAACCGTTGGCGATGGAAGTGCGCGGACGCAACCTTATCGAAGGCATTCCGAAAACGATTTCGATTAGTGACGACGAAGTGCGCGAAGCCCTCGCCGAATCCGTCGCCACCATCGTCAACGCCGTGCGCGTCGCGCTTGAACGCACGCCGCCGGAACTCTCCGCCGACATCGTAGAGCGCGGCATCGTCCTCACGGGCGGCGGGGCGTTGCTTAAAAATCTCGATAAACGATTGGCGATTGAAACCGGACTCCCCGTGACCATCGCGGAAGACCCGCTCTCATCCGTCGTACTTGGCGCGGGGCGTATGCTCTCGGATTTCGATTTGCTCAAACGTGTCAAGTGGGACAACACACACGGGTCATCGTAAAAGCAAAGTCGAAGGGTGAAAATCGAAGGGCGAAAGTAAATCGGAAAAGAAAGTTTTGTCCTTGATTGCGGCTTGCCCTTCACCTTCTACCTTCGACCTTCACCTTTCACCTTTGCTTCTATGGTTATGCGGACGCAACGTGAAGTCAGGCAGCGCGCTCCGGCGTGGTTCGTCGGGCTGCTTGTCGTAAATTTCGCGGCGATGGCATTGTCGGCGCGCGATGCGGGGACGAGTGATTTCGTCGTGCGCGGATGGGCGCAGGGCTTGGTGTCAATCGTCCAACGTCCGGTGTCGTCGGTTGGCAGCGCGGGCAAAGGGTTGTTCGAGAGCATTTGGACGTTTCGGCAGGCGGCGGCGGAGAATGACCGCTTGCGCGCAGAGGTGACGCGCCTTGAGACGCAAGCCCGCGAAGGTGAGTTTGCGCGCTCTGAAAATGAACGCTTGCGCGGTTTGCTTGATTTGCGCGAACAATCCGGTTTTGAAACGGTTACGGCGCGCGTCATTGCCCGCGACCCGACGGGTTGGTTCGATACCGTGACGATAAATCGCGGCAGCCTCGCCGGAATCGAAAGAGGGATGCCGGTCGTGACACCGACCGGCATCGTCGGGCGCATCGTCGGTGTCGGCTCTGTGACGGCGCAAGTCATGCTCTTGACCAACGAACTGTCGGGGGCGGGAGCGGTTATCGGTCAACTCGGTGCGTCAAACTCGCTCGGTGCGGTTCGCGGGACGGGTGAACACGGGCTGCTTGAAATGCGCCATATCTCCGGTTTGGAAGAAGTCAAAGCCGGTGATTCCGTGACGACAAGCGGACAAGACAGAATTTATCCGCCGGGCTTGAGCATCGGCACGGTTTATGAAGTCAGGCAGGGTTCAGCGACCTCGACCCACACGATTTTCGTTCGTCCGTCGGCGCAACTCGAACAACTCGAACAGGTCGCCGTGCTTCGTTATCAACCGCCACCGCCACCGGAAATAAACACCGCTCCGCCGTCATCCACCTCGACCACTTCAACCGTTTCAACCTTACCCGTCTCGACGCCGACGCCGCGTCCCACGCCAAGCCCGACACCACCGCGCCCGCCGTCACCGTCAACATCGCCGCGTGCGACACCCACGCCGCGCCCGTCTTCAACTCCACGTCCGGCGACGAACGCCAACCCGAACACGCGCCGCGCAACGAACGCTAATGCGCGACCCGCGAACGCGAACATCAACGCGCGCCAACCGCGTCGTCAAAATTAGAAGATTTTTGAAAGTCGAATTTAATGGCAAAGTACTTGATTGAAATTTCAGATTTGAAATTCCAAATTCCGGCTCTTAAATCAAAACTTACATCCTAAAAACTAACAACGATAACAAAACATAATTTCCACTTGCGGAATTGAACTCTGTAGTAGTAAATAAATTCCGTGCGATGCTTGCTTGCAGAGTATTGACTACAACCTTGTTATACTCAACATCGCTTGCTTGCGGGGCATTAACCCATTGCTCGCTTTCACCGCGCCGGAAAAGCGCGGTGCGGATTGAAACGGAAACTTGAAAGTTAAAATCGCTGTTTGTGTTGTGTGCGCCATCATTCTGCAAGTCACCTTGCCGGATTTATTGCCGCCACTCGTTTATATTGATTTCCCGTTAATCACCGCCGTCTATTTCGCTTTGCAACGCGATGCAGTGCGGGCGGTCATTACTGCGACGCTGGTCGGTTTAGGCGTTGACTTTATCGGAGCGGCAAGCGACGGCTTCAATGGCGCACTGCTCGGCGCGAACGGTTTTTCTAAAACCCTCGTCGCCTATCTTATCGCGGCACTCGGCGCACGCTTTATGCTTGACAACGCTTTAACCCGAATCCCCGTCTTAGCAGGTGCTTCCGCGATTGACTCGGCGGTGTATGTCACCTTGCAACGCATGTTTCTACAACCGCCAATCGCTTCGTTCACCGAAACTCTCGCGTTCCGCGTTATTGCCACGACCGTCATCGGAACAATAGTTTTTTATCTTCTCGACACCTTTGTCAGCGAACATGCGACACAACGCCGCCACTTCGCTTTTCGCCGCCGCATCGCCCGCCGTCGCATGTTAGGGCGGCGGAATAAGGGATATTGAAAAGCAGTGGTCAGTTGAAGAAACTGGAAGATAATTCATCGTTGTATTCACTGACCACTGACCACTGACCACTG
>JBGTMR010000355.1:0-1567 GCA_041743485.1 Pyrinomonadaceae bacterium
CGATTTAACCGCGAAGTTGAATCATGTTCGCAAATCGAAAAAAGAAAGCCTGAAATACAAATTTACTCAAGCTTGCCAAGATACACCTAAGCCACGCCGATACGCTATCAGCGAGACAAAATTTCTTCACAAAACTTTTAACCGTCGGGGAATTTTGTGTTCTTATCCGGTCGCCTGCGAAATTGTTGTTTCGTCGGAACACTCGAATCTTTCAAACCCGAACCGCTCCGAGTCGGCGCGACGGACACAGTTTTTGCGCGCACCTTTGGCTTCGTACATCGCTGTGTCGGCGGCGGCGACGAGTTGTTGCGCGGAGTTTGCGTCTGCCGGAAAAGCAGCGACGCCGAAGCTTGCCGTCAAGCTCAACTCAAGAGCGCGCCCGCCCGTGAACACGGTATTGGCGAGCGTCGCGCGGATGCGTTCCGCGACTTGCAAAGCGCGTTCGGCGACGGTTTCCGGCAAAACGACGACGAACTCATCGCCGCCGTAACGCGCGACGACATCCGTATCGCGCACTGATGCGAGAATCGCTTTAGCGACTTCAATGAGAATGTGAGAGCCGACGAGATGACCGTGTGAATCGTTGACGTTTTTGAAGTTATCGAGGTCGAGGAAAAGCACGGCGACGTTCGAGTTATAACGGCGGGCGCGTTTGATTTCCGCGAGCAGACAATCGCGCATGTACCGCGCGTTGTGAAGGCTCGTCAAATCATCGGTGCGCGAGAGGCGTTCGGCTTCCGCGATTCGCACGGCATTATTAAGCGCGAGGGCAAGCGGCATGGCGAGAGCGCGCAAAAAGTCGGCGTCCGCATCCGTGAAGCATGTCGCACCGGAAGATAAATCCCGCGTCGCACACAGCACCGCAATAACGCGATTGTGGTAGATAAGCGGCGCGACGACTAAACTTTCGCCCGCTTCCGCGTATGAACCGACGCGCGCCGAAATCGCCGCTTCAAGGGCAAAGCGGTGTTCCGTATCAGTCAAACTTTCCGCGTGGCTTTTCTGCGCTTCATTCTGCGTTTCGTTGTTCGATGTGATTGCGTCGAGTGTGACATCCGGTGATTTAACTCCTGTGTCGTGCGTCGCCAGCACGTCGAACTTGAAGGTTGCTTCGCGGTTGCCTGTTTCCTGTACTTCCTGAAGCGTACCCGTGACGCGCGCCAACGTCCAACGCTTTGCAGGAAGCAAAGTGGCGAACGTCGTCAGGGCGATACGTGCCACGTCGCGCTGGCTTGCGGCGTCGTGAAGTTGCGCGGCGAAGTTGAAGGCTTCGCCCATCATGCGCCTGTCGAGATATGGCGGAAGCGTGAAAGACATAAACGAAGTGGAAGCGCGAAGGGTTATGAAAGCGGACGAAATTTAAGATTAAGCGATTTAAGATTGACGAAGCGCGAGGCGCGTGCGGTTGCGATTGCCCTGCGCGTCTTCGACTTCGACATTGACGGCGGACGCTCCGCGCGGACACGTCACTTGAAGTTGGAAAAAGCCGTTGCTTGAAACCATCGTGTGTCGTCCTTCGGCGCGCACGGTGTTGCCCGGTGCGGCGCGTCCGCGCAAAATGTAAATC
>JBGTMR010000356.1:0-2035 GCA_041743485.1 Pyrinomonadaceae bacterium
GATTGTCCGCCGTCAATCGGGCTTTTGACTATCAACGCTTTGACCGCCGCTAATTCTCTGCTCGTCCCGATACAGTGTGAATATTATGCGCTCGAAGGCGTGACCGAGTTGTTCGATACGCTGGCGCGCATACGAAGGCTGTTCAACCCGCAACTGACGGTTGAAGGCTTGCTTTTGACGATGTACGACGAGCGAACTAATTTATCCGCCGCCGTCGCCAAAGATTTACGGGATTTTTACGGGAAACAAGTATTAGAGACGGTAATTCCGCGCAACATCAGACTTGCCGAAGCTCCGAGTTTCGGCAAGCCTGTCACGGTTTATGACCCTAAATCAAAAGGGGCAGAAGCCTACATGCAACTAGCCGACGAGGTGCAATCGCATGACGAGAAAAGTATTGGGAAGGGGATTGAGCGCGCTGCTCCCGAACCCCACGATGCCGCAGAATGATGAGATGTTCGAGCTTGAAGTGGATGCGATTGAGCCGAATATGGCACAACCGCGCACGCGCTTTGAGGATTCACGGCTTGAGGAGTTGGCACAATCAATCAAAGCTAACGGTATCGTGCAACCGTTGCTCGTGCGACGAACCAATCGCGGTTTCGAGTTGGTGGCGGGTGAAAGACGCCTGCGTGCGGCAAAACTCGCCGGATTGCATAAGATTCCGGTTGTGGTGCGCGATATTCCCGACGATAAAATGCTTGAACTCGCGTTAATCGAGAACATTCAGCGTCAAGAATTGAATCCGATTGAGGAAGCCCACGCATACAAAAGCTTGATGGAAACGGCTGGCTTAACACAGGAATTGCTCGCCCAACGTATAGGGCGTGACCGTTCGTTTATCGCTAACCACGTCAGATTATTGCGTCTCCCGAAAGAGGTACAGCGAATGGTTGAGGAAGATCAGATTTCGATGGGACACGCGCGGGCATTGCTCGGTGTGGACGATGGGGAAGTACAGAAGAACGTCGCCAATCGAATCGTCGAACAAACTCTTTCGGTGCGCGATACTGAACGCGCGATGAGAAAAATTATTGATGGCATTGACAAAACTCCAGCAATTAAACCCCAACCGATTGAGGACGTAAATGTGAGAAGCGCGGAGTCAAAGCTTCGCCGCCATTTGCAAACACAGGTCAGAGTCGTAGGAAATACGAATAAAGATGGCGGGAAAATTGAAATCGAGTATTACAACGAAGAAGATTTGGAGCGTCTGTACAAAGGTTTGATGAGCATTTCCCTATGAAACTTTTGGTTTGGGAAAAGACATTCAGGAAAGATTTGTTTAGCGAAGAAAGCGGCTTATATTTTGTCGGATAAAAGGTTTTCTCAAAAGGCTTCAGGTGCGGGTTGAGTAGGGAAGTACGCGCCGCGCGATTTGGCTCAAGTTTTGGGTCAATTACCACGACAACCGCCGAATGAAAATGTACTCGTCGGGTACGATCATGCCGACGATGCGGGTGTGTTTCGCCTAAGCAACGATGTTGCATTGGTGCAGACAGTTGATTTCTTCTCGCCCGTCACAGATAACCCGTATATTTACGGACAAATCGCGGCGGTCAACGCGCTTAACGACGTGTATGCGATGGGCGGCAAACCCGTCACGGCGTTGACCATTATGTGTTATCCGCAAAAAGAGGATGTCGAAACGCTGAAACAGATTTTGAGCGGCGGTCAACAGATGATGATTCAAGAAGGGGTCGCGGTTATCGGTGGACACACGATTGACGATGCGGAAATCAAAATCGGTTACGCCGTGACGGGCATCGTCAATCCGGCGGAAGTCATCACCAATGCCGGAGCGCGAATCGGAGACAGACTTTTACTCACCAAACCGCTTGGCACGGGAGCAATCAGCACGGCGATAAAACGTGAGAAAGCGAGTCAAACGGCGATTGACGCGGTGATTGCGTGTATGACGCAAACCGGACGCGCGGCTTCGGAAGCGATGCAGGCGGCGAAAGCGAATGCGTGTACGGACATCACGGGCTTCGGTCTGCTCGGTCACGCTTTTGAAATGGCACAGGCGAGCGAT
>JBGTMR010000357.1:0-12772 GCA_041743485.1 Pyrinomonadaceae bacterium
GAAGAAGTCTCGCATCATCACTGGCATGAGACGATGGACGACTTACGCCAAGCAATCAACGACTACTATATGGAGAACACACCAAGATACCGATTTCTGTTTAGCATTACACTCTGCAGAATGTTAGCTTTTCGCCATTCAAAGGGGCAGATGAAGCCTTGTCATAATCCGAATCTTGGTGTGCGCGGCATATATCAAACAACGAAGCAGCACACGGTCAACTTTCTTGAGAAGTTCGGGTATGGCTGGAGTAACGGAAGGCTCTATGCGCTATCCGGGTAAGAATCCACTTCTTGGTGTGCGCGGCATATAGCACGTCGAAACATGAAGGCGTCAAACTGTCGGGACTGCTCCGTTCATAACACCAAGAAACGGCGAGAGATGCAACATAAACTTCCGATTGCCTTCGACTGGATGAAAGTTCCTAACCCTGCCTTGCATCGTCCGAGCGGCTCTCAGTTGAACTTCATCCATACTGTCAGTTGAACTTCATCCATACTGGAAGCAGGAAACATAAATTAAAGACTTAGCGTCCTGACGATGCGCGACGCTTTTTGAATGTCGCGTTTTCCACCGGCATTCAAAAAGTTTGTCGATGAAAACAGAAAACTTACGCCACCACGATTGTGGCGTTCTATAACATGGATAAAGTTAAGCTAAAGAAGTGACTAACGATGAATAAGAAAGACGGCATTGAGTGTGAGGCAGGTAGCGGCAATGTATTTGCCGATTTGGACTTGCCTGATGCCGATGAACTGTTATCTAAGGCGCAACTTATCGTAGCGATTCAAGCCGCCATCGAAGCCAACAATTGGACGCACTCGGAAGTCGCCGGGCGCATCGGCATCGGGCAACCGGACTTGTCAAAACTGCTATGCGGCAGATTAGAGGAGTTTTCAACCCACCGCTTGTTGATGCTGTTGAATAGCTTGGGATGCGGGCGTTGAGATTTAGAAGCGCGCGGGCGGGGCGCAAAACTTTTCCTTTGGTTGTATTTTTGGTCACACACAGCTAAACGGAAGTTGGCTTATTCTGTCAAAATTTGTCCACAGTATTGATTTAGTCAATCCTTTTCGCTCTCGAAATGATAATGCTCCTGCGATGCCGAGCTGAAGTTGGCGATGAACTCCGGCGTCTTGTGATCGTCTTTTTTCGGCGTAAACCAATCTTCTTGGACGGCGTGCTCATACACGCCCACATTGAGCGGATACGCTGTTAAAGTTCCCTGCAAACCGTGCTTCTCGATCCACGATTCGGCAAGGTGACGCTCGCTAAACACGGCACTCGGAAAATGGTTGCGATTTCCGTTGAATACCCAAATTTGTTTCAGGGTGTCTGTTTTGCCGTCCATCTTCGCTTTGCACCTTCCACGTCTTATGGTTTCACCTTCGGCAAGAGACCCAACCCGGTAAGCACCCGTCTCGTTACCTCGACATGCCGTTTGCGGATGTCGGCGAAACTTGCTCCCTCGACGTTGGTCGCAAAGAAGTACACGTTACCCTTTGTCTCCAAGTAGCCGACGTACCAGCCGATGTACACGTCCGCCCCGACCGAACCGCCGCCCGTCTTCGCGCTCAGTTTGTACTCAGGTGTCTGCTCGGTCACGAGTATCTCTTTGACGATGTTGACCGCGCCTGACGAGACCGGAAGGCGTCCGTCATAAAACCGCTTCAAGAACTCGACCTGCTCGTCGGCGGAAATCTTCAAGCTGTCGTTTAACCAAAAGTCATTCACCGCACCGGAGACTTGTTCGTTACCGTAATCCAATGCCGCAACATGCCTCTTCATCCGCTCCTCACCAACACGCAACGCAAGTTCGCGGTAGTACCACACGACCGAGTGCTTGAAAGCCGAGCGCAGAGTGTGGTCACGCCCCCAGTGGATGAACGGCTCTTGGTTCCAGTTGGGTTGCGGCGGGTACTTCGCGCGATTCCACCCGATTACGAAGTCGGCGTCACGAATCACGTTGGTCTCTAAACCGATCAAAGAGTTCGGAATCTTGAAAGTGGATTTCGGGCTGAAGCGTGTGCGACAGCGCGCTTCGTTGTGCCGTATGTAGCGGTCACGCTTCATGTCATAAAGGACGAACGCGCCAACTGTGTCCTTGAAGTAGGAACTTATATCCTGCGCCTTTGCGCTCGAACCAGCACCCGCGAGCATCATTAACATGACCCATATTGCTGCACACTTCTTCATTCATTTCTCCAAAGTTGACTGTTACCGTTAGGGTGAAAGCTTCTGTTTTATGGTTATTCGTGGTTGGTGGCGCATTTTATTATCGGAGTATCGGTAACAATGCTGGTGTCACCCACCCCGGCTCATCGCGCTCGTTGCCAGCAGCACTCGACTACCCAAACTTGAATATCCCGCCGTCCGGCACTACCACAAAGCGGTCGAAGCAAAAGTCGAAAGCTGCCGATACTGACAATCCCTACGCGGCTAACCCCTATTCCGCAGACGTGCCTGACTTTCCATTGCCTGCGATGCCAGCGACCGCCGACTCCATCGAGCCGACCGCACCGAAAACTCTTGCGCGCAAAGATACAAAGCCGGAAGCGTCACGGCTAGTAGGCGAAGGTGACGTGCTGTTTCCGGCGAAGGCGAACGGCACAGTCTATCGCCATTCGGAAGTGGACATACCCGCAGAAGTCATTTCTCACGCCGAGCCGATTTATAACCGGGCGGATGTGAAGGCTCCGGGCATGGTGCAGGTCGAAGCCGTGCTGCAACCCGACGGGACGATAACCGACATTCGCGTCTTGAAAGGTTTGTCGCCCACGTTAACATCGGCGGCAATTAAGGCGGCGCGGGCGATCACCTTCAAGCCTGCCATCAAGACGGCAAGCCGGTACCGATGCTGATTCGCCTTAACTACAATTTCAACAAGAACTGATTTTCATCGAAACACAATCTCCGCCGGTCTTCTTCCAATCAACAAAGGAACTTCCATTTTGATGATTCGCATTGCCTTCGCTGCCGTCCTCATCGCATCTCTATCTTTATCCATAGGATCACAGACCCGAACCGCGCCGCGTGACAACGCTCAAAAAGATTCTTCGCTTGTCGAAGTCAAAGACGACCGCTTTACCGGCAAGCGCACCGTGCGGATGCTTCCGGTGAAAGTCGCAGGTAATCTTGAAATGGCACTTTCCGGCGAAATCAACACGGCGCGCAAACCCGACTATATGGAACAAGACTTAGGCGTATCGGTCATGGCGGAGTTCGCCACTCCATATGAAAGTCCAATCAAGTTCGTATCCGACATGGATTTCATCTTCCTCGTTGACGGCAAGCGCACAATGCGCGGCGCGGCGGGTGACGCTATCGGCAGCGACTTTATGAGAAAGGACGGCAAGCGCACGGCAATCGGCATCTTGAGCCAGAGTACGCTGGAGCGCGTCGCCGCCGGTCGCAAAATCGAGATGAAGTTCGGAGCGACGGAAGTCACGCTCGACGAGACGACGCTTAAAAACATTCGCGCTTTCGTCGCCGCGTTGAACGAATGAAGAGCTAGTACTCCGTCAGTCTGAAGTTGAAGGGTAGAGCCGATGCAACTTGCGCCGCGCATCTTCAGTCGTAAATCGCCATTCGATCTTGGCATGAGCGGCGTTGCGCGTGTCCTCCAACTTCCTTGTTTGGCTCTGAAGTTGGGCTTCGTCGCCGATGCGTCTGTCCCAACACTGCCGGGCGAAGATGCCCAACTCGATCTCGGCGATGTTCAACCAACTGCCATGCTTCGGGGTGTAATGAATCTCCAACTTGCGGGCAATGCGGCGCGCTTCTTCCGGCGCGAATGTTTCATAGAGCGAGGCAATCTTGTGCGTGTTGAGATTATCCATGACGAGTCGGACACACTCGGCTTCCGGGTATGCTTCATCAACCAGCCACTTCATCTGCCGTGCGAAGTCTTGACTTGTGCGTTGCGCGGTGAGTTCGACGTGCCGCCATCCGCGCTTCGGGCAGCAGAACATAAACAAGTTACATGTCCCGTTGCGCTCATACTCGTAATCCACGCGGGCGACTCGTCCGCCGCGCATCGGGACTGCCACGCGCGTCTCTCTAATGAGTTGTTTGCTCGTTTCATCGAACCCCACGACGGGTCGCTGTTCGTTAAAAGGCTCGGCATAAAGGTCAAGTACGTCCTCCATTGCGGCAACAAACGCCGCCGACACTTCCGGGATGCACCACTGCTTTTTCAGCCACGGCTTGAGTTCGTTTTTTTTAGAACTTGTCTGACCGTCTCGCGGGTAATGGCTGAGGCATATTTCAACTCGACCACTTTGTCGGCAAGTAACGAGAGCGTCCAGCGGGGGCGTCCCTCCGGCGGAGTGCGACACGCCACGGCGACGAGGTGGGCTTCCTGTTTGCCAGTGAGCTTACGCGCTTGCCCGCATCGTGCGCGCTCGTTCAGACAGGCGAGACTCTCTTCAACGAAACGGCGGCGGGTGCGTTCAACCGTATTGATGCCGCACGAGAGCGAGGCGACAATCTGTTCATCGGTCGCGCCCTCCGCCGCCAAGAGCAGAATGCGCGCGCGCGTGACTTTACGCGAGGAATGTTTGCCGCGCTTGATGAGTTGCCCCAACTGTTCGCGTTCGTCAACCGATAAATCAACGATGTATTTTTTCTTGGGCATAGCTGGTCAGTCTCCATGCGGAAAGTTTTGACCGGACTATACCTGTTCAAAGAGCTAACCACCAAAACTAGACTGACGAAGTACTAGAACTTGGTAAGCCTTCTCGGGCATTTCCTCATTGCATTGCATAAAACTTATGACGCGCTTGATAAAGAAATAAATGTTTTGTGATGGTGCTATTTAACTGTCTGTCGGAAAACTGATCCAACACTAAAGTTCAATAATGTTTTCAGCGGAATTAACCGTCGTCATCCCGAAAACAACGGTCACGACGTGCACCGCCCCTTCCATTTCACTTACTTCATCAACATCAAATCTAATTGTGATAATACGTTCGCGCGGGGCGGGTCTAGCTGTCACCGAGTAATTACCGACAGTGATAACAACCGCTTGCTGATTGCTGAAATTAACGAAGCGGCGAAACAGAGAAGTTATGACCCGAATTGAAATGCCACGCTGAACGCTTCGTAAGTGCGCGTGCGGGATGATACGCAACCTCCACTGCACACCACCGATACGGAAGTTTTCTACGATGAGGGGAAAGTAACCAAGTATCTCCGGTTCGCGCAAATACTCCTGAGCTTCGTCGCTGCGAAGTGTGTCCTCGATCTCGGCGAGAACGGATTCATCGCTGATTTGCCCACGAAGATAAGAGACGAGCCTTCGGATTTCATCATCTCGCAGACGGCTCATCCGGCAGACTCATCCGGCAAAATGATTTCGCGCGGCGGAGCGTCGGGCGACCATGAACTGAGTAACGCCGCGAACTCGCGCTCCGGCGTCAGCACCACATAATAGGTACGATTCGCACCGTAGAGTTCGTATGTACCGTCTTCTTTGCTTTCAAGTCTCGCCAGTGCGCCCTGCCGCAACACCCGACGCAGTTCGGTAAGATGCGCTTCCTGCTCGGGCGCGTAAGCTACCACGCGCGCTTGTTCTGAAAGCTTTACGCTCATCCAGATTGTGCTGCCATCGTGTGCGGTCTGCTCGGGAAACAAGCGTGCAAGAACCTCGCGCTGTTCGGCGGAGGTAAGTTGTCGTGCGGCTTCGACGACGTGCGTGACGTTAGCTGACATAACCGTTTCCTACTTCTCTCATAATGATCCTAAACCGAGCTTCGTGAGCCGGATCGTCAGCGCACGCACGCTGACGCCGAACTCGACAGCCAGGCTCTGCACCGCGCGGTCGTCGAAAGCGTCGAGCGACTGGTGACGTACCACATCACGTAAAACATTCTCCGGCATCAACAACTCGGCGGCGAAGGCGTTCGCCTCGATCTCCATCCGGTCGATGCCTTCGGCGGTTAGCCCGTCACGGAAGTACATCGTCGAAGCATCGACAAACACTTGAGTCCATCCGCGGTGTAACAAGTAGTGACCCAGTTCGTGCGCGAGCGTGAAACGCTGCCGGTTGGGATGATGAGTGTCGTTGATGCCGATCGTCGCACGTTTACCCTTAATCACCAGCATTCCCGACACGGCTTCCTCCATCGGTTGAAAGCGTATGTCGATATTGTGTTCGGCAATGATCCTATCAACATCAATCGGCAAAGCGGTGCCGTGCTTTTCAAGGATTTTATGCGCTTCAGCTTTTGGATTTTTCCGTTTGCTCAATCGTTTCATAGGCGTTACTCCTTCAACATCTGGTTGAGCATTTGGGCAGCCATGGGCGGCATCTGCTTCGTCTCGTTGTTGAACTCGACATTAACGACCTCGCGTGATTCGACCTCGCCGGTTCTAGGCAGCACGTCCGCTATTTCTATCTTTAACGCGAGGCAGATGCTGTAAAGCACATGTAGAGGAGGCTTCTGCTTGCCCGCTTCAATGTTGGTGATTGACGTGCGTAATAACCCGACATCCTGCGCGATCTTGTCCTGCGACAACTTCAGCTTCTCGCGGCGAAATCGTAACTTGTTGCCTACTGCCCGATAAAGTTGGTCTTCATTCACATTCATGCCGAGTAGGTTATACAGCACGGTGTCAAAATTACAAACGGTCAACAGTGTTGACGTCTACAGTTTATATTGACATTCGGTTATATTCTCTTTAGGCTACTGGGCACAAGGTTTTTGCTACGCGACAGTGCAAAACATTTGGCGGTGTTAGAGATGCATGATGAGGGGCGATAGCTGGCAGACAATTTACATTTTTAGTTTGGCGATGGACGAGGAAGGGCGGAATCTATGAGTTGGAACTATGACATCAGTTTAGAACGTATCGGCAAGCATCTGGTTAACATGGGCGAAATCGAAGTCGAAAAGCTCGTCCGCGAAGCCGATCTAAATAGTCTGTTAACGGAGACGCATTGCCGCGAGATTCATGGAGCACACGTCTACGTATACATCACTAACTTCTCGCGCATAGCGACCGAGTGCATAGCCGATGAAACCGAATACAAGCGTTTCATCCAAGCGGTTCACGTCTACCAGCGCGAGGTCGCTCACATCGTCGAAAAGATGTTTGACGGTTTGCGAATTCATTTTCAAGGACCCAAGCTACACGCGCTGTTTTACAGACCAATCGACAATACTGAGAAATTAGCAACGAATGCCTTCCTCCTTCAGCTGGTGTTGAAGGATTTCGTCAGCGAGGTGTTCAATCCCGCATACCCGCTCTTGGATAACTTCTCGATTGCCGGCGGGGCTGATGTCGGTGATTCAATCGGCACCCGCAACGGTAGACGTAACGACCGCGAATTGTTGTTCCTAGGTGCTTGCGCTAATTACGCCGCGAAAATGATCAGTTCGGCAGGACGATTGCGACTTTCAAAGGAAATTTACGACGCACTTCCCGACGACCTTCGAGAATTTTGCATGGAAACAGACGAAGAGGAAATTTACCAGATCAATTCGCTATCCCAGAAGAAGCTGGATGAGCTACTTGAGAAGTATGGCATCACTTGGGACAGAGAGAAGAGTGACGAGCGTATCAAGGAAGATAAGCGCAGCTACCCGCTTAAAGATATAGACTACAGTTCGGCTAACGAGTTGATAGACCTCGACTCTTTGAGCATTTGGAACAACAAGCGCGTCCTCGCGGCGTCCGTTTTCGGCGACGTGACGGGATTTACCGCTTACATCGACCGCGCCGAGACCGACGAAGGAAAACGTAAAGCCTTGCGGGTGCTGCACGCCATCCGCAAAGAAATGGCGACGGTCGTAACAGTCGACTACAACGGTTTGCGCGTGCAATTTCAGGGCGACCGTGTGCAAGGCTTGTTTCACATGCCGAAGAACGAGGAGGCGGGCATCGCGACGGAGTCGGTGGATGCTGCAGTCGGCTTGCAATCTTCGATGGAGAAAACAATAAAAGAGAAACTCCCCGAAGCGGAAGAACTGTACTTAGCTGTCGGCGTAGATATAGACTCGACGCTCGTCTCGAAACTCGGTACCCGCGCTCACCGCGACCGCATTTGTCTCGGCTCGCCCGTAGAGAATGCCGCGAAGAACGAGGAGAAGTGTTCAGGCGGACAAATCGGCGTTTCCAAGCGCATCTACGATGCGTTGCCAGATCGGCTGAAAGAGCATTTCTCGTATGACAGCGGCGTCGGGTGCTACGTCGCAAATGACCTGACGGCTGACAAGGTGGAGCGGGCGGAGCGGGCATCAACCGCGGCGGGCGCGCCCGCGTTCATCACTTCAAACAGTTCGGGAGTGACAGTCACTGAAAGGGAACGCGAGGGTGCGAGAGCTATTATCCCTGGCAGGTCTTACGCCGAGGGCTGACGGAAGACAGCGATGGTTCGAGCGAGACGAAGGCGCGGAACGTCTCGCTTGCGACCGTGCCTTAATTCGGTGCGATTATCCAGATCTTAATTATGGGTTGAACCACCGTCACAAGGGAATTTTCTTGGATGGTAATATCACGTTGCGCGCGGAATGCGGGGTACGAACGCGCATAAAGACGCGTGTCCTGTTCGCCAATGGGTATCCTGAGCATGAGCCAATTGCTTATGAATTCGGCAATATGTTTCCGCATATTGCCGACCGTCATTTTTATTCAGATGGTGGATGTTGCCTGTGGCTACCGGTCGAATCCGAGTGGAGACCAGACGACGCAACGGCACTTCAAAAATTCTTGGATCAGGTCTCGACGTTCTTCGAGCGCCAACTAATCTACGATGCGTCCCCAGACAAGCGATGGGCATGGGGTGAGCGGGGGCATAACGTCGTTGGGTACATCGAGTTCATTCAGGAGGCACTTGGAGGTGACGCTTCGATGGTCAACAGCTTTGCGGGATTGTTGAGCGGCAGAGAAGAGGTAGACCTGGCTTCGGACTGCCCGTGCGGCACTGGCAAGAAATACAAATATTGTCACGCGAGACGTTTAGCCATGCTTATTGAGCGTCTCGGGAAGCACAACCCCTTTCTTCCCATGTGTTAGTAAGAAACTTTATGCCTGGATCTTCCTTACCGAACGCTGGGACGTTCCGGGTTGCAATATTCGACCATAGTATTTTAGTGGTTTACAGAGAAGGTAAATGTTGATCTCTTGCAGAAGGGTGGCTTTGTGAAGAGGAGATTTGAGGGAACCGACGGACAACGTCGTTTGATTGCGGCTCTACAAAGCTGCACCCTTGTAGAGCACAATGAGGTGCTTGCAACGCGCCTTGCTGAAGTAGGGCAGGTAGTTTCATACGATGTCGGTGACACGATAATGGCTCAAGGCGCGGAGGATAATGACGTGTTCTTTATCCTTGTTGGACAAGTCAATGTGCTCGTCAACAACCGCCATGTTGCAGTTCGTGAGTCGCGCGAGACGATAGGGGAGATGGTGCTCCTCAACCCCGCCGAACCACGGTCAGCCACCGTTACCGCCCGCGCGCCCGTTGTTGCTTTGAAAGTGTCCGAACCTGACTTCCACGGGGTGGCGCAAGAGCATACCCATGTCTGGCGGGTCGTCGCGCAGATCGTAGCCGAGCGATTGCGTCAGCGATCCGCTCTTCTGAACCTTCCAAACACGAAACCGCTTTTGTTCCTCGGATGCTCAGTCGAAAGCCTAACGATTGCACAAGAAATTCAGCTTGGACTCAAGCACGATAATGTAGAACCTATGGTTTGGACCGACAGCATATTCGGACCATCCGGTGTTCCCATTGACAGGCTTCTCAATACGGTGAACGAGTCGGACTTCGCGGCGTTCGTATTTAGCCCGGACGACAAGGTAATTAGCCGTGAGAACGAGTACAACGCGCCACGCGACAATACGGTGTTCGAGTTGGGATTATTCATGGGAAAGCTTGAACGTAGCCGTACATTCATCGTTAAAGAGCAGAACGCCGACGTGAAAATCCCGACGGATCTACTCGGGATAACGCCTTTGACATATATCTACCGTGAAGGCGGCAACCTGTCCGCGGCAGTCGGAACTGTCTGCACCGAACTCCGTAAGGTCGTCAATGATTTAGGCGTGCTCCCTTGCTCTACAACTTCCGGCTCCGGCACCAGACCATGAACCTTTTTAGCGAGGCTCACATTCTCAGGATTTATGCACAAGGCACGGCGGCTATTGTCCGCCTCATCCATCGCCTCGTGGACAAGATCGAGGACATGGAAGCGCAACTCATCCGCTCGCCGCAACCTGTCATCGCCTTGCTCTCGAAAGAACTTGCCAAACTTAAACGCTCACTCGCTCGTAAAACCGACGAACTCCGAAGCGTTCGTCAACTCAACCATCAACTCCTGCGCCGCATCCGCGAGTTAGAGCGTGCGGTCGAACTCAGGGGCTGACCCACTACGGCTTTGATGTCCGCCGCGGCAAAGCAGCCATGGACGAGATCGGCATCCTCCCGCAGTTCAAGGGGACGCTCGTGCGCGCGCGGCTTCTCTTCCTATAAATGGTATGAACAGTGTCGCCATAGTCTCTGTAATGTTCACCTCTTGCGCGATCTTGTCTTTGTCGAGGAAAGTAGCCCCGAGCAGAAGCTCTGGACTGCCCCGTTCGCCAAGCTGCTCCTGAAGATTAAAGATACGGTGACCAAAGCACAGGCTGAAGTCGGGAGTCAGCTAACCGAGCAGATGAAAAACGACTTCCTTCGCCGCTACGATAAACTGGTCAAGAAAGCTGCGAGGCTTAACCCTCCCGAGCCGAAAACAAAAGTCGCAGGTGACTCGCCGAAGAAGAAGAAGCCGGTCCAGCAACCGACGCCGCACAGCTTAATCAACCGCTTGCAATGTCGCCGCGATGAAGTCCTGCGCTTTATGTCAGACAAGAGCGTACCCTTCGACAACAATGGTTCAGAACGTGACCTGCGCATGATCAAGTTGCAGCAGAAAATATCGGGCTGCTTCAGAACACCTGACGGGGCACGCAACTTCTGTCGTGTCAGAAGCTATCTCTCAACCGCGCGCAAGCAAGGCTATTCGCTTCTCTGCTCTTTAGAGCGCGTCCTAAGCGGCAAGCCGCTCGTCTTTCAACAAACCGAAAATCAATCGAATCTTTCCCCGCCCGGTACGTGAATAGTTACATTAATGCCTTTTGTTTTGTAACTTTTCCCATCTGCACCTCACTCCCTAGCCCATTTAGCGTAATCGCAGATCAAATCTAAATGGCTTCTGCGAAATGATTTTAAGATCCTTTGCGCGCACATGTTGCGGGTTGATGAGTACATTACTACTCTCCGGCAACACGGCACTCGGCACGACTAACGCGAGGCTACTCCCATCTTTTAACCATTCGTCTCCAACCACCCGCGTGTACGCCATATCTCGCTCCCAGCCCGCTTTATAAGCACCCGTACTTGAGTAACTAATCTCATTATCCGGTATTTCGATTTGGAAGCGGACGTAATCGCGCGGCAAATCTCCCGTGATATGCACCAGACACTCCACTAAACACAATGCCAGAGATTTCGATGTGTATACTACCGCTCGACCCGGTGAGTTCCATCGTCCACCGACAAGCCGCGCTCCTTCACCCGTGAGCGGCGGGTGGCGTCCGCTCGCCAAACGCCATACCATCAGTACTCATAAACCGCGTACTCGATGCGTACCAGTACCGACTCGACGAGACGAGTCCCGCTTCCGGTTCGCAACAACCGCAGGGGTAATTCCATATCGAGTGCCGGGTTAGGTGTCAGCAACCACTTGCGTGCCGCCTCCGCGTCACCGAAAACGCGCTGTCCGAAGGCGACGATCGCGGCGGTGCGCGCGAGGCGGTCTGACTGTTCGGGCGTGATCAACCGCGCCTTGCCGATGGTCGTCAGCGTCCGGCGCGGTATGACCTCAGCTAGATCAGCGTCCGTTAAACCGCTGAAGCGTTTGAGTTGGGTAACGGCGTTGCGTGGCAGTCCCTGCTCGACACGAAGAACGAAGCTATTACCGGAAACTACTCCTTTGCCCAGCACCGCCGCCCCGCCCAGCGCACTAATCGCTTCTTGCCACTCCATAGTATTTTCCTCTCTAAGCGAGTATGCAAATATAAGTGAGTATGCAGACCTGCCTAAAATATATGGCATAATTGCCTGCAAGTCAACAAACGGCTTTATGAGACGGGCGTTATTTGAACAGCCGGCTTTATCTTACTGCTTGGGTCGGTGCGTCGGGGCCGCTTGACCCGTTGCGAGCCAACCGTTGCCTGCGCCTTATCTCACATCACAGCCTCGCCCACCTCATCTCTCTCGCAACTCTTCTTGTGACTGTCTCGAATGAAAGTGCCGTGCCAACCCGCCCACGTTTCTTACGTTCTCGCCCGCCGCCTTCCGATCCTCGGCGAAGCGACGGCACTCGTCGAAAGTGTAACGGGAGCGCGGCACTGTGCTTATCAACACCGGCTTCGACTTGGTGTCGGCGTTGTGCATGAAAACTATATCCAGCATCCACGGGTGCAGCACGAGGCGGCACCTCATTACCTCCTGCGCCTCGCCCTCTGATGTTGCCGCCACCAACAACAAGCCGCACTTAACCAGTTCGTCGAGCATCCGCCGGCAGCACTCCGCTTCGACGCCGACGCCTAACGCCGCCTGCTCGGGCACGACAATCACGACGCCCGACGGTCTGATCCGCTTGCCGATGTATAGGAACTCTAAATGAACCGTGTAAGATGATAGCCAAAAAGAAGGTGGCTATCAATGAGCAGCTTAGACGAGATCATCAACGAGTCAAGGGATGCGCGCGAAGTTAAGCGCGCCGTGTGTGTG
>JBGTMR010000358.1:0-1711 GCA_041743485.1 Pyrinomonadaceae bacterium
TTTGATGCCCGTGCCGTTGTTTGAATCAATCGAAGATTTACGTCGTGCGCCGGAAGTGTGTCGTGAATTATGGAAGTCCGAATTTTTTTCAAAGTACCTCAATTCATGGGGGCGACGAAGTGAAATCATGCTCGGCTATTCTGATTCAAACAAAGACGGCGGGATGCTGACCAGCACTTGGGAAATCTACAAAGCCCATCGCAAATTGCACGAAGTCGCGCGCGAATGCGACGTGCGGTTGCGTCTCTTTCACGGGCGCGGCGGGACGGTCGGGCGCGGCGGCGGACCCACGCATCGCGCCATCGCCGCGCAACCGCACGAATCTTTCACCGGAGCGTTGCGTTTAACCGAACAGGGCGAAGTGTTGAACTGGAAATACTCCGAGCGCGTGCTTGCCGAACGCAATTTTGAAATCATGATTGCCGCCGCCCTCGAAGCCCTGTGCCGTTCGCCGGAAGCCGCGCACTCGACACCGGAAGAACGCCTGACGTGGGAAGCCGCCCTTGATGAAATGTCCGCGACGGCATACAAATTTTACCGCGCCAACATCGCGGAGAACGACGACACGCTTCTATATTTTGAAGAAGCGACGCCGATAAGCGAATTCGATTTAGCGAAAATAGGTTCGCGTCCCGCGCGCCGCAAAGACGCGAGCCGCAGTCAAACAAATAATCAAACCGATAAAGACGGCACAGCCGATTCAACCAAGCTGCGCGGCGTCACCGATTTGCGCGCTATCCCCTGGGTCTTCGGCTGGATGCAATCGCGCCACGTCGTACCCGGCTGGTTCGGCGTCGGTCACGCACTCGAACAATTCATCGCACGCGACGATGCGAACCTCGACATACTCAAAAGGATGACCGCGCGCTTTCCCGTCTTCGCCGACCTGATAGGCAACACCGAAGTCGCCCTCGCCAAAGCCGACCTTTCCATCGCGCGCACTTACGCCGCCCTCGTCGAAGATGAGAGTTTGCGCGAACGTGTGTGGCAGATAATCGAAGCGGAATACGAACTCACCTGCCGCATCGTCTTGAGCATCACGAATCAAAGCGAACTGCTTGAACGCAACCCGACCTTGCGCCGCTCAATCCGTCTTCGCAATCCATACGTTGACCCTTTGAGTTTAATTCAAGTCGAACTCCTGCGCCGCAAACGCGCGGGCGACGCCTCACCGCAACTCGATTACACACTCGCCGCGACCATCAACGGCATCTCGTCGGGCTTACGCAACACAGGGTGAAACAATCATTTACCGATTCGGTATAGAAGGAAGGCGAATGATTCATCGCGCACTGCATCGAAATTGATGTGACGGAGCGCGGGGTTATGACGGAAGAAACGATAGACAACTTGCCGCCCTCAAATTACACTTTATGATTCCTGCTGCAATTATCACACGCAAAACGACAACCGAAAATCACATCAAAGTTTATCAAGGAGTGTTAGCGAATGAATGAAACGAAACAAGGGGAGATTGACAACAACCCTAAGTATGATGAGCGACCGTGGGGAAGTTTTACGGTGTTGGACGAAGGCGCGGGCTACAAAGTCAAACGCATAGAAGTCTTGCCCGGCAAGCGTTTGAGTTACCAAAGCCACAAACACCGAGCCGAACATTGGATGACCGTCGAAGGTCAGGCAAAGGTCACGATTAACGAACAAGACCACATCGTGAACCAATACGAAACCATAGACATCCCGCTCGGTGCGC
>JBGTMR010000359.1:0-3454 GCA_041743485.1 Pyrinomonadaceae bacterium
ACACACGTTGTGAGAGCGAGGATAAATGTTTTTAAGAAATTCAACTTTTCAACTTCCTGATATTGCTTTCTCTGTGCCATCTCTGTGTAAGCTCTGTGCCTCTGTGGTTAATGCTTAAATCTTTACCACAGAGGCACAGAGCTTACACAGAGATTTATGAGATAGAATTTCAACTATTGACGAACACTGCGCGCTCCGAATCTCAAGCGGCGTTTCGGAACTGCGGGGAAAAGTTGCGAGCGCGGTACGACTTCCAAACCTTGACTCGAACTCGTCCACTCGAAACGCGCGGTCGCGCCTCTGTCATACTCAAAGTATTCGATGCGAACCGGATACCTAGTTCCGGCGTTAAGTCGCACGGGCGAACTCATCGTCAATGTCGGAGCGTGAACGCGAAAGTCATCAATCACGAGTTGATTGTTAATCCACACGCGAATCCCGTCGTCGGCGAACGTGCGAAACGTGTAATCTTCCGAAAACTTCGGTTGGATGAATCCAGTCCAACGCACAGAAAAGAAATCTTTATCCATCGTCGCCACCGGCGCGCCCGTGTCGCCGATGACGCCCCATGTAAAATTTATCGTCGGGTCGGTGCGCTTTAGTTTAAGGTCGGTGAAATCTCCCGTGTCGAAATACTCGCCCGTCAAACCCGTGCCGCGTCCGTCCGGCGGTTCGTTCATGGCGGCTTCGCCCGAAGGCACTTCCAGCGTCGTGAACGGCGCGACCGGATAGCCGAACAGAGGCACACCCGTCGCGTTATTCCATTCAAGCTTTTGCGCGCGCGGGCGGCGATTGTTCCAACCGTCGTTTTCATTATTGTTGGCGTGATAAACGAACCAATCTTCCGTGCCGTCCGGCGATTTGGTGAAAGAGTTGTGACCAGTCCCATACACGCCCGCGATTTGCTGAAATACGGGTTCGGTTGATTTCACCCACGACCCCTGATTGAGCAAGTCGCCGTCGGTGTTCATCAACATTCCCAAACAATAACGCGGTGTGAAACTGCCGTTCGCGGAATAAATTAAAAAGGTTTTGCCTTCGCGCGTGATGATCTGCGGGGCTTCGTTAATCCACCATTCCCAAGTATCGCGTGAAGGCGGCGGAGCGGAAATCAAGACGCGCTCGCCGCTTATCGTGTACGGGTTCGACATCGGCGCGATGTAAATGTTTTGCGCGATGCCGTCGGTGAAACCTTCCCAACCAGACCACAGAAAATAGAGCGAACCGTCCGCCTTCTGATGCACTGTGCCGTCAATCGCCCAACGGTCGGTCGGCGCGCTGATTTTGCCGCGTTCGATGTACGCCCCTTGCGGGTCATCGGTCGCGGCTTCCAGAACGTACATGCGGTGGTTGCGATTATCGCCGTTGTCCGCCGCGAAATAGATGTACCACTTGCCGTTTAAGAAATGCAGTTCGGGAGCCCATACATTCCGGCTCGTCGCCCCGAATGACGGCGGCGTCCACACCGTCGCTTTGATGCCGTTGTCAATTCCGGTCAGGGTCGGAGATTTCCAAACGTAGATGCTTCCGCCCGTCGTCGCCGTGAAATAGTAAAAGCCGTCTTTGCGTATTACCCAAGGGTCGGGAGCATCGCGCGAATTGACAATCGGATTCGCAAAGCGCGGTGTCTGTGCGCGCAACATCGCGGGCGCGCTCATTATGAATAACATCAGAATGAGGGCGACGTGATTGGCTTTCATCAAGCGTCCGATGAGCATGGATTCTCGCATCGATTTCATAGAGTTTGTCTCCGACGAATTAAGCGAAAAAGTGAAACGCGGAAGTTATTTGCAATCGTTTGAACGACCATTAGGGCTTACCGAATAAGGGTTTAAGATGCCGCCCGTCAATCGCTGTTTGTATTGCCTTTTGTCACTTTCAAATTTTATTCTTCTTTAAGTATTTGATAACGGTCAACCGTCGGATTCTTCATGCTCTGTGTTTTCCCACCTGACCAACGAACCTCGACGGAAGCGACTTTCGCGGTCGCTCCCAAACCGAACACGACACGCCCGTCGTTCGATGTCAGATAACTGCCCGCCGTCTTCACGTTGGCGATTTGTCGCCGCCCGTCGGCATCGGTGATGATGACACGCGCACCCATTCCTGCGCGGTTGGATTTAGTTCCGGCGAGGCTGAATCCTATCCAATGATTTTTCTTTCCCGCACCACTGTTCGCGTCATTGCGAAACATCACGGGCGCGCCGTCGGTCACGCCAATCACTATGTCCGTATCGCCGTCGTTATCAATGTCACCGAACGCGCAACCGCGAGCGGCGAGCGGCACGTTAAACCCGGCGGACGCGGAAACATCCACGAAGGTTTTACCGACGTTTCGCATCAGAAGCGGGATTTGTTTATACAACAGATAGGATGACGACTTCTCAATCGTATCAAGCACATGCCCCTGCGCGACGAAGATGTCGCGCATTCCATCCAAATCGAAATCCGCGAACCGCACGCCCCACCCCGTGAGCAGTAAAGTTATCTGACCGACGCCCGTGGTGTTCGTCGTATAAGAAAACGAATCGTCGCCGTTATTGCGAAACAAGGGGTAAGTTTCATTTGAAAGCGCGGTGATGATGATGTCCGTCCGTCCATCGGCGTCGTAGTCAGCCGCGTCAACGCCCATTCCGGCGAACGTCTTTCCGTTTTCGTCGAAGCCGACACCGGCGGGCAAAGCCGTATCTTCAAATGTGCCGTCTCCCTGATTCATGTAAAGAGATTGCCGCACGCTGTCATTGGCGACGATGATGTCCGTCCAACCGTCATCGTTAAAATCGGCGAACGCCAGCCCCAAACCTTTGCCTTCCGCGCTGCCGACTCCGGCTTTCAGACTCACATCCTCAAACGTCCCGTCGGGCTTTTGATGAAATAACAGATTGCCCGCCCCTTTGAAATTGTCGGGGTGACAAAAGGCGCGAAAACCGGGCTTCATCAAACCGCAATATATCGTGCCGTTCTGAAAATCCCACTCCATATATCGCGCGACGAACAAATCGAGCCGCCCGTCGCGGTCATAATCGAGCCATCCCGCGCTGGTTGACCAACCGCCGCCCGCGCTGTTCGTTCCTCGCGTCACGTCTTCAAACGTACCGTCACCGCGATTGCGATACAAAGTGTTTCCGCCGTAAGCCGTGACGTATAAATCCGTCAAACCGTCGTTATCATAATCGCCCGCCGCCGCCCCCATCGCGTATCCGCTTCCGCGCACTCCGGCGCGCTCAGTCACATCTTCAAAAGTCCCGTCCGGTTTTTGATGATAAAGACGATTCCAGAAGCGAGCATCCGTCTTGTCGGGACGCGCGTTCGCACTCATCGAATCTTGAAGTTGCGCCCCGTTGGTGAAATACACATCAAGGCGTCCGTCATTGTCATAATCGAAAAGCGCGACTCCGCCGCCCATCGTTTCAAGCAGATACTTGTTTGACGTGGGCGATGCGTGGTGACGAAA
>JBGTMR010000360.1:0-18508 GCA_041743485.1 Pyrinomonadaceae bacterium
TCAGGCATTAAACCGCAGAGACGCAAGAGGCGCAAAGCGAAACGCAGAGTTAATAAAACCGCGAATCAAAAGTAAAGACTTCTATTGCCATGTTCATGAGCTACGGCAGTAGCGGCAAGTCGGTAGCCCACAGTGAAGCAAAGCGTAACTGTGGGTTTAAGCGATACCAAGATTTCCAGCTGCGGTAGCAGCGTAAGATAACCCGATGAGAACCGCTTTCTAATGATTTGTGTCGCTACTACCGTAGCTTAAAATCTTTTTCAAGCTTCTTCCCACAGTTACGGCTTCGCCTTTACTGTGGGCTACCAACTTGTCGCTGCTGTCGCAGCTAAAGACAGGGGCATACTTAACCCTTGATTCGCATTACAGGGAGCGAACTTGTTAAGAGTCGAATACCGTGAAGGTTTGTATCTGCCCGACCTCGATTTATGGCTTGACGCGGACGGTTCGCGCGAGCGTTGTGTCATCTCGCACGGACATTCCGACCACACGGCGGAACACGCATCCATCATCGCCACACCGGAAACCGCGCGCATCTATCGTCACCGTTGCGACCGCGAAGGCAAAACCAAAATCGAAGCTCTGCCCTACGGCGAACGGCGCGATTACGGGCGTTTCGCGTTGACTCTGTTTCCCGCCGGACACTGTTTAGGTTCGGCGCAAGTCTTGATTGAAGCCAACAATGAGCGCGTCGTTTATACGGGCGATTATAAATTGCGCCCGAACGTCGTCGCGGAAACGGCGGAAATCATCCCTTGCGACACGTTGATTATGGAATCAACTTTCGGCGACCCGCACTTCAAATTCCCGCCGCAAGTCGCGGTCGCCGAACGCCTTTATGCCGCCGTTGACCGCGCGTTTTCGGATGAGCGCGTGCCAATCGTGTTGGCGTATGCGTTGGGTAAAAGTCAGGAAGCTTTGGAGTTGTTATTAAGGCGCGATTACCACGTCACGCTGCACGGTTCAATCTGGTACATGACCGAAATCCACCGCGAGTTAGGGATTAAATTCTCCGGCGATTATGAAAAATACGACCGCGCAAAACTCGACGGCAAGGTTTTAATCACGCCGCCTTCTTCGCGCAAACAGAGCATGGTCACAAACATCCCGCACCGCTCGACCATACTTCTCACGGGTTGGGCGATGCACAAAAGCGCGCCTTACATGTACAAGGACGTTGACCTTCTGCTTCCGCTTTCCGACCACGCCGACTATGACGAACTCGTCCGCACGGCACGCGAATCGGGGGCGCACCGCATCATCACGATGCACGGCGCGCCGAAGTTCGCCGCACTCCTACGCGAACAAGGCTTCAACGCCGAACACCTCGCGCATCATCCCGGCGGCGCAAAAACGAAAAAGCAGCCGACGAAACGCGCGTCAACGGCGATTCCTCAATCCTTATTTGATTGAGCCTTATTCGATTGAGTTGCGGGCTTTTTCACAGTGGCTTTTGCCGTTGGCGGCGGAGTGATGTCGTTTCTTTTCGCGGTGAGTTGCTGTGCTTGTTGTTGATAAATCGCGGCGAGGGTGACGATGCGCGGCAATCTATCCTTCAAGCTTCCAGCCGCCGAACGCACGCGCATTTCGTGCTTCGCGGTTAAGTTCTTGAAGGCTTCGGCATCCAGCGTGTGACGCGCAATCTTCGTGCTTGTCGTGCTGTTGGTTGCGCGGTCGTTAGCGGCTTGCACCGCCACATCCAAAATTTCTAACGCTAAAGGCTCGTTCATCGGAGCGACCGCTTTGGCTAACATGGAAAGTCCCAACGCGGTGTTGTCGTTGTCTTCCGCGCCTTTCAATCCCTTCATGGCTTGATAGACGAGACTCGTCGCATATCCCGCATCTTTCTTCTTGACGGCTCTGCCGATAAGCACCGGAAAGACTTGAAGCATTGACCGCGCGCGAACCAGCCGCATCGCCAACCTCTCGGCGGCGATCGCGTCTCCTTTTTCTATCAGGCTCAGGGCTTCCCGACTGTTGACCATTTCCGTGAGTCTGTTTTTTTCCTCGCCGTCGGGAAGCAGGTCAATCATCTTGCGGGCATCGTCGAAGTCGCCGCGACTAATGGCGAAGTTGATGGTTAAGGAATCCGCTTTGCCGCTCTCCAGCGAACGCTTGACGCGCTCATCATATTGATTTTTGCCTGTCTCGCGCCGCCCGGCACTCGGAAGTTGCGCGTCTTCATCCGGTCTCCGGCTCAAGCTTTCGACTCGCATAAACAGCGGAACAAGGTCGGGCGCGTATTGATTTAACGGCTGCCACGCGGAAAGGAGAAAGGGACGTAAAGTACGCGCCGCACCGGGTTCACGTTGTTCAAGCGCACCGATACTTTCAATGACATAGCTAAGATACGCGCGCACGGCGGCGATACCCGTCGGAGGCGCACCCTTCTTGTTAAGATTTGACTCGGAAATACAATCAGACCGAGCGCGAAGTGTACGCGGTGTGCGCTTTGATTCACGATTGAAATCGGCGTGCGCCGCAACTGCTCAATGTACTGAATGATTAACCTGTCGGCGGCGGCACGGTCGGTCGCGGCAACATCCAGAATTAACAATCCGGCGGCAATCTGTGTCGGGTCTGCCGTCAGGGATTGCGTAATGTAGTTACCGGCGGCTTCGGTGTCGCCCGTCTTCACGGCTCGTCCCGCGAGGTTAGCGTAGCGCGCGTGTTCTTCCAGTTTCCCTAATCGTTCACCGCCACTGCGTACTAAGTCATCGGCTAGTGTTTTGTCCCATGCGGCGACGGCGAGAATGCGGCTTTGCACTTCCGCGCGCTGTTGTTCCTCATCCGTCGGCGGCTTCGGAGCAGTTCCTGCCGGACGCTCGCGTAGCCGCTTTTGTTCATCTTCATCAGGGAATGTTAAAGCGTAAGCCGCGCGTAACAATTCTTTCGCCCACTCACGATCAATCGTCCACGCAGCATCGGCAATTTCGCACTTGGCGGCGGCGCGTGCCATCGCATCATCAAGTTTAGCCGCCTCTGCATCAAGCGTCTGGAGGTCGGAAAGAAGGGCGACCTTTAACGCTCTGCTTTGCGCTTCTTCCGCTTCAGCGACGATTTTAGTTTCCGGTGTTATTGATCGGGTTTGAGCGTTCGTGACCAAGCAAAATAAAAGTAGAAAAATTAAAACTCGCACTTTGATTACCTCTTTCGTCGGGCGCGGATGAAATCTACAACCGTATGGAGAGCGTCAACGGCGATTCCGCAAACGCTGTTTGAATGATTGGAAGAACGACGGGCGCGCGGGGCGGGCATCGTCGTTCGATGGTTCATCGGGCATCTCATCCGATGTCTCGCCGTTTGATTTCGTGTTCGCGTCCTGAGTGTTCGCGGCGGTGTGTGTCGCGTCTTTCAGTGCAATTCGTTCTTCGCACCATCGCGTGATGGCGCGTTCTAAGCTGGCATCCGTTTCGCGCAAACTTTCGACGACACTCAATGAGAGGCGCACCGTCACGACTTCAAAATCTTTGTCCGTGTTCGGATTGAGTGCTTGCGCGACGGTGTTTAAGAGTTGACCGAAATCGGGCGGCTTCGCCAGATAATCCGTGACGCCGAGTCGTTCGCATTGGGCGCGAAAATCGTCGTGCGTTTCCCCCGTGACGATGATGACCGGGACGCTCGCATCGCGGCGACGTATCTCTTCAAGCGTCTGGATGCCGTTCATTTCCGGCAGCGTCACGTCGAGTAGAATCGCGTCCGCCCCGCCCGCTTCAAATTCCGCGATGCCTTCTTCGCCGCTGTACGCATTGACGACTTTATACCCCGCTTTGCTTAACTGTTTTTCGTAAAGCAAGGCGAGGTCTTCTTGGTCTTCGATAACGAGGAGTTGCTTCATCTTAAATTTTGCCGCATCCCTTTTTGATTTATCGGGCGAAGATTTCATCACGCGCCCGTCATGTTAAACTCCGGCTTTATTTACTTGTCTCGCCCACATCTTAACAAAAGCAACCTCGCGTATGACGCTTCGTGGTATCACTATCACGAATGAAAAAGAGAGATGAGACCCGGTGTCGCTGTTTTTAACTGACCACCGACCACTGACCACCGACCACTTTTTCGTATGACTTCATCCATCGCCATCGTGCTTGTCTTGCTCGTCGTCGCCGTCGTGCTGTTTGCGAGTGAGCGGATTCCGGTTGACATCGTGACGATTATGCTCGTCATCGCCCTCGTCGTGACGGGGACGTTGACTGTCGGAGATGCGTTCGCCGGATTCGGCAACGAGATAATCATCACTATCGCGGGCTTGTTTATTTTAACAAGCGGGCTGGTTAAAACAGGCGTCGTGGATGTCGTCGGGCGACGCCTGCATTCGGTCGCGGGCAGCAACGAATTTCTGCTCGCTGCGATGGTGATGATAGTCGGAGCGATGTCGGCTTCCGTCCTTAAAAACACGACGACGACCGCGATGTTTCTGCCCGTCGTTTTGGGACTCGCCGGACGCGCCAAAGTCAGACCGTCGAAATTGCTGATGCCACTCGCCTTCGGAGCGATTATGGGCGGAACGTGTACGCTCATCGGAACTTCGACGAACCTCGCGGTCAGCGGGGCGATGACACGTTTCGGACTCGCGCCATACACGCTGTTTGAATTGACACCCATCGGATTGGCAATCGTCGCGGGCGGAATGATTTATATGCTCGTCATCGGTTTGCGTCTGCTGCCCAATCGCGGCGGAGCGGAATCGTTCACCGAGCAGTACTACATGCGCGAGTACACATCGGAAGTTTTAGTGCTTAATTCGTCGCCGCTTATCGGCAAGACGCTGGCAGAAGCCAACATCGCGGGCAAATTCGATTTGCAAGTCGTCGGCATACTTCGCGGCAAATCCGGTCGCATCGCGCCGACCGCCGATGAACTCGTCGAAGCCGGAGATTTGCTTTTGGTGCAAGGACAACTCGAAGACATCCTGCGCGTGCAGACGGAAGCCGGAATTGAAATCAAACCGGACTTTGAAATGAGCGATACGGTTTTAGAGCAGGGCGGCGAACTGTTCGAGGTGATGATTTTGCGCGGCTCGTCGCTTTTGGGGCGCACGCTCAAAGGCTTGAAATTTCGTGACCGTTACGATTTGAAAGTCCTCGCCATCAATCGTCACGGCGTCACGTTTCTGTCGAAAATGAGTACGGTAGCCCTCCGTTTCGGTGACGTTTTACTTGTGCAGGGACGACGCGAAAAAATCGAACCGCTCGTGACGGAAACAAATATGTTGCTGCTCGAAGACGTATCACAGCGACGCGGACGGGCGCACAAACGCAAGTGGGCGATAATCGGATTTATGGTTTTCGTATTCGGCGCGCTGTCGCCGCTTCTACCCTTTAACGTGAAAATTCCGTTGCCCGTCGCGGTGTTATTGGGCGTTCTCGTCCTGCTGGCATCGCGCACCGTGCGCTCGGACGAACTCTATAACGCTATCGAGTGGCGGCTGCTGGTGCTTATCGCGGGCATGATAAGTTTCGGCGTGGCGATGGAGCGCACGGGGGCAGACCAGTATCTCGCGGATACAATCGTGCGCGCGGTCGGGGATTACGGCGGGACGGCGGTTCTCGCCGGGTTCTTCGTTTTAACCGTCGCCTTAACCCAACCAATGTCAAATCAAGCGGCGGCACTCGTCGTCTTGCCGATTGCGATTAAGACCGCCCTCGCGCTCGGACTCAACCCGCGCACCTTCGCCGTCGCCGTCACTTACGCCGCATCGTGTTCGTTCCTGACGCCGCTCGAACCGGCGTGCGTGTTGATTTACACGCCCGGCGAATATCGCTTTATGGACTTCGTAAAAATCGGTTCGATACTGACGCTTATCGTTTTTGCGATTGTGATTTGGCTTGTGCCGATGCTGTTTCCGCTCTGAACAAGTAACAGGTAACGAAAAGAAAGTAGGCAAGATAAAAATGGTTTAACCAGCTTGCATAACGATGTGAGATTTCAATCATGGACGAACAGGTAAAACGGAGGTCAACGGAGGCGGGAACGGAGTTAAACGGAGGAGTGAATATGGCTTTCTCCGTTGACCTCCGTTATGCCTCCGCTCACCTCCGTTTTACTACTTCTCCTAAATCTCAATTCATTTTGCAACCCGGTATCATCCATCACTTGTCACCGATTTCAGTTGATTTAATTTTAAGCCGTAAGGTACTCTCGAAAGAGGGCGATAAGTCTCCGCCTCGCTTTTGCCCTGTCTCGGCAAAACTTACCCTTTCGGTTGATACTGTCCGCGTTATAAATTCATCCGCCCTGATAATTTTCAAAGTAGTCTTTCGTCAAGCCATTTCCTCATGATGAACGTTTCCGACCGACAATCTTCATTGCCCGATTTTTGGAAACCCGTCGCGCTTGCCGCCGCGCTTGCTTTTCTTTACTACACCACGTTCGTCAAACTCGCGCGCGATTGGTGGGACGACCCGAACTATTCGCACGGGCTGCTTGTTCCCATCATCATCGGTTATATCTTGTGGACGGAGCGCGAACGCCTCGCGCGTATTCCTTTGCGCCCTGCATTGTGGACGGGCTTCGCGCTTATCGTGTCGGGCGTCGCCGCGCTGTGGGCGGGTGTCGCGGGGGCGGAGTTGTTCGTTCAACGCGCTTCACTGCTCGTTCTGCTGGTTGGCATAGCATTGTTCTTTTTCGGTTGGCGACATTTGCGCGCGATTGCCGTGCCGCTGTTGTTGCTCGCGCTGGCGATTCCGATTCCAACCATCCTGTTTAATAAAATCGCGTTCCCGCTCCAACTGTTCGCGTCGCGCTGTGCGGTGTCCGCGATGCGCGGTTTAGATATTCCGGTGTTGCGCGACGGCAACGTCATCGAACTGATGCCGCTCGGCGCGACCATCCCGAAGAAACTCGAAGTCGTCGAAGCGTGCAGCGGTATACGTTCCCTGATGACTTTGCTCACGCTCGCGGTCGTCTTCGCTTACTTCACTTATAATCACGTCCCGACGCGCGGCAAAAGGGACGGACTCGACGACAAACCGCTTGACGACGCAAGCGATGCTAACCGGAGTTGGTTTGCTTCACTGACGGATTTTCGTTTCTGGCGCGCGACGTTGTTGGTGCTGTCGGCGTTTCCGATTGCGATTCTAACGAACGCTTTGCGCGTCAGCGGTACGGGAATTCTGGCGCGTTATTATGGAACAGAAATCGCGGACGGTTTTTTCCATTCCTTCTCCGGTTGGATAATTTACATCGCCGCGTTTCTGCTTCTCTTTGCGACCGCGTGGCTGCTCGACACAAGCGTCAAACTCTTGTTGCCCAAACGCCGACGCCCTTCATCACCACTAACCTGAACGCTGCCGGACGCCGGAACAACCGGGTAGAATTTCAACAAAGAATCATGCAAGCCGTTTCAACCGAATCATTCAACAAAGCCTCACTCAACACTTCGCCCGTTCTCACACGGCAGGTTCATCGTTGGGGTTTCTTAGTCGTCCTCGTTCTTATCTTAACGACCGGCATCGCCGTCAACCTGTGGCAGCGCACCGGCGATGCAAGGCTTTCGCGCGCGACGCTTGAAAGCTTTCCCGCGCAAATAGGCGGTTGGCAAAGATACGGGGCTGACCAACGCTTCGACCGCGCTACCGAAGAAGTCTTGCGCGCCGACGATTATCTTTCGCGCAACTACTCGAAGCAGACCGCATCCGGCGCGTCCTTAATCGCTTCGCTTTACGTCGGCTACTACAACACGCAACGCACGGGGGCGACCTATCATAGCCCGCTCAACTGTCTGCCGGGTTCAGGCTGGGTTTTAACGGAACAGGAGCGCGCGGTTGTCACGCCCGCCGACGGCGCACCGCCGTTTTTGGTTAATCGTTACATCATCGCCAACGGGCGCGACCGTCAGATGATGCTCTACTGGTACAGCGGGCGCGGGCGCAACACGGCGAGTGAGTATCAAGATAAAATCAATACCGTGCTTGACAGCATGACCCGCCGCCGCTCCGATGGCGCGATGGTGCGCTTGCTCGTCCCCGTTTCTCCGGCAGGCGACGGGGCGGAAGCCGAAGCCCTCGCCCTCGCCCAAGACTTCGCCGCCCAAGTAACGCCGCGACTCTCGTCGTTTGTTCCGAAGTGATTGTTCAAGATTCAACGTAAAACGCCGGATGTAACACTTCGACATCGAACCTTGAACCTATCCCGAAGATTTAACTTAAACTTAAAATCCTTTACGGGAAATCTCCCGCAATTAAGACTGTTTTTGTTATTGTACTGACGCAGCGTATTTCTCAAACTGCGCCGCTTCGACCTGAAAACGTAACCCGTATTTTTAACCCTGATTATCCGCCGACTTTTAGGAGCAACCGAAATAATTCCGACACGCTGTGGTGTGCAATGCCCGCCTGCCTTGCGTGTCTCCGCCCGAAATAAATCAAACACCGAACAGCCAATGCTACATCGGGTTCATCCTTGAATCGCCGCGCATAGTTTCAACTTCCGAAACGACGCGGGGGCAAACAACACCGGGCGATAAAGCCGGTGTTGCAACGCCACGAACCCTTGAATGATTGCCTGTTTTGAAGGAGTGCCAATGACATCGCAAGTTTTCTCACGTCCTCATATATCCCGCTTTCTCTCTCTCTGCTTCGCCCTCGCGTTCGTCGCTTTGACTCTCGCGGCGTGCGGCAATCCCGAACAATCCAAAGCCGAACACGTCGCACGCGGCGAAGCTTTACTAAAAGAAAAGAAGTATCAGGAAGCTTCGCTTGAGTTTCGCAATGCTTTGCAGATTGACTCCGAACTGGGGGCTGGTCACTGGGGGCTGGCGCGTGCTTACGAAGGTTTGGAGCGCATCCCCGAAGCCGCCGACGCGCTGAAGAAAGCCGCTCAATCCGATCCGAACAATCTCGAAGCCCGCACCAAACTCGGCAACTATTATTTGCTTTACAGCAAAGCCCCAAACGCCGACACGGAACGACTTACGGCGGATGCTGAACTCCTCGCCCGTGAAGTTTTGAGCCGCGACCCCAACGACATCGAAGGTCACATCCTGCTCGGTAACGTCTTCTTCACGCGCGGCAATTCCAAAGAAGCCCTCGCGGAGTTGGAGCGCGCCATCGCCATCAATCCGAACCGCGTCGAATCTTACCTGAGCCTTTCGCGTTATTATTTGGGGATAAAGGACGCCGCCCGCGCCGAAGAAAGTTTGAAGCGCGCGGTAGCGATTGGCGGCGATAAGACCGCGCTCGCGTTTATGGAATACGGCAGATTCCTTGTCGCGCAGAATCGCGCGGCGGATGCCGAAGCGATGTTCCGCCGTGCCGTCGAAGCCGATTCACGCGACCGCGACGCGCGCTTTATGCTTGCCAGTTTCTACTTCTCGAACAAGCAACTAGACAAAGCCGAAGAAGCTTATAAAGCTCTCGCCGAAATTGACGGCGACCGCCCCGACGGACGTGCGACGCTCGCGGATTTTTACGCCGCGACGAACCGCAATGCCGATGCCGCGCGCGTCTATGAACAACTTATCTCGACCGCTCCCGACTTCGCACGCGCCCGTTATCGTCTCGGTGAAATCCTTTTGCAAAGCGGCGACATCGGCGGGGCGACGAAACAGATTGACGAACTACTCGCCAAGAACAACCGCGACACGCAAGCTTTGGTACTCCGTTCGCGCGTCAAACTCGCGGCGGGCGATGCCAAATCCGCCCTCACCGACCTCGAAGAAGTTCTTCGTACCGAACCCAATTCGCTCGGCGGTCTATATCTCGCATCCGATGCCGCCTTGCGACTCGGCAACATCGAACAGGCGCGCATCTACGCCAATGAACTCGAACGCTACTACCCGACTTACCTGCCCGCGCGCTTGCTTTTGATTCAAGCCAACTTGAGCGGCGGCGACGCGCGCACCGCCCTTCGTGATGCGACGGAGTTATCCGACCGCGCATCGCGTGCCGTCCCCGATGCACTGACGACGCCGCAACTCGTCGCGGAAGTTCAGGCTAAATCTCTCATCGCACGCGGAACTGCCAATCTTCGTTTGAACAACCTCGCCGCCGCCCGCGCCGACATGCAACGCGCCCTTCAAGTTCAACCCAACTCGCCCGCGTCCTATGTCAATCTCGCGGCGGTTGCCCGCGCTGAAAAGAGATTCGACGAAACAGCCAACCTGCTTGACCGCGCCCTCGCCATTGACCCGCTCAATCTCGACGCGCTTAGTGCTTACTCCAGCTTGCCGAATCACATTCAAAACGCGCAAGCCCGCGTGGAAGCCGCCGCGAGTCGTGCGCCAGACAACAAACAACTTCTCTATATCAAGAGTCAGGTATTCGGGGCGCAATCTCAACTCGCACTCGCCAGCGGCAACGAAGAAGAACGGCAACGCAACATCGCCCTCGCCGAACAAGCTCTGCGCCGCGCGATTGAAATTGATTCGCAATACGCTTCCGCTTACTACGCCCTCGCCGCGATTTTCGTCAATACGAATCGCTCCGAGCAGGCAATCGCGGAGTATCAAAAAGTCGTCGAGCAACGTCCCGAAGATTCCGCCGCGCACACGATGATCGGCATCCTCGAACAATCGCGCAACAACTACGAAGCCGCCGAAGCCGCGTATCGCAAAGCCCTCAACGCCGATGCCAACAGCGACATCGCCTTAAACAATGCGGCGTGGCTTGCCGCCGAACACGGGCGCGGCAATCTCGATGAAGCCATCGCCTTCGCCCAAAAAGCGGTTCAACGAAACCCGAATCAAGTCGGATTCTTAGACACGCTCGGCTGGGTCTATTACAAAAAAGAGTTACCCGGTCCCGCTGTCGAACAACTGCGAAAGGTCGTGCAGAGTTCTTCTGACAACGCGACGTATCGTTACCATCTCGGAGCCGCCCTCGCCGCTTCCGGTGACAAAGCGGGTGCGCGCCGCGAACTCGAACAGGCTTTGCGCCTCGCTTCAAACCCGAACCAGAATTTCACCAAAGCCGATGACGCGCGCCGCGTCCTGAATAGTTTGTAAGAAAGGAATTGGTTTATTGTTTCATCGGTTCATTGGGTCAATGAGCCGATGAAACAATGAATCAATATAAAAATCATGAGTGTTGATTTTCGCCAGCGCACACCCGCCGAATATGCTCAAATGTTGTGGCGTAATAAGTGGGTTATTTTGCTTCCGACTATCGCCGTCGCCGTCGCCGTCGGTTATGTCGTGATGCGTTTGCCAGACATCTACGAATCGCGTTCGCGGCTTATCCTGCGTCCGCCGCAGATTTCGACGAACTCCGTGCCGCAATTAAACGATGCCGATTTATCGGCGCGTATCACATCTATCGGGCAGATTGTCGTTTCGCGCACATCGCTTGAACCGCTCATCTTGAAATACAACTTGTATGCACTCGAACGCTCACGCGGTGCTGCTATCGAAACACTCGTCGAACGAATGCAAATGAGCGACATCAAGATTGAAGTTGATAGAAGCCGCGATGATGTGCAAAACGGTTTTGCGATTTCATATCGCGGACGCGACCCGCAAGCCGTGCGCGGCGTGACGCAGGAACTCGCCGGTAAATACGTGAGCGGGCAAACAACGGACACGCAAAACACCGCCGTCAACACGCGCACGTTCTTCGAGACGCAGATTAATCAGTTGAAAGCCGAACTCGATGCGATTGATGCACGCCGCCTGTCATACATGATGCAGTCGGTTTCCAGTCTGCCTGACTCGGCGCAATCGCTCATCTCGCAACTCGAAGGTTTGCGTTCGCAAGAAAGAACATTGACAACGGAAATCGGGCGGCTCGGTGACCAGCGCACGGCACTTAGCAACAACGTAGGACTTGTCGAAAAACAGCGTCAAGACAACATCGCCAACGTCCGCAGCCAGATGACCGACCCGTTGACGACGCCCGCCTACGCGCAATTCACCAGTCGCCTTTCGTCGCTCAAATCCGAACGGAACAACATGCTGACGGTCGGTCAGATGCGTCCGAAGAACCCGGAAGTCATCGCCAAGAACAGCGAAATCGCGCAAGTCGAAGGCGACATGAAAGCGATGCTCGCCACGCACGAAGCCAACGTCGAAGCCCGCGTCAAACAACTGCAAGGGCAAACCGACTTCGGCAGCGAAGCTATCAAAACAAATCTCAAATTGATTAACGGCGAAATCGAACGCCAACGTCGTTCGCTCACTGAAACCACCGCCGCCATCGGGCAAGTCGCGGCGCGGCTCAATCAAGTTCCCGGCACGACCGTTCAACTCCAAGCCATCGAGCGCGAATACAACACGAAGAAAGTTTTATTCGACGACTTGCTGAAACAGAAAGCGAGTGCCGATTTAGGCGTCAACGTCGCGGTCAACTCGCAAGGCGAGACGATTCAAGTTATTGACCCCGCCAATTTGCCGACCACACCCATCGCTCCTAAGCGGCAAGTGCTAATCGCCATGGGCTTGGGGCTTGGTCTCGGTCTCGGCTTGCTGCTCGCCTTCGCGCGTGAAGCTCCCGGCTTGCTGAAAGTCAACACGACGCCGGACGCCGAGCATTACACGGGACTGCCCGTGCTGATTTCAGTTCCGATGATTCGCACGACGACGGAAGTTCGCAATCGTCGAATCAGACACATCGCCCTCGCCGCCGCAGGCATCGTCATCGCCGTAATAAGCGTTCCGGCACTTATCATCGCTCTCAAATTCACCCGCATCTTTGAGACGCTTAGCGGAGTCAGTTAAAGGATGAATGGTGAGGGATGAACTGAAAGCCTTTGCTGCCCCTTACTACTCACCACTTATCATTCACTGCTCATCATTTACCTCGTGGAGCGAATTATGTACTTGGATTTTTACCGCATTAAAGAACTACCCTTCGCCTTAACGCCCGACCCGCGTTTTATCTATTTCACCCCGTCGCATACCGAAGCGATGGCGAACCTACACGTCGGCATCGAACACGGCAAAGGCTTAGTCGTCGTCACGGGCGAAGTCGGTACGGGTAAAACAACCGTCTTACGCTGGATGATGCAACGCCTTGAGCGCACGGTTTTAGTCGCTTATATCTTCAACCCGCATTTGACCGTGCCGGAGTTTTATCACCACTTAACGTCGTTGCTCGATGTGCAGAATTGGAGCAACAAATCGGAATTATTGCTCGCGCTTGGGCGCAAGCTTGAGATGCGTCATGAACGCGGGCTTCGCACGGTTCTCATCATTGATGAAGCGCACGGACTGGAGCGCGGAGTGTTAGAAGAGATTCGATTGCTCTCGAATTTTGAAAGCGATTCCGCGAAGCAATTACAAATCGTCTTGACGGGTCAACCGGAACTGCGCGACGTGTTGAACAATCCTTCCGCGCGTCAACTCAAACAGCGCGTCTCTTTACGTTGCGACATCAAAGCACTGCCCTCAACCGCCGAAACCGAGCGTTACATCGCATATCGTCTGCTGACCGCCGGAGCGGAGCGGATAGATTTGTTCACGCCCGACGCGATTGATCTCATCTTTCGCTGTTCGGAAGGCATCCCGCGCCAGATAAATAATTTGTGCGACAACAGCTTGCTTTCCGGCTTCGCGGAAGAAGCTCACGTCATTACGCGCGAAATCGTTGAAGCGGTCGCCGACACGTTCGACATGCTGCCGCGCGACAACATACGCCCCACCTCCGACGCGAATATGAAACCGCGTCTTGACAACCCCGCACCCGTATTAACACACACCGGACGCACCGAACTCTGGGCAGCCGGAATCGGCGAAGCGGCTTCAATGCAAGAAGCTTCGCGCATCGGTGAAGACAATCAAAGCGACGCACAACCTGACGACGCTTTCAGCACTTGGCGACCGGAAAATATCAGAGCAAATTTGCCGAAGGTAGTTTGAAGGAGTTTCCACGATGGGCAGAGTTTTTGAAGCACTAAAGCGCGCGGCGGCGGAGAAAAACACCGTTAAGCCTTCACCAATCGCGGGCAATGGTGAGGCAGGCGAAGCGTCCGTTGCCGCCGCGCCGCACAACGGCACACACGGCATTAACGCGAACCCGCTCCCTGCCCGTGAACACCACAGCGCGACACCGCCAAACCATAACGGCGCGAACGGTAACGGCGCGGCATCATCCGCCGCATCGTTGCAGATGCCCTTCACACACGAATCGCCGGAACACCTTCTTGCCTCCACATCGTCACGCACTTTCGCGCCCGCGTCTTCCGCAAAAGATGCCGCGCACCGTTCAGCGTCCAATGAGCAGCGCGATTCACTCGTCGGAGCAGCACTCCACGGCGAATCTTTTTCGCTTCCTGCTAGGGCAACTTTGGATGCTGCCAGTTCGGCGCGCACACCGCAGTTTCCATCTGTGGAAATCTCTGATGGGCGCGTCGAACCTCACCTCATTTCGATTACCCAACCGCACTCTGCCGTCTGCGAACAATTCCGTTCGCTCCGCACGAGCGTCCTGCAAGCCGGAGAACAACGTAAGATGCAAGTCTTCGTTATCACCAGCGTCGGCACGGCGGAAGGTAAAACCATTGCCAGCCTTAACCTGTCATGGATTCTCGCGCAGACCAGCGACATCCGAACGCTGCTGATTGACGGCGATTTGCGTCGCCCGTGCGCGAGCGATTATCTCGGCATTGACGCGGACATCGCGCGCACCGGACTCTCCGAAGTTCTCGCGGGCGAAGCCACTTTGAAAGACTCGATTATCCGGCTCGAACCTTCCGGCTTGCATCTGCTTCCCGGTGGGGCGGCGCGCGCTGACGTGGCGGATTTACTCGCCGGAAGCAAGTTCAAAGAAATCTTGACCGAAGCCCGTCACATGTTCGACTACATCATTATTGACGCCCCGCCGATGGGGATTTTCACCGATGCCAAGATGCTGATGAACCGCGCCGACGGTGCGCTGATTGTCGTCCGTTCCGGTCGCGTCAACTATGCAGCTCTCGAACGCATCCTTGCCCCGCTCCCGCAAGAACGCTTGCTCGGCATTATCTTGAACGGCACGGAGGAGAAACTCGTAGAGAACAGTTACTACTACCAGAAACGCTATACCCATCGGATGGATGGTAAGGTAAAGGAGAATTGATTCATCGGCTCATTGTTTCATTCAGTTATTGAAGCAGTGAGCCGATGAATCAATGAATCAATTTTTTGGATTCCGCACGCCTCAAGATTCGCACGTTATTGCTGCTCACCGCCGAAGCCGTGTTGCTGTTCGGGGCGATGATTGCGGCTGCCAACCTGCGACTCGGTGCCAGCGAAGCGATGCACGAGATGCGTTTCGAGTATGGCTATTTCAAAGCCGCGCTCGCCGCCGTGTTTTGCATCGCCGCGTTTTACCTGTTCGACCTTTACGATTTCGCACGAATGCAAGACCGCAGCGAACTCGTGTTGCGTTTGATTCAAGCTTTGGGCTTGGCGTGGATTGCGCTTGCCGTCATCTTTTACCTTGTGCCGCAGTTGATGCTGGGTCGCGGCGTCGCACTTATCGCGTTGCCGCTCGCTTTGTTGATAATGGTCGCGTGGCGCGCCGCCGTTCACTGGTTGATGGGACATCCTGCGATGGGCGAACGTCTCGTCATTGTCGGAAGCGGCGACGCCGCGATTGAGATTGCGCGTGAAGTCATCAGCCGCCGCGATATGGGTTTTCGCATCGTCGGGTTTGTTGATAACCGACCGGAACTCATCGGCAAAAGTTTGATTAACCCGCGCGTCATCGGACTAACGAACGAACTTGGCAACGTCATCAAACGCGAACGCATTGATCGCGTAATCGTCGCTATGGGCGAGCGGCGCGGGCAGTTTCCGACCGACCAGCTTTTAAGTTTGAGTCTCTCCGGCGGCGTCCAAATCGAGGAGAGCGCGGCGTTTTACGAACGCCTCACGGGTCGCGTCCAACTCGATATGCTGCGCCCTTCGTGGCTTATTTTTTCCGGTCGCAAACGTCAGGCGCGCACAAGTCATGTCCTGCGAATGGGTCTGCACAGAGGCGTCGCCCTCATCGGCGCAATCGTCTCGCTGCCCATCTGTCTCGTCACGATAATTCTCATCAAACTCGAATCTAAGGGCGCGGTGCTTTATGCCCAAGAGCGCGTCGGGTTAAACGGCAAACCGTTCATGGTCTTAAAATTTCGCTCGATGCGAACGGACGCCGAAAAGGACGGACCCGTTTGGGCGCGCACACAGGATGACCGCGTAACGCGCGTCGGTCGCTTCATACGCAAGGTACGGATTGACGAGATTCCGCAATTCTGGAACATCCTCAAAGGCGATATGAACTTCGTCGGACCCAGACCCGAACGCCCGCACTTCGTTCGCCAACTCGCGGAAGAAATTCCGTTCTACGACCAACGCCATCTCGTCGCACCCGGACTTACCGGATGGGCGCAAATCAAATATCCTTACGGCGCGACGGTCGAAGACGCGCGCCAGAAATTACAGTACGATTTGTACTACATAAAAAATCAAAGCTTGATGCTTGACGCCATCATCATCTTTGAAACCGTCAAGACGATTCTCTTCGGACGCGGCGCAAGATAGAGGTATTAAATTATGAAATCCACATACATCACATCAACTATGCGAATCGCCGTTTTGGTGTTCGCGGGCATGTTCGGCGGTTTGACGATGGACGTTCAAGCCCAATTCAAAACCGTTGATGACAAAGCCGCGCGACCCGCCGCGACGCCAACGACTACGCCCGCTGCCCCGAAACAGGTCGCGGACGATGCGGCAGTGGACGAACCGCAAATCGTGAAGCAAGCCGCCCCCGATGCGGAAGAAGACGGTGACCAAACGCCGACGCCAACCACGACACGGGCAGCGACGGAAAGCGCGACGCCAACCGATGCCGAATCCCAACCGGACACGGACGTGCCGCCCACCAAGAAGAAGCAGGATGCGTTCGACGATGCGCGCTTGAAATCCAACCGCGACAACGTTACCGATGAAGAAGACGCGGCAATCGTGACTTACTATCGAAGCTTTATGAGTACCTACCGGCTCGGACCTGAAGACGTGGTTTCGATTGAAGTCTTCGGGCAGCCGCGTTACTCGCGCGCCGGTGTCATCGTGCCGCCGGACGGTGTGATTTCGATGCCGCACATTCGCGGCGGTATCTCCGTCGTCGGTCGCACGCGCGAAGAAGTCGCACGCGACATCGAAAAGAAGTATGACGAATACATCATCGAACCGAGCGTCACGGTGTCGCTCGACAAAGCGGGTTCGGCGCGTTATACGGTCGTCGGCAACGTCGGACAACCCGGCGTGAAAATCATGTCGCATCGCGTTTCGGTGCGCGAAGCCGTCAATGAAGCGGGCGGCGTGACAAAGGACGGCAGCAAAAAAGTCTTCGTCGTCAGCGGCAATCCTGACGGCACGGTAAAGCAACTTCGGATTGACCTCGCCAAAATCGAAAAGGGCAAAGCCGCCGATAACTATTTCTTGCGTCCCGGCGATCAGGTGGTCGTGCCTTCAAACACGTTGAGCAAAATCAAGTCATACACCGAACTGTTTTCTATCGTCAGCTTCGCGCGCATCTTCACGGGCGGGTTTTAATCAAAGGTGAAAGTCGAAGGTCGAAGGTTGAAAGCGATTATTTCGCGCTTTGCGGCGTCGTGTGTTGTGGCGGCGTGCGCCCTCGTGAGTGTTCACGCGCAAATCTCGCATTCGGCGGCAGTGCGCCCGCGACGCGCGACGACAAACCGGACGACAAACCGGACGGTGACAAACGCGACGACAAGCTTAGCAGTGTGGCGGCGACAGGCTTCCGGCTCACTCGCGTGGTTGCGTGCGGTTGTATTTGCAGATGCGCGGACAGGTTTGGCGGCGGGCGCGAACGGCGTTTTACTCAAGACGACGGACGGCGGGGCGACGTGGCGTAAAGCGGCGTTGCCGACGACGGACGATGTGCGCGACATCTTTTTTCTTGACCGCGATACCGGATGGCTGGTGTGCAATCGTTCGGAATTTAATTTGAAGACCGCGCGTGACGCGCGTGGTTATTTACTCAAGACGACGGACGGCGGCGCGTCTTGGCAACGAATCGAAATCACGAACATCAACGCGAACGCGCGTTTGACGCGCATCGTGTTTTCCGACTCACTTAACGGCGTCGCGCTCGGTGAAAACGGAACGCTGTTTCGCACAAACGACGGCGGCGCGTCGTGGCAACGCGAAAGTGTTTCGACGAAGCAGGTTTTGATTGATGCCGCGTTAATCGCTCCGACGCACGCTTGGATTATCGGAATCGGCGGCTACCTGATGCATTCGAGCGACGGCGGGGCGACGTGGCGCGAACAGAACATCGCCCCAAATATAAACGACATAAGATTGCGCGCCGTGTCGTTTCCCGACGCGACGCACGGTTGGACGGTCGGCGACGGCGGGCAGATTCTTCACACACATAACGGCGGCAAGACGTGGCAAACACAACCCGCCCCGACACAGAACAACTTGACCGACGTTCATTTCACGAACGCCCGCGAAGGCTTCGCCATCGGCGAACTAGGCACAACGATTCACACAAGCGACGGCGGCGCGACGTGGCGCACAATCCCAAGCCCGACATCACAACGCCTCGAACGCTTGTTCTTCATGCGCGAC
>JBGTMR010000361.1:0-2359 GCA_041743485.1 Pyrinomonadaceae bacterium
GATACACACCAAACCCAACTCCGGCAAATCATCTCTCATATCTTCTCTGTGCTTCCCTCTGTGTCTCTGTGGTTAATTCTGCTGCTTCAAATGCACTTCAAAGAACCGCAAAATCCGCTCGTACTCATCCGCCCAACTTTCAGCTTTTACAAAGCCGTGATTCTCCGACGGATAAAACATCACCTCAAAATACTCCGTCTTACCCAACTCGATTAACCGTTCAACCAACTGCACCGAATCCTGAACCGGCACATTGTCATCAACCATTCCATGCAGAATCAGAAGCGGACGATTTAACTTGTCGGCGTAAGTTATCGGTGAACTGCGCTTATAAGCTTCAGGGTTTTTGTCGGGATAACCCAAGCGTTCGGTCGTATAAACCGGCGACGACGCGAAGTAGTTTTTCCAATCCCCGACGGGACGCAGTGCCGCCGCGCAAGCGATATATTCCGGTGCGCGCATCGCCGCCATCTCCGCCATAAACCCGCCGTAACTTCCGCCGTACATTCCGACACGAGATTTATCCACATTGAAATTTGCGACCGCGTAATCAATTCCGTCCAAGTGGTCTTGCAAATCCAAGCCGCCCAAGAAATCATAAACATCCGTCCGCCACGCCCGCCCGTAACCCGCACTGCCGCGATAATCAATATCAAGCACGACATACCCGCGCTCATTCAGAAGCGTGTGAAACATCGCTTCACGATAATAATTATTCCAACCGTTTATCACGTTCTGCAAATATCCCGCCCCGTGAACGAACACCGCCAGAGGATATTTCTTCGCACTCCCTTTATCGAAACCACGCGGCACATAGACACGTCCCGCGACCTGTTTCCCATCCTTCGCCGCATACGAAACGAACTCCGGCACGCTCCATTTATAATTCTCAAACTTCTCCGGCACGGTATCCGTCAAACGCACCGGCGCATCTTTCAGCCGATTAAGGTTCATCGCATACACATCGTTTGGAACTAAAACTTGCGAAGATTCAAACACCATCGTCGCGCCGTTTTTAGAAATCTGCGCGTCGGTGTTCATCCCCTTCGGCGCGTTGAGTTTCGTCTTCTCATCGGTGCGCGTGTTGATAATGTAAAACTGCCGCTCCGCCGTCCCGCCTTCGGTTGACGAATAAACCACGCGCTCACCATCCGGCAACCACGCCGCCCAACTCACTTCATAATTTCCGCGTGTGAGTTGTCGCGGTGTCGCAAGCTTCGGGTCTAAACCGAAAACTCTCAAATAAAGATGATTAAAGCCGTCGCGCTCCGACGCGAAAAGAATCGCATCGCCTTTTGGCGCAGGCTCGACGATGCGCGAAAGCGACGCAATCCATTTGTCATCCGTTTCTTCATCAATCAAAAGAAAGGCATCAGATTTTTCAACCGCGCCGTTCGCCTTTGCTTTGTTATTCGTCAACGCACTCGTTGAGTTATCAATTATCGTGTAGAGAATTTGCCGCCGCTTCGTGTCGCGGTCTATGCGGTCAACAATCAATCCCGCGTTATCGTTCGTCCACCGCACGCCGCGAATATATGAAGCACCTTCCGGCGCGGGCAGTTTGATTTCCGTCGCGCGTTCACTCGTTCCGTCCGTCTTCGTCACAAACAACTTCTGCTCCGTCCACCCGCGCCGAAACGTCGGTGCGGTCACAAACTCGCCCGTGTAATTCGGCACGATAAGAGCGCGTTGCTTCGACGTGTCGCTCACGATATACGCGATGCGCGAACCGTCTTCCGAAGGCGTGACGCCCGTGATGCTGTTCATCGAAGCCGCGCCGCTTTGCGCCTGTACATTCGCAGCCCCGCCCGCTTCGCGCGTCACCTGAACCAGCGAAGCGTCAATCGTATCGAACGCGAAAACAGCCCCGCCCGATTGATACATCACGCGCTTCGCATCCAGCCAACGCGCTCCCGCTTCCACCGCCGCCGTCGTCGTCAAACGTCGCGGCGCACCCGCGCCTTCCACATTCACGACGTACAAATCGCCGCGCTTCGCGTACAAAATCCGCCGACCGTCCGGCGACCATTCCGGCGCGCCGACACTCATCGCCCGCCCCTCATCCATCCTCGTTCGCGCGTCGCCTCGCGTTCCTTGTTGCGCCGTCTGTGTCGCTTGCGTTTGACTTGTCGCCGCCTGCGCCGCGTCGCGCTGCATCACACGCTCCTCGCGGTTGGCGTCCGTCCGCTGTTCATCGCGCGTTTCCGTTTTACTCGCACGCTCATCACGCGGCGTATCAACCGCCCGCACTAAAACTCTTGCCCGCCCGCCGCTCGTCGAGACGACGTATAAATCGCGCGGCTCTTTGCCCGCCGCGCTCCACAGATAAGCGATTGACTTTCCATCCGGCGACACTCTT
>JBGTMR010000362.1:0-17589 GCA_041743485.1 Pyrinomonadaceae bacterium
GCCGGAAGCACATCGGAATTCAGTAACCTCATCACCATCTCAAACTCTCCGCCCGCCGTTTCGCTCGTCAAAAGCGTATCGCCCGAAGGCGACATCACACCCGGCACAGACCTCACATACACCATCGCTTTTACCAACACGGGCGGGCAATCCGCGACCGGCTTCCGCATCATTGACCCCGACCCGGCGAGTTCCTTGCGCCTTAATCTCAACACCGATTTCAAACTCGCCGCCGCCGCCGCCGCGCTTGGTACAACCGGCTTAACCGCGACCTTTGAATACTCGAACGACAACGCTGCGACGTGGACTTATACGCCTGTGAGCGCGGCGGGCGGCGCACCCGCCGGATACGACCGCAACGTCACACACGTTCGTTGGATTTTCACCGGAAGCCTCAGCCAAACCGCACCGAATAATTCCGGCAGCGTCTCATTCATCGTCCGCGTGCGCTAAAAACAGTGGATAACGGATAACGGATAGTGGATAGTGAAAAGCCTTTGCCTTACACTGTCCGTTATCCACTATCCGTTATCCACTATTTGCTTATGCCGCACGACCTTGAGAATCAATCGCTCGAAAACGAACGTCCTTTACGCGATATAACGACGGGCGAAGCCAAGCGCGTCGTCGTTTATAGCATCGCTATACTTCTCGCCACGGGGCTGTTCCTCTATCTCGTTAGTCAAGTTTTCGTCGCGCTGTTGTTGGGCGTAGTCGCCGCCGTCTATCTGCTTCCGGTGCAGGCGTGGCTTGAAGATAAGTTGCAAGCCCGCGCGAGTAGTGCGCTTATCACGATTGGGCTTATCGTTTTGCCGCTCGTCGCGGTCGCGGGTTATGCGTGGTACGAGCTTTCGGGTTACTCGGATTACGTCCAGCAGGAACGCGCAAGCATCATCGCGTCTATCAGCGAATCTTTGGCGCGCACCTTCCCGGTTGAGCGCGAAAGCACGCGCTACGGTTTAGAAACCGCGTTTGCCGAAGCCATCACGCGCTCCGCCGCCGCCGTCCAATCGTTGCGCGAAAGTTCGGCGTTGTTGTTAGCTTCCGCCTCGCTGTTCTTCTTCACCATGTTCTACGTTTTAACCGAACGCAAGAGCCTCGCACGTTATATCAAGGTGCGCGTTCCGGGCGACTATCTTCCATTTTACGAACAACTCGCGGCAAACGTCGGTGGTGCATTGCGCGGTGCGTTGCGTGCCGTCTTTATTGATCAAACGATAAAGGCGGTGGCGATTTGCGTTCTAAATTTCGCGTTCGGCGTGCCGCTCGCTCTCGTGCTTGGAGTCGTCACTTTCCTTATCGGCTTCTTTCCTCTGTTGGGCGAGTGGGCGGTCTATATTCCGATTGCGATTTACCTGTTCGTGTTCCAAGATGCGCCGCTCTCCGCCGCGATTTATCTCGGCATCGGCATCGCTCTCACCCTTTCCTCGTCGCTTTTCCTACGCCCGAAACTCGCCGCCGCCAGCACCGAGAACTTCAATTTCTACTGGATGCTCGTCGCCTTAGTCGCCGGAGTTTATACCTTCGGCATTCCCGGCATCGTCTTGGGTCCGGCTATTTTGGGTTTCGTCAAAGCCGTGATTGACACGCTCGGCGGCGACGTAAATTATGAAACCTCTTTGTTGAAAGAAGAAAGAGCGGCGCAGGATGAAGAACCGGAAGCGGCGACAATCGGCGCGCCGCTCGACGCGGAACAAGCAAGTTTATAGGCGATAAACCTTGCGAGCCGCAAAAGCGAAAACTCCCCGCACTGCCGTTTTATATAAACAGTGCGGGGAGTTTTGTGTGTGCGGATAAGTTAAGCCGCGCAGTATAAATTAAGAGCGCGGCGGCACGGTGTTCGAGTTCATGTTGTCGTTCGAGTTCATGTTTCCGTTCATGTTCATGTTGCCCATGTTGGAGTTCATATTCATGTTGGAGTTCATGTTGTTCATGTTGGAGTTCATGTTGTTCATGTTCGAGTTCATGTTCCCGTTGCCATTCATATTCATGTTCGAGTTCATGTTGTCGTTACGGCGACCGCGCGGTGTACCCGGTGTGTTGTTGCGACCGCGACCACGATTTTGGCGACCGCCGTTGAAACTCGGATTGTTAGTACCGTTCTGGTTTTGATTCTGGTTGGTCGTTTGTGCAGATGAACCGACCTCCATCAGTGCGACCGCCACGAGGACAAGCGAAAGACCAAGCGCGACGGTCTTCGCAGTTCTTGCGAGTGTGAGCTTCATAATGTGATTCCTTTTTCCTTAAAGAGTCCGGGCAACTCAATGGTTATTCGAGCGGTTAAGTTCAGTAGGGGGGTTGAGCGTGGGGAACGCGGGCATTCTAGTTAAACTGCGGACATGTGACAACCTCAAGCGCGGGAAGAAATATTAGAAATCGCCACCACTCATCGCGGGCAGGGATGTGAATGTGCGCGAATAGCGGTGCGTTACGGGGCGACGGCGACCGATGCCGATAGCGTGGCGCGAGATGATTAAGGTCGGCGGAAGTTGACGACGCTTGAACTCGTTTGCCGGAGTCTCGACTTGATTGAGTATCCGATAGACGAGTTCCGCATCGTGACCTTGAGCGATGATTTCGTCGGGGGCTGATTTGCGCTCGAAGTAAAGTTTTAGAATCGGGTCGAGACTGTCGTAAGGCGGGAGACTCTGGTCGTCGAATTGGTCGGGGGCGAGTTCCGCCGACGGACGTTTGTTGATAATCGTTTCAGGAATGATTTCGGCATCGCGGTTGACGTGGCGACACAAAGCATAGACTTCGGTCTTCAGCACATCACCGATGACGGCAAGACCGCCGTTCGTGTCACCGTAGAGCGTGCAGTAGCCGAGCGCGAGTTCGGATTTGTTTCCGGTCGAAAGCAATAATCTTCCGGTCGCGTTCGAGAGCGTCATCAGGATGTTGCCGCGCAAACGCGATTGCAGATTTTCGACCGCGAGCGATTCACCGCCGCGCGTCGGACGCTTCAAATTGAGTTCGTTCGTCAGCGCGTCGAACGCCGAAGTAATCGGATGAAGCTCAACGCTCATTCCCGTATTTCGCGCCAGACTTTCGGAATCTTCGATGCTTCCCCTAGATGAAAACGGCGACGGCATCATCACGCCCAACACGTTTTCCGCCCCCAACGCTTCGCACGCGAGAGCCGCGACGAGAGCCGAATCTATCCCGCCCGACAAACCTAAAATCGCCTGTTTGAATTTGTTCTTATGCGCGTAGTCGCGTATGCCTAAGACCAGCGCGCGGCGCACGGTTTCGATGTCGTCGCCGTCGAGACACGTCGTATCGCATTCCTCGCATTCAAGGTCAACCGTCCCCGTGAACTCCTCAAACGCCGGAGCCTGCAAAATCGTTTCGCCGCGCCGGTTGACGACGATACTCGCGCCGTCAAATATCACTCCGTCATTGCCGCCGACGAGATTGACGAACACGACGGGCAGATTATTCTCCCGCGCGCGATGCCGCACCATGCGACACCGTTCATGCTGTTTGCCTTTCCCGAACGGCGAAGCGTTGATAGAAACAAGCACCGACGCCCCCATCTCGATCAACTCTTGCGCCGGGTCGTGTGCATAAAGACGCTCGCGCCAGAAGGTCTTATCGTTCCAAAAATCCTCACACACCGCGACGCCCAAACGCCCGTTTTCCAAATCGAACAAACGCCGCTCCCGCGCGGGTTCAAAATATCGCGGGTCATCGAACACGTCATACTCCGGCAACAACGTCTTATCCGCGAAGCCTACAATCTCACCATCGCGGATGACCGCCGCCGAGTTGAACAACCGCTTTCCATTCGTCTCATCATTCGGGCGCACCGTCCCGACGACGACGGTCAACCCTTGCGCCGCGCGCTTGATTTTCTCCAAAGGCTCAAGTGCCTTCGCGCGCACGTCAGCATCCAGAAACCAATCCAGCGACATATATCCCTGCACCGCGACTTCCGGCAACACGACTAAATCCGCCTCGTCTCGTTTCCCCTGTTCGACGACGCGAAGGATGCGCTCGGTATTGCCTTCGTAATCGCCGTTGGTGGTGTTGATTTGTCCGATGGTGACGCGCATCTATTATTGTTTTACTTGAAAGGCATCTCGTCCCAAGTACGCCCTTCCAATAATCTTCCGGTGCGTTTTTTATTAACGCCGCCCCACTGTTTGAAGAAGAAAGCGACTCCGGCTTGCAAGCATTGGTCGCGTATATCCGTCACCCATTCTTCTTTAATTTCACGCGCCCCATGACCGGATTCACCGCCGACGATAACCCAGTCAATCCCGCTCAAATCCAATTCGGGAAGCGCGCCGATAAGCGGTTCGAGCGAAAGAAATTTAATGTGCGCCTTTGTTTGGCGAAGATAATCAATGCGGCTTTTCACATCGGAATTTTCGACGCTGACGCCCATCCAAATATGCTCGCCCCAGTTCAATTCATCATTCAACTCAAGCAGTCTTTCGGCGCGTTTCGTTAAAACTTGATAACGGTGGCGGGATACTTCATTCATCACGCCAAAGACGTTTTGGATGTAAGGCGTAGGAACTTCCGTATGGAAAAGGTCGCTCATCGAATTAACAAAAATCGTGCGCGACTTTTTCCACTTGCGCGGTACGTCAAGCATCCGCTCTTGGAGCGTCACACGAAAGCCATTGGCATAATTCGGTTGCCCCATCGCTTGCAAACGATACGCGAGACGTTCGGCATAGCAGTTCTTGCAACCCGCGCTGATTTTCGTGCAACCCGTTACCGGATTCCAGACATGAGTTGCCCACTCTATCTTTGTATTTGCCACGAAAAGAATGCTCCTTTCATATTATAATTGGATGGACGGAGACATTTAAAACTATGGCACAGACAAGAGAAGGCGCAGTTAAAATAGCTGCAAAGAAAGCGGGAATTAGCGTTGAAGAATATCGGCAGCGAATGGAACACGGATTGAAGAAATGTTCCACTTGCAAGCAATGGAAGACGACGGATTCTTTCACTAAGGACAATTCGCGCTTTGATGGATTGAAAAGTAGATGCCGTGAATGCGACTACAATGCAATAACCGATAAGCCCGGTAACAGAGAACGAAAGTTGATGTTTGAAAAAGGCTTGCGCTGGTGTTGTAAATGTCAAACGTGGCTCGCAATCGAGTTGATAACTAAGAACGGATCGTGCCGTCCTCACGAAGCGGAAACAGCGAGAATCAGATACGCGACAAATGAACTTGTGCGCCGCGAAAGACGACAACACAGTTACAGCCGCAAGCGCAGATGCCAGCCAATATCGCCTCAAGTACAGATACAAGTTTTGAAAGAGTTCGACGGAGTATGCGCCTATTGTACTTCTCCAGCAACGACTTTTGACCATGTTGTACCCATTACGAAAGGCGGAACTTCCGAATTGACGAACATTGTAACGGCTTGTGCTAGTTGCAATGCATCGAAGAACAATAAAGATGTCATTGTGTGGGTAAGAGCAACGAACAAGACCATTTCTCAAGCAATGGCGAAACGTCTTAAACTCCGTTAAGTATGTCGCTTCCGTCCATTCGATTGCTGATTTATCGCCCATTGTTTATTTCTTTCGCAAGATATGCTGTGCAATTCTGACGGCGATTTCTCCGCCCCTTTCGTTTGCTGCCGCGAAGCAAAGAAGATATAGCGGATTGTGGCTTGAGTTGAACAACTGAAGTGGATTTTTAGCGACGTGCGGAAAGACGGTTTTCAGCCGTTCTACAAAATACTCTGCTATGGAATCAAAGTTAGCAACTTTTTCCATACCAACGCTGTCATCGAACAACCCGCGTTCTTGTCTCGGACGATAAAAAGCTTCAAACCAATCGGTAGTACCAAACATGTTATCAAGATGGCGACGACGAACAAGCGAAATGTTGCCGTCTCGTTGCATGAGTCTATTTACGCCGATTCCCAACGGGAACAATAACCAAAGGTCAATCGCTTTGGTGCTTGCAATAGCTTTGATGGTTTGCCATGAAACCTGCATCCCGTATGGGTCAAGAAACATCACGGCGCGACGATTAGCCCAACTTCGTTTTGTGCAAAGATCAATGATGGAGCCATTCGCATCTGCTTTTTTGATAATAATATCATCACGTAAGTCAGGAAATTCGTCTTTAAGTTTGTGTAGTTCAATGACATGCTTGCGATGACGCTCAATGAAAATATACTTATCAAATCTAGGCTCAATTTGTAACGCAATGCGTGCTGAACCTTCCGCAACTTGGCGTAATTCTTCGTTAAGGAGCGTAGTTTGTGCGTCGGCTTTTCGACGCGGGGTGACGTAGCCCGTTCCCGCAAAAGCATCAATATATTCAACTTGAAAAGGCTGATTCTTTAATGCCTGCCTGTAAGCTTTGAGGTAGTCACGCACTCGTTCCAGCTTGAGAACGGTCCAGTTACCGCCGAAGGGGTGTGACATATTGATTGAGAGTAAAGTTTGAGGAAAGTGTAAATGCCCTCTGCAAGACTCGAACTTGCAACCAACGGATTATGCTTACCAACTACGGCTTTCGCCGCGCATTGATTTTGACATCAATGTTTGTGGTCTGGACTTTCTCATCGCTTTACGCGCTTGCCGTCAAGTCTCTACACCTTCCTTGCTTGTTAGCAAGGCTTGGTTCGGGATTACCATACCGCTTTCGCGGCTTTAGGCTTCCCCGAATTTGACAAGTTCTACGAACACACCTGAAAACAAATTCGTGCTTTGTAGTGTGATACGTCCGCAACCCAACTTTGTAAAATCTTATAGAAAAGTTTTATGCCGTTTGCCGAATACTACCCGAAGGCAAACGACACTTTTCCATTTAGATTTTCAAAGACCTTTGAGTCCGCTGCTCTAACCATTGAGCTAAGAGGGCTGATAAAACAAGTGAACGCTTTGATTATAGATGCGTGTGCGAAGCGACGGCAAGAAGGGTTGGAAAATCGCTTAACCGAGAAGGCGTGATTGCGGGCTAAGGCGCAGGGCGTGCCAGCGTAAGTAATCGTTGACTTCTTTGCCGCCCGCGTAGCGACGGACGAAGCCGGTTTCGATGAGCAAGGTTGTCGGGTCAATCCATTCGAGGCGCACAATCGGATTGAATGAGAGCGGGTCTGTGTCCGTGTTCGATGTGACGGTCGCGGTCGCGGTGACGGGTTTGGTGTTCGCGGTCGGTTGTGATTGGACGCGCGTCGCATCGTAAGAGATGGAAGCGGCGCGTAAGGCTTCGGTTAAGGGAATCGTCGCGGCGGTCGGCGGGGCGGGGATGGAGACGGCGGCGTCATAGATGACGGCATCGGTGTTGTACGCGGTCGCAATCTTCGCGGCATCGGGCGACCATACGGGAAGCGCGGAAGTGAGGCGGTCATCTAAGAGACGTTCGCCGCCGTCGAGTGTGACGACGCGCGGGCGTCCCGACGGTTGTAAGTTTTTATCGAAGCTTTCGTTCCATTCGTCATCCTTGCACGCGAGGGCGGCGACGGCGCGCGAATCCGGCGACCACGCGAAGTGAAAATAGATTAAACCGTCGCGCACGGTCAGCGGACGCAAAGCGAAACCTTCGCGGTCGCAAATATAAATCTGCTCGGACGAAAACGCGGGAACACCCGGCACAATCGGCGCGGCGGAAGGCGTCGGCAGGGCGGTGAGGTCGGGCGTGGTGAGTTCGTCAAAAGGCAGCGGAGTCGGCGTGGGCTGCGCGGCGACGCTGCTTCGGACTCCGATAAAGGCGATAAGGTTTCCGTCGGGCGACCACGCGGCTTTTTGCGGAAAGCCGCCGGAGAGTTCGCGCGGCAAGAGCGCGCGCTGTAAATTGCCTTCCCCGTCGTAGAGGTCAATGCGAAATTCGCCCTGAAGCGTTTCGGCGGTTTCATACAACGCGAGGACGCGCGAGTTGTCAGGTGAGACGACGGTGCGAAGCAAAATGTCTTCGACGCGGCGCGTATCGAAATCCCTTTTGACCGCTTCCTGAAAAGTCTCGACGGTCGGTTCGGAGTTTCGCAGGGCGGCGGGGAGATTCGCCGTTTCGATGTCAGTCTCGAATTTATAAGCCAGACCTTCGGCGGGAATCTCCGCCAGCGTGCGCGGACGTTGTTGTATCCCCAAGTCGAAACACGCGGTTGAAAACAAAGTCACGACACACACCAACGTCGTCACCCCGACGCGGCGAAACGCTCCGCAAATAACTTTCATTACTGAATGCCCCTTCTGTATGAACCCGCGATGATAGGAATTACGCGGCGCGACTGTCAACGCAGACGTGCAAAACCTTTTCGAGCGACTCAACTAATGCTAATTTGCTCCGTCTGCATGTTATGGCTCAGGTTATTCTAAAAGAGTATTTCAACCGGGTCTTTTCTTGAGTTGCGGATGGCAGGTTGGATTTATCAATATGATTAAGCACGACGAGTTGGAAGATTTCCGCGAGCAATGTCGGCGCAATCTGCAACGCACGATTAACGAGTGGATGCGCTATGGTTTCTGTTATGTACATAAGCCGGTGCTTGACGATGCGCCGTGGCGCGCGTTCGCTTCGACCGCCGAATACCGGGCGTGGTGTCGGGAGAACCTTCCCACGTATCTCGGCTATGGAGAGCCGGACGCCTTGCAGAAAAGGATTCTCGATGCGGGGGAATAGCTTTCATCCGGCGCAGGCGATGGAACTCGCCGCCGCCTTCGCCGAACATGCGGTGGATTATATGTTCATCGGCAAATCGGGCGCGATTCTTCTCGGTTATCCAAGCACGACGCAGGACGTTGACGTTTATCCGCGCAAGGATGAGGAGAACGGGCGGCGTATCGTGCGGGCGTTGAAGTTCTTGGGTTTTACGATTGATGAACGGCTGGAGCAGGAAATCGTGCGCGGCAAAGACTTCGTGCAAATCAAGTCGGGTCCCTTCGACATTGATTTGGTTTTCGCGCCCGACGGCATTGAAAGCTACGAGGGAGCGAAGCAGCGTATGGACACTTCGAGCGGATTGCCCGTGCTGAACATACGCGACATCATCGCCAGCAAGCGCGCCGCCGGACGCGCGAAGGATGCGATTGAGTTGCCGTTGCTCGACGCTTTCCGACAGGAGTACGAGAAACGTAAATAACTCTCATCGCCCACGCGCAAACCTTTTCGAGCGGCTGGACTGGAGTTCGCCGGATTTGAGGAATACTGTGTCGAACCTGATGGAGAGAATAACAATCAACCCTGAGCAATGCGGCGGGCGTCCGTGCATTCGCGGGATGCGTATTCGCGTGATTGATGTGCTTGATTTGTTCGCTTCCGGTTTGAGTGCCGAACAGATTTTGGAAGAGATGCCCGACCTTGAAGCGGAAGATTTACAGGCGGCGTTGCAATATGCCGCCCACTCGCAAATCTTTTCGGGCGGCGTAACTAATGCTAATTTGCTCTGACTTGAGGTAACGCTGGTGAGTTATGAAGCCGAAAGTTTATGTCGAAACTTCAGTTCCGAGTTTTTACTATGAGGTTCGCACTGAACCCGACATGGTGGCGCGCCGGATGTGGACGCGCCACTGGTGGGACGAACGCCGCGCCGATTACTTGCTCGTCACCAGCGTCGCGGTTTTGGATGAACTCGAAGGCGGCGATTATCCAAAGCGCGATAAGGTTATCGAACTTGTCAGCGACTTGCCGCTCGTGTCTATTGAGACCGCGATTACCGAAATCGTCGAAGCGTACATCCGGCACAAGGTGATGCCCGACGACCCCATCGGCGACGCGCTGCATCTGGCACTGGCTTCTTTTCACAAGTGCGACTTTCTGCTGACGTGGAATTGTCGGCATCTGGCGAACGCCAACAAGTTCGGTCACATACGGCGGGTGAACACGCTGCTTGGCTTATACGTTCCCGCGCTGGTGACACCTTTGGAGTTGATAGGAGGACAGGATGAAAGCGAAGGATGACCCGACGATTGAGAGAATCAGGGAAACGCGCCGCCGCATTTCCGCCGAACACGGACACGACCCGCAACGAGTGGTGAAATACTACGCTGAACTTCAGCGCAAGTATCAACATCGCGTGACGGAAGACATTGAGAAGCGCGCCGAACCCGTCGAAGCGTGAACGAATCGCTCACCGAATCCGCGCCGCGAAGCGCGAGTCACTTTTAACTCTTGCCTCACAAGGAGCGTGCAACATGAAAAACATCTTCCAATCAATCATCTTCTTATGCGTGCTTTCACTCACCACGCACGCGCAAACCTTTTCGAGCGGCTCGACGGGCGCGGACGGCGCGTTGGATTTATCGAACGTGCCTGACGACCAACTCTTCTATGTTCAATTGCCTGAGTCCGGTGTGTTGAATTATACAACTGTAAACATTCCATACCGCAAAACGCTCAGATTCAAACGCAACTCACGGAATACACCTGTTTACATACTGGCTCAAGGAGATGTGAGTATTGGAGGCGGCATAGATGTAGGCAATGGTGAAATAATCGGTAACAGTCGTGGAAATACAATAATCCCCGGACCTGGTGGTTTTCATGGTGGTGACGTTGGTCGTTCTGGGTTTGGTCTCGGTGGTGGAGTGGGTACACTCGACTTCGACAGTAATTCTGCCCGTAACGGTAAATGGGTAGGCTCATTGTCTCTGGTGCCAATCGTGGGAGGGTCTGGAGGTGGAGGAACTGCGGCAGGTAGCGGAACCGTGGGCGGCGGCGGCGGTGGCGCGATTGTAATAGCTTCTTCCAAATCTATAGTTGTAGGTGGAGGTATCTATGCCGGTTCTTATTGCTTTTGTGTTGGTGCAGGTTCTGGAGGTGCTATCCGGCTTGTAGCTAACACAATTGATATATCCAGATTCGGACGGTTAGATACAAGTTCCGGTACGGCGTACGATACGTCCGGCAACTCTGGCGTTATCAGGCTTGAAGCTCCAGCAGGAGCAGTCAGCTTTTCAGGTTCATCTTTTCCTGCGGCAGTTATATCAACCATCAATCCAACAATCATTCTTTCCGCATCGCCTTCATTAACCATCTCATCCGTCGGTGGCTATGCAGTTCCTTCTTACGCCGGTTCGCGCTTCGACACGGTTGACCTGCTCTTGCCGAATCAACTGACAGACCCGATTAACGTCGTCGTCCGCGCCAACAACATCCCCGTCGGCACGCAAATCAACGTCGGCTTCGTTAGCGGTTCAGGTCAAGCGACTTCCGCGCCCGGCACGCTCTCCGGTTCGTTCGCGTCGTCGTCCGCCACCGCGACCGTCTCGAACCTCAACCGCACGGGCGTCACATACCTACTCGCCACCGCCGTCTTCGACGTGCCGCAGAGCGCGCAGAACGCCAACCCGCCGGGTAAAAACCGGGTCGAGCGCGTGCGGGTCGAAGCCGCACCCGGCAAAGAACCCAAGTTCGTCTTCTTACGCAAAGACGGAAGCGCGGTCGAGACGGCGAAACTCGCTTCCGCGTTCCTGCGACAGTTCGGGCAATAACTAAAATCGGAGGCTTTCTATGACAACAAAGTATCCACCGACGATTGATGCCGAAGCCGTCGAAGACACGGAAGACGCGACCACACCGACAAATCGGCGTGCTAAAAATGAAGCGGCAATCCGGTTACTCGATTCGTGGGGCGAACCGACCACGCCGGAGGATGAAGCGGAGCAACGCGAAACGTGGGAGTACCTCAAACGTGTGCTTGGCGAAGATTGTTTGTCGTACTGATGACCGTCCTCGTTTTAGTAGCCCTCATCGTGACTACTCAGCCGTCTTCAGACGGCTTCCCCGAAAGGGCATATAGACCAGTCGTTTGACGGCTGGGTGAAGCGAGGTTAATAAATTTGCAAGGGCGTTTCAAAGTCATTCTCCTGACTGGGTTTAGCCAACAAGACCCGAACGGCTCAAGCCTCATGCAAAAGCCCGTTAGAAACGGGCTGCGGAGATTAGTTCTCAATCGTCTCCAGCCGTCGAACGGCTGGTCTATTTGCCGCTTTCGCGGAAAGCCGTCTGAAGACGGCTGAGTAGTTACCCGCCCTCTGGAATTATTAGTCGAAGCACAGGAATGGCAAAAGGTTACATGACTTACCCCAAAAACATTTCCGTCACGCAAACGCCGCACACCACAAGGCATCTTCGTAACGTCGTCGTCGCATTGCTTTCATGCTGCTTTGTGTTGCCGCCAACGTTGGTGTCCGTTCCTTCCGCATCAGCGCAACAGCAAGGACAAACCGCCGTGTCCAGCAACGGTGTCAGCATCGGCTTCCAAAACGACGGCGGCAAAGCTACGAGCAGCAATGGGGTTTCCATCTCTTTCCAAAACGCCCAACAAGGCAGCACCGCCAACAGCAACGGAGTCTCCGTCGCCTTTGATGGCTACTGCGACGGCGCGCCGCGCATCACCAAGCAACCACGCGGTGCAACCGTTCTTAACAATCAAAGTGTGACGCTCGAAGTTGAAACCGAAACTTTGTATGCCCCGACTCTTCAGTGGCACAAGGGCGACAGCGGCGACACGTCGCAAAGAATTGAAGGTGCGACAAGCGATGCTTTAACCATCAATTCTGTCGCCGCCAACTCACGCACAAACTACTGGGTGCAAGTCATCAATCAATGCGGCACGGCGAACAGCCAGACGATGACGGTGGCGGCGATTGATAAGTTGCCGTTGATTTTCGTGCCGGGTATTGGCGGAAGTAAGTTGGAAAAAATCGGCGTGCCTAATCTCAATGTTTTTCCTAATCTTTTCTTCGAGCAAGCGGAAAATGCTTTAAGTCTTGAACCCGGAAACACACCGTTTCCGACGGTAATCGCGCCGGACGTTTTTCGGTCAGCCGATATTTGCGTGCCATTTACCTCGCAATGTTTGCGGTATGAAGTTTATAAGCCGATGCTGAATTGGCTGGCGACTGATGGCGGGTATCGTGAATACAAAGAGGACAATTCTGTTCAAGACGCAAATCTGTTCGCCTTCCCATACGACTGGCGATTAAGCAATAAAACGAATGCCGCATCGCTTCGCCTCTTTGTACGCTCGGTGCGTGAACGCTACCGTGACTACCCGGAAATTAAAATCAATATCCTAGCGCACAGCATGGGCGGCTTGTTGGCGCGCCGCTATATCCTTGACACGCCGGATCATGCGGTAGAAAAACTTATCACCGTCGGTAGCCCGTGGCTTGGCGCGCCAAAAGCAATCAACATTTTGGAAACCGGGCAGTTCATTGAGTTGATACTTGGACGCACGCCGTTTTTCGATAGTCGCATAAAAACGCTGGCAGAGTTTTTTCCGGGAGTTCACGAACTACTGCCCTCAAAAGCATATTACGACTTTGAGCCGCGAGCATTTATTGAACAAGGGTGGGACACTGATGGAGATGGTAATGCGTATGAGACATACGATTATAACAATCTGAAAAGTATGCTCGACACCCGTTACCGAAGCAGAGCGGGAAGCGCAAACTCTGATTTCCACAACTTTGTTAATAGACAGTCTAATAAACAAGACGATTGGCGGCTCGATACCTCCGGCGTGCAGTATTACCACATGGTAGGTCTGCGTAAGTCAGCCGATACTATCGGCGGCATTCTTACTAAACAATCTGTCGTCTATTGCCGCACGGGAACTCAAATATATGCTTGCGGTCACAAGCAATCATACAAACTCGACACGACGACCGGCGACGGCACAGTACCTTTTGTTAGCGCGTTCAGGCGGCGAGGTAACATCAACTACAACGCCCAAAATGCAAAGTTGATAACGTTTAGCGTCAACGCCGGAAATAGCAGGGACGATGATGCGAGCCATAATGGAATGATGAAGAATTATAACGTCTTCCGAAAAATTATTGACAGCATAGGCGAACCGCTAAACCAAAACCAAAGCAAATCTTTTATAGGGACAAGCGAATCATTGGAATCTGACGAGCAAGCCGCATCGCCCGCTTATTATTTTCAGATTTCTAATGCTTCCAACGTGATAATTTCCGACTCCACAGGAAACACTCTAAATCCGTTCACCGGCGAACAATCAGAGAATGCACCCAATATCGTAGCCTACCCGCTTGATAATCGAAATCTTTTGACAGTCGTACCTTTAGAGGAAACGATAGCTTTCACCTTTACCACAACCGATGAACTCGCCACGCTTGAACTAACCAAAGGCACTGACATCGCCACGTCAGAGGCGGTGCGCTACTTAGACGTTAATGTACCCGCGAACACAAAAGTCAAAATTGAGCTTTCGCCGTCCGGCATCGGCGCGTTGCAGTATGACGGCGATGGTGATGGAACATTTGAAAGCATGGTGCAGCCGACGGCTTCCGTGTCGGGCAACGCCGCGCAAGATACGCAGTCGCCAACCGTTAGCGTTAAGGAAGTTCCACTTGCGGCGATTCGGCGCGTGACTATCACCGCGACGGATGAAGGCGCGGGTGTGAAGTCTGTTTTTTACTCGTTGGACGGTACAAACTTTCAGCCGTACAACGGAGCGTTTGAAATCAACCCGACGCAGACCACAACCGTTTATGTTTTCGCCGAAGACAACGTGGCGAATCGTTCAAGCCTTACGACTTACAGTGTGAAGAAGCGGCGCAAGGGACGAGTGCGAAGGGGTTCACGCGACGGGTTTTGACGATTGTTATTTTTGAGAAGCGCACACATAAAGAGAGCGGTGTCCGATTAGCGGGACACCGCTCTCTTTATGTATTGGATCACTTTCTATCGCCGGAGAAAGCCGCGACGTTCGGGTAAGAGGCGGACGGGGACGGTGACGCGGTTGTTGCCGCGCACGACTTCGACCTGCACGGTGTCGTTGATTTGGCGGCGGTCGAGGATGCGGTAGAGGTCGTCTTGCTCCGCGACTTTTTCGCCGTCAATGCGGACGATGATGTCGCCTAAGATGACATTGCCGTCGGGTGACTGTTCTAATCCGCGAAGCCCGGCGGCGGCGGCTGAACCGTCTTCTTGGACGTTGTAAATGCCGATGCCTTCTTGGACGGGCAAGTTGCGATAGCGTCGCGCGTCGAAGGTCGAGATGCCGAGTTTGGGGCGGACGACGACGCCGTTGGTGATGAGTTGCGGCACGACGCGCTTGGCGATGTTGATGGGGACGGCGAAGCCGACGCCGACCGAGCCGCCTGCGGGTGAAAGAATCTGCGAGTTGATGCCGATCATGCGCCCGCGCGAATCAAGCAGAGGTCCGCCGGAGTTGCCGGGATTGATGGATGCGTCGGTCTGTATCGCGCCTTCAATCGGGCGTCCGGTTGGCGCGCCCTGTATGGGACGCGAGCGAATCGGGCGTTGTAAGCCGGAGATAACGCCGGTCGTGAGCGTGCGGTCTAAGCCGAACGGGTTGCCGATGGCGAGAACCTTTTGACCGACGGTGAGTTCATCGGAATTGCCGAGAGGGATAACGGTTAAGCCGTCGCGCGGCGGTTCGATTTTAAGAACCGCGAGGTCTGTATCGGGGTCTGTGCCGACGACGCGCGCCGGAAACGTGCGCTCGCCGCCAAGCGATACGGTCAGCGTGCGCGCACCGGAAACAACGTGGTCGTTCGTTAAAATGTAACCTTCGTTGTTGATGATTGAACCCGAACCCGTGCCGTCGCGTTCCCCTTGTCCGAACAGGTTGCGGCTGCCCGATGATGATGTGATGAAGACGACGCCGGGCGACATCGTGCGATAAACGTCAATGTTGTTCTGTTCGTCGGTCGCGCTCGACGGGTCGGTGATGCCGCGCAACGGCGTGTCTTCCGAAAATGTGACGGTAGATGAAGCGAAGCGTTCTTTAATGCGGTCGAAAAAAGTGACGGTGACGGCTGAAATCAGGGCGGAAACTAAAGCGATGCCGATGATGCGGCGGGCGGTGAGTGTGTACATGGTTCGGGCGCAATCCTTAAAGGTTCAAAGCAAAAACGAAATCGGGCGAACTTGATTTTTCAAGTATGCCCGCTTTGATGCCGAGTTGCCAGAAGCACGTTGCGCTTTTTCGGGCGCGGCACGAACGATATTACGTCGCGCGTCGCACTATTAGGATTGCAGTTTGTTAGAGAATCGAGATTTTGAGTCGCGCTTTAGTTGAACCAGATGAGCAGGGCGCGGTGTTGATGAACGAGAGCGAGAAACATATCGGCGGGGGCAGTGCGCTCTAGGGCGACGAGTCCGGTCGCGCCGTGAACAAACATCAGGGCGGCGTACAACACGAGGGCAAGCGAGACGCCGAAGCGCGCGAGGCGCAGGTGTGACCAACGATAAAAGATGAATGCGACGCTCGCACCGATAGCCAACTTGCCGAACAGAAACGTCGCGTCGCCGTGTTCGAGGAGATACGCCATCAGCGCGTTGCCTTCGGTGGCGACACCCGCGCGTATCCAGAGAAGTGTAAGTTGCGCGTCAAGCCAGTTGAGTGAAAACAGTATGAGACTTTTTTGCATTCCGCTCATTGAAGTGTGCCGCCTTTTGTACGATTGGGGATAAAGTGCAAAACTTTGTTGAACCACCGCTTTTTATGAAACAAGCCTTAACCCTTGTGATGTGGGTTAAGGCTTGTCGCATTCTTCGCAACAAAAAAGGGCTGAGGGAGGAATATCTAAGTCCTATTCGGTTGTGTGTAATGTGACAGAAAGTGTCAATGGGAGGGGAGTTCCAAAAAGAGAGGTTAGAGGTTAGATGTCAGATGTTGGTGAAGAAGTGAACTGCTTTTACTAACATCTGATACCTAACATCTAACCTCTAATTTCCGCTTGCGTGATACGAAGTTTGGGTGCTTCCTGTGTGACGCGCGTTCCCGGTGCGACGGAGTGTGTGAGCCAGACGTTGCCGCCGATGACGGAGTTGCGACCAATGACGGTATCGCCGCCTAAAATCGTCGCTCCGGCGTAAATCACCACGCCATCTTCAATCGTCGGATGGCGTTTCGTGGTGCGGACGAGTTCGCCTTTGTCGTCCAGCGGAAACGAGAACGCGCCGAGCGTCACGCCCTGATAAAGCTTGACGTTCGCGCCGATAATCGCCGTGCCGCCGATGACGACGCCCGTGCCGTGATCAATAAAAAACTTTTCACCGATAACCGTGCCGGGATGAATATCAATCCCCGTGCGATGGTGGGCGTGTTCGGTCATGATGCGCGGGATAAGCGGGACGCGCATGTTGTGAAGTTCATGCGCGAGACGATAAACCGTGATGGCGTAAATGCCGGGATAAGAAAAGATGATTTCATCCAAACACCCCGCCGCCGGGTCGCCGTCATAAGCGGCTTTCACGTCTAAGGCGAGCGTGTGGCGAAGGTCGGGCAGACGTGTGAGAAGTTCGGCGGCGACTTCGGAAGCGTCCTTGTCGGTCACATCGCAATGCGCGTGGATGTCTTGCCCGTGATTTATCGCGCGGCGAATCTGTTCGGTGAGCGTCGCGTGAAGCCCCGCCATCATGCTTTCGGTGTGAAGCAAAAGAGCCTGCGCGCTCAAGCCTTGCGCCCCGACGTAGCCGGGAAAAAGCAGTTCATGGGCGCGCGTCAAAATGCGTATCACGTCATCGTGCGACGGCAAAGGCTGCCGGTCGAGATGGTGAATCTTAATCGCTTCTTCGGTGTACGATTCGATTAAACGGTTCGTCGCCCGTCTTACACGTTCATGCGTCATAGTAGTGGATAACGGATAGTGGATAACGGATAG
>JBGTMR010000363.1:0-1972 GCA_041743485.1 Pyrinomonadaceae bacterium
TTCGGGCGGCTTCGTTCTCGGCGGGCGTGTGATACGCGACCGCACGTTTTTCTTTCTCTCATTCGAGCGTCAAACCTTAAACGCCGTGCAGGAACAAAGCTTCGCCGTCCCGACCATCGAACAGCGCGGAGCGTTCAACACCGGAGCCTCCGGCATCTTCTCCGACCCGTTCACGAATCAAGCGACCTTCGCCAACCCGACGACCCGCGACGGGGCGGCTATCTTCAGTCTCTACCCGTTCCCGAACAATCCCGACGGCGTGTTTGGCAGAAACACTTTCACCAACACTGTTCCTTCAAATGCGCGCGGCACGATTCTTTCCGGCAAGATAGATGACAACTTCCGCTTTCGTGACCGCCAGCAAACCATCACCGGACGCTATAACTTCACGCAGGATTTCCGCACGATTCCCTCTACGGGCGAAGCTTTGTTTTCGACCCTGCGCCCGCGAGTCCGCACGCAAAACCTTTCACTCTTTTACAACAGCGAACTCTCCGCCCCGGATTCCGCGAACCTGCTTTTCAATCAAGTGCGCCTCTCTTACGGGCGCACGCGGCTGAATTTTGACGAAGTGCGAGACACGGAATTTCAAACTCCTTCGAGTGCGAATTTGAACATGCCGTTTCTCTTAAACGCGCCTCTGCTCGGAAACATCACGTTGCCGAACGTCGTCAATAATCAAATCGTCGCCAATACCGGAAACATTCTTCTGACTCCCTTACGCGACGCACAAGGGCGACAACTTTCCGCGCAAGACCAACTCGGACCCGTCGGGCAAATCAAACTCGCGGGCTTCTCGCCCATCGGCGCGGACGTGTTCAACTTCCCGCAACGCCGCGTCAACAACACCTATCAACTTGCCGACGAACTCACTTATCGTCGCGGCGCGAACCGCTTCATCTTCGGCGTTGATACGCGCCGCTCCGAACTTAACAGCGAACTGCCGCGCAACTTCCGACCGCTCATCACCTTCTACGGCGCGCCGGAAGTTTCAAGCGATACCAACGGGCGTTTGTTCTTCACGAATGATTTTGTGCGACCCGTTGACCTCGCCGCATCGGGGGCGGCTTCCGGCTTCTTTCAAACCATTTCATCCGGCAACGACGCGACGATAAATCTGCGTTACTACCAACTCAACTTCTACGCCCAAGACGACTTTCGCATCCGCCCGAATCTCGCGCTCTCTTTCGGCTTGCGCTATGAATACAACACGCCGCCGCGCGAAACCAACCGTCAGGTCGAATCATCGTTTGACGATCCTGCGGTTTCACTCGTTCCCGGACTCGCGCGTTTCATAAACGGGCGCGACCGTATTTTCAACACCGACAAAAACAATTTCGCTCCGCGCGTCGGTATCGTTTATGCCCCGTCATTCTTGGGACGCGGGCGCAGCGCGACGACCTTGCGCGCCGGATACGGTTTGTTTTTCGACCAGATTTTAGGGGCGGTCGTCAGCCAATCGAGAAGCACTTTTCCACGCTTTGTGACCGTCAACCTCGCGGGCGGCATCGGCAATACACTGTTTCCTTTCCTGCCTTTAGGTTTAGCAAATCCGGCGAGTAATCCCGACCTTGTACAACAAGGTTCGCTCAATCTGCGTTCAAACACACAGACTCTTGCCCAGCAAATCGCGCTCATCAACCAACTCGCCAGCGCGAACGGTGCGCTGCCTTCGGCTTCCGGCGTCGAAGTCACGCTGCCCGCGCGGAATTTGAGAACTCCTAAGGCGCATCATTATTCCTTTTCGTTTGAACACCAGATTACATCCGACCTCGCCTTCTCCGCCGCTTACGTCGGAACAACGGGACGCAATCTTTTGCGCTTCACGACGCCGAATCTCGGCTCGAACGCCGTCCTGCTTCCCTTCCGTTTCAACGTCGCGTTTGAAGGCGAAGCGTCGCAACTGTTCGTCCCGAACTTTTTCGGCATCGCCATTCCGCCCGGTTCGCGCATCGCCCCTGCGGGAAGCAAC
>JBGTMR010000364.1:0-4392 GCA_041743485.1 Pyrinomonadaceae bacterium
CGGCACGATTCTCGGCAGCCCCGCCCCCGCCGACACCGTGACGCTCGCTTCAACCGATTTAGTCGAACCGAATCTTTTCAACCTGCTCGACACGCTTCCCCCCGCGCAGCGTTACTCGTTCGTCTTTGAAGGAAACGCGCAAACTCTCGACCACATCATCGTCAATCAGGCGGCGCGTTCGCGCGTCACACGTTTTACTTACGCGCACAATAACGCTGATTTTCCCGACGCGCTCCGCACCGACACCGCGCGTCCCGAACGTGTCTCCGACCATGACATGCCCATCGCGTATTTTTCGCTTCTACCCTAAATACACGCTTCTCGGATTGAATTTGTATTGACGAATGCAGAGCAGATTTAACATTCTGTTCACTTCCTTGTAAGATTGAATTAAATGTTTTCAGGCATTCTGTCAGGTGCTTCCAAGTTTTCAAGCGTTTATAGCAATCGCAATAACTTCTCGTAATAACGGTAAAGAGTCTTTGTGACGTAATACAGTCAGTCACAATCTCGCGCCGTGTGTAACTTCAAAAATCAGTCGCAGAAAAGGTTTATCAATATGCGTAATTTCGCCTTCCATCGCACACTATGCTTGTGTGCATTACTAATAGTTTGCTTTATCGGTGCGCCATCCGCGTTTGCTCAGTCGCAAGCAACCACCGGACAGATCGTCGGCACCGTCAAAGACCCGCAACAGTCGGCGGTTAGCGGCGCGACGGCAATCGTAACGAACACCGGGACCGGATTGACGCAGACACTCACGACCAATGAGGACGGCGGCTTTCGCGCCGTCAACCTGCCGCCGGGTAATTATACGTTGACCGTCACGGCGCAAGGCTTTGGCGAGTTGACGCAAACCGGCTATCAAGTCACAGTCGGCTCGTCGCTCGACGCTAACGTCACTCTGCAAGTCACTGCCGTGACGGAAGAAGTGACCGTTACGAGCGCGGCGGTTGAAACCACTCAAGCGCAATCAACGGTCACGCTCAACTCGACGGCGATTGAAGGTTTGCCGATTCAAGGTCGCCGCTTCCAAGATTTTGTGACCCTGACGCCGGGTGCCGACGTTGACCCGACGCGCGGTCAGATTTCGCTTGTCGGACAGCGCGGTATCAATTCCAACATTCAGATTGACGGAGCCGACTACAACAACCCGTTCTTCGGCGGCATACGCGGCGGTGAACGCAGCAACGAAGCGTTCACGTTTCCGCAAAGCGCGATTCGTGAATTTCAAGTTGTGGCTTCCGGTTACAACGCCGAGTTCGGACGCTCGACGGGCGGGATCGTCAACGCCGTCACGAAATCCGGTACCAACGATTTCAGCGGCGAAGCTTTCTATCTTAATCGCCCGGAACGTATCTCCCGCCGCAACGCTTTCAATCAGAGAGCCGCCCCAACATTAAAACAGTTCGGCGGTGCTATCGGCGGTCCGCTTGTTTCGATATTCGGTGAAGGTAATGATGTTCGCTTGACGCGCGATAAAGCGTTTTTCTTTTTCTCATATGAGCAACAGCAGTTGCAGCAACCGCGCCTCGTGGATTTACCAAATTTGGACAGGATCAGTCCGACCACGACGGCGGGAATCGCCGAGGCTTTCAACTTTTACAGCGGGCTTGAAACTCCGTTCACGCAAACCAACGATGCACGCGCACTCGTCGGTCGTGTGGATGTCAACTTCAGCGAAGCCAATCAGTTTAATGTTCGTTACAACTACAGCAACAATGAAGCTTTGAACGCCACGGCTTCCGGTAATTCGCTTTCTCCGTCCACGAACAACGCCCTTTCCAACAACGGGACTGAGAGCGATAACCAACACACCGTCGTCGGGCAACTGACCAGCTTCATTTCTCCGACGATTGTCAACGAACTTCGCGTGCAGTATTCGCGTGAAACACGCCCGCGTTTGTCCAACGAGTTTTCGCCATTGGTTGATTCTATCTTCGGCACTTTCGGCACGCGCTCGTTTCTTCCGACCACGGAACAGGATTACCGCGTCCAGTTGCTTGATAATGTAATCGTCAACGCCGGAACGCACAGTTTCAAATTCGGCGTTGATTACAATTATGCATTCGCCGACCAAGCCTTCGGATTTCGTCAAACCGGTAATTTTGATTTTCTTGGATTGAGCAGCAGCGATTTCGCCACGCCGCTCAGGATTCTAACAGTCGGGAACGCAGGCGGCACGAGCGATCCGGCGAACCGCTTCGACGACACGCGCGTGCGTTATCGTCGTCAAGTCGGCAACACGCTCGCCGATCTCGCGGCGACCGACCTTGCTTTCTACGGTCAGGATTCATGGCGCATCCGCCCGAACTTCACGCTCAACTACGGCTTGCGTTACGAAGCCAATTTCCTGCCGACACCCGACGCGAACAACACGGAACTCACGAATCTCGTCGCCAATACCGACTTCGCGCTCGGCAGAGTTGACCCGCGTGTCATCCCCGATTTGACGAATCAATTCGCGCCGCGTTTCGGCTTCGCTTACGATCCTTTCAACGACGGCAAAACCGTTATTCGCGGCTTCGCCGGACTCTATTACGCGCGCACGCCGCTTCTCACACTCGCCGGACCAATCAACAACTTCCGCACCCCGCCGGGCGATGTCGTCGGCGAACTTCGCGGCTTTACAACTCCTTGCGCGAACGGTATCGCGGCATCCGACCCACGTTGCCCGAATACCACTTACAAGCAATTCCTGACCATCGGCATTGACCTCAATCAATTCCCGCTCGGCAATCTGCCGATTCTCACGGTTGAGCAGTTCGCGCAAATTCAGCGTAATGTTTCAATCGCACGCGGCATCACACCGAATCCGTTGACGGGTCAGAACCTCGTTACCGCTGGCGAAGGATTGAAGAATCCGCGTTCCGCGCAATTCGGCTTCGGCTTCGAGCGTGAAGTGTCACGGGGTATTACACTCGGCACGACTTTTGATTATGTCAACACGGTCAATCTCAACCGCAACCGCGACATTAACCTGCCGATGCCAATCATTCGCACGGGCGATGCAAGCCAACGTCCGTTCTTCGGACTTGCCGGAAGACCCCGCCCCGCTTCCATTCTCGGATTCATTCAGGTGCGCGAACCCTCTGCCCGCTCACTCTACCGCGCGGTCACGGTGCGCGCCCAGATGCGTCGCGGCTTTGGTCAGTTCGATGCCTTTTACACTTTCTCAAGCAACTTCGACGATGACACCACCGAGCGTAATGCAACGTTCTCTGAGTACGATAACTCATTCGATTTGAGTCCTGAGTACAACCGTTCGCGCCTTGACCGTCCACATGCTTTCGTATTCAATGCGCTTTATAACGCGCCGTTCGGATTTCAAGTATCCACGACTGGCAGATTCCGTTCGGGAACTCCGATTGATGCGACCGTGAGCGGCATCGTCGCGCCCGCCGGTTCTGGTCTCACTAACGCGCAATACGCGAATTTGGTGACATTGACGACGACGGGCAGCACGTCCGGCGATTTGAATCAGGACTTTGGTAACTTCTCCGACCGCCCGTACATCGCGCCCGGTGTTTCGTCACTGCGTAATTCATATCGCAACGAGCCTGTGTACAATGTTGACTTGCGACTTCAGCGTGATTTTGTTTTCGGTGAGAAATACAGACTCTCACCGTCAATCGAAGCCTTCAACCTTTTCAACTTTGAGAATGTTCAACTGAGCGGCACAACCGTCACCAACTACGGTAATCCCGGCGTCAACGAAAGAACGGGCGAAGTGCTTGCGCCTTCTAACCCGAACTTTTTGCGCCTCCGTGACGACAACGGCAACTTTCTTCTTAATAATACTCCGGGAGACCCCTTGCGGGTTCAACTCGGCATCCGCTTCACTTTCTAAACGAAAGGTCGCGTAATTCAATGAAGCAGGCAGGTCGTTCTAAAAGCGGTCTGCCTGCTTTCCATTTTTAATATAATCAGGTTTTATTCGACATGGAACAATGTTTGCTCTACTTTTGTTACCTGTAAAGAATCGAGCCACTGACTGCCGATAAACAAAACTTTGAAGGAGAAACAATTATGAGCTTACCGAACGATGATGAAGTCAAAGGAACTTGGGACAAGGCGAAGGGTGCGGTGAAAGAAAATGTCGGTCATGCCGTCGGCAATCCCGATTTAGAAGCCGAAGGCAAGGCAGACCGCGCGAGTGGAAACGTGCAGGACGCTTACGGCGAAGCCAAACGCAAAACCGGCGATGCGATAAACGATGTCGGTGATGAGATTAAGCGTTAGTTTGTGTCGCGCGGTAAATTTGAATCGAAAAGGGTTGGGGTTTTTATAACTTCAACCCTTTTTGTTATTTTAACCTTCTTGCGAATCCTTCAAATAAATTCGGCGCGAAGCATCGGCGGCGGTGAACGTCACTTCGTTGACCTCGCGGTG
>JBGTMR010000365.1:0-2720 GCA_041743485.1 Pyrinomonadaceae bacterium
GCTTCGTCCGCCGCGACGATCACGATTACCGCCGCCTTCACCACCGCCGCCTTCGCCGCCTTCGCGTTCACGGCGTGTCTTGGGACGGCGTTCCGATTGGGTATCGTTAATCGGGTCGGTTCCCGTACCGCGCGCCATCGCCGCCGCCGGGTCTAAAATATCGCCGCGATAAATCCAGACTTTGACACCGATGACACCGAACGTGGTGTGGGCTTCCGCGAGTCCGTAATCAATATCCGCGCGCAAGGTGTGAAGCGGCAAACGTCCTTCGAGATAGCGTTCGGTGCGCGCGATTTCCGCGCCGTTCAAACGTCCGCCGACCATCACCTTGATACCTTCCGCACCGAAGCGAAGCGATTCTTCAATCGTCTTTCGCATCGCACGGCGAAACGCAATACGCTTCTCCAGTTGCTGCGCGATTTTCTCGGCTTGCAGCTGCGCGTTTAATTCCGGGCGATGAATCTCTTGAATCGAAACTAAAACTTCACGACCTGTGCGGCTTGAAATATCAGATTTCAGTTTGTCAATCTCCGCCCCTTTGCGACCGATGATAATGCCGGGACGCGAAGTGTAAATGATGATTTTCAAACGGTTCGCGGCGCGTTCAACGTCAACGTGTGAGACACCAGCCCCCGCGAAGCGGCTTTTCAAATCGCGCTTCAACTTCAAATCTTCGTGAAGAAATTCGCCGTACTGTTTCTTGGCGAACCAGTGCGAGTGCCAATCCTTGTTGTAGCCTAGGCGGAAGCCATATGGATGAACTTTCTGACCCACTTATTTACACCCCGTCCTTTTCTTCGATCTTGTTTTCAGTCACGGCGTTCGTCGTCGCGTCTGCGTCTTGTGTCGTCGTATCTTGCGCTGTATCCGCGCTGCTCAATTGTGTTTCCACCGTCACATCCGTTTGCGCCGCCGATGAAGTCACTTGCGGTGTATTGATGTTTTCCGTCGCGGTCACAATCGGCTGTACTTCTTCCGGCGTCGCATCCGTTGCAGCAACCACAGGAGCGGTTGTGTTCACCGTTTCCTGTTCGCTAGGTTGTCGTGGTTGGCGCGGCGGCGTGGCGGCGATAGCCTGTCTCGCGGCACGACGCGCTAACGCGGCTTCCGTGTTTCCATTGCGGGCTGCGACGCTCGGACGCTCATCGCTCGACAGTGTAATCGTGACGTGACAGAAGTGACGACGTTCACGAAACGCGCGCCCTTGCGGAGCGGGACGTGTGCGGAAACGCGATTTCGTCGGACCTTTGTCAACGAACGCTTCTTTAATCCACAAATCATCCGGGTCAACCGCGATGTTCGCGCGCTCGGCGGCTTCCGTCGCGTTCGCAATCGCCGAACGCACACAGGCTTCGACCGGATTAGTCGCCCGCTTATGCGTGAACTGCAATGTCGCCAATGCCTGATTCACGCTTTTGCCGCGCACTAAATCAACGACCAATCGCGCCTTTTGTGCCGAACCGCGTATAAATTTCGCACTTGCTTTCGCTTCCATATTAGCTAAGTGATGAGTGATGAGTGATGAGTGATGAGTTAAAATCTGCTTTGTCCCTAAACTCATCATTCATCATTCATTATTCATCGCTTCCTCTCATCCTCGTTTTGCCGACTTTTCCGATTTCGTTCCGGCGTGTCCTTTGAAGGTGCGCGTCGGTGAAAACTCGCCCAACTTGTGTCCGACCATGTTCTCCGTCACATACACCGGAAGGTGGCGTCTGCCGTTGTGAACGGCGAAGGTCAAACCAACCATGTCGGGTGAGAGTGTCGAACGCCGCGACCAAGTTTTTATCGCCTGCGGGCGATTGTCGCTGGCGCGAATCTCATCAACCTTCTTCTGAAGGTGAACATCAATGAACGGACCTTTTTTTACTGAACGTGCCATAATCGTTTTGCTCCGATTGATTCATTGTTGTATTCAGTCATTGATTCAATGAACCAATGAAACAATGAACCAATTCCTTTACTTCCTTCTATCGCGCACAATCATATTCTGTGTGCGTTTGTTGCGACGTGTCTTGTAGCCGCGCGTCGGTTGTCCCCAAGGTGTAACCGGGTTACGACCGCCGGAAGTTTTACCTTCACCGCCGCCGTGCGGGTGGTCAACCGGGTTCATCGCCACGCCGCGAACTTTCGGGCGCAAACCCTTCCAGCGTGAACGTCCGGCTTTACCCAGACTGACGTTTTCATGTTCCGTATTCCCGACCTGCCCGATGGTCGCCATACACACGACAGGCACGCGCCGCACTTCGCCCGACGGCATACGCAACTGCGCGTAGTCTCCATCTTTCGCCACTAACTGCGCGAACGCACCAGCGGAACGCGCCATCTGTGCGCCTTTACCCGGACGCATTTCGATGTTGTGAATCTGCGTTCCCAAAGGGATATTGCGAATCGGCAAAGCGTTACCCGGCAGGATGTCTGCCTCCGCGCCGCTCATAATCGTCTTGCCCACTTCCAAACCGACGGGGGCGATGATGTATCGCTTCTCGCCGTCAAGGTATGTGATGAGTGCGATGTGAGCCGAACGATTCGGATCGTATTCGATTTGTGAGACTCGACCGGGAATGCCCGCTTTGTCGCGCTTAAAATCAATGATGCGGTAAAAGCGTTTGTGACCGCCGCCGCGTCGTCGCACCGTGATATGCCCGTTGTTATTGCGACCCGAAATGCGAATTTTCGGCTCAAGCAAAGACTTTTCAGGCTCGGCGTTCGGCGTCAAC
>JBGTMR010000366.1:0-1755 GCA_041743485.1 Pyrinomonadaceae bacterium
CGATTTTTTGATTGAGCCACCGCGCCGCCGCCGTCAAAGCTTCAATCGGCGCAATCGTGCCGTTCCACGCGCGCATCATCAGCATCACAAGGAAAACGAACGAACCGAAGGCAAGCACAATCGAGGCAAAGCCCGACAGAAACGAACCGAAGCCGCCAAGCGCGAGCGACGCCAATCCGCCGACGAAGCGAAGTAGAAAACCGAGCGCGAAGATGCCGATGTGAAGCGTGAGGGCTTGCGCGGCGTGAAACCGGACGCGATGCTCTGTGCGCGGGACGAGCAACAGTTCCGCGAGTGCCGGAATGACGCCGATAAACAGAGGCGCATAGACCGCCGTTACCAAAGCGTTTTCCGGTAAGCCTGTGCCGCCGACGGTGCGCGTGTGGGGTTTTTGCGGATTCATAATCGGTGAAGATGACGGCGCGGTCTTGAAAGAATCTTGATACGGATTGTTGGCGGAAGAAGACGATGATGACGACGGCGGCGGCAGCGTCGTGGTTCTATATTCCGGCGCGCCGCTTGGCGGAGCCGTGTTCGCATAACGCTGTGTCGGGGCGTCGGCGTAATGAAATGAGCGCGGTTGGTCTCCGGCAGCGGGTTCGAGATGCGTCGTCGTGCCGCCGATGTGTTCCGTGCCGCGCACAAATTCGGGGTCCAAAGGGTCTGTGTCGTACTTGCTTCGCTTCTTCTCACTCATAGTTTCCTCTTACGTCTTCCGCCGCCATCTCGTTTCAATCATTCGCCTCGTTTCAACTTAAAACACTATCACACCCTATTCATTCTCCGACGCGAAGCGACACGCTTTCCCAAGTCCCCGTATCCGCGTAAAGACGAAAGCCGCGCACATCAACATCAATCCTATCTTTAACGGCGATGATGATATAAACCGCGCGCGGGTAGAACGCCAACTTAATGTCCGTCGCTGACGGCACGGCATCGGCGGCTTGCGGATGCGAATGATAAATCGCAATCAAATTTTCACCGCGCGCGCGCATCGTTCTCTGCGCGGCAAACAAATCTTCCGGGGCGGCTTCGTAAATCGTCGCCGGATGTGCCGCGACATTCCGCGTCATGTAAATCGTGCCTGCCTTATTTCCAACACCGCCGACAACCCCGCAACATTCATGCGGCACAGCCTCACGCGCATGACGCATCATCTCATCCACTTGCGCTTGGGTTAGGACAAAACTCCGCGCGCTTGCTTCGCGCTCTCCGCGTCTCTGCGGTTCACTCAAACTCATCAACCTTCAACCTTAATCTTCAGTTCACGCAAAGCCCGCGCGTCAACTTCGCCCGGCGATTCAATCATCAAATCCGCTGCGCTCGCCGTCTTCGGAAACGCGATAACGTCGCGTATGTTGTCCGTCCCTGCTAAGACCATAATCAAACGGTCAATGCCCGGCGCGATGCCGCCATGCGGCGGAGTCCCGTACTCCAGAGCATCAAGGAAGAACCCGAACCGCGACCGCGCTTCTTCCTGCGACATTCCCAGAGCCTTGAAAATCAACGCTTGAACATCGCGCCGATGAATACGAATCGAACCGCTCGCCAACTCCACACCGTTAATCACCGGGTCATAAGCCTTCGCGCGCAGCCTTCCCAACAACTCTTTTTCGCCGCCTTCGATTGCCTTTTCCAACAACGGCAAATCCTCATCCAAAGGCGACGTGAACGGGTGGTGCATCGCGTCGAAATTGTTCGTGTCTTCGTTCCACTCAAACATCGGAAACTCCGTCACCCACAACGGCGCGAAAG
>JBGTMR010000367.1:0-28509 GCA_041743485.1 Pyrinomonadaceae bacterium
CGCGGTAAATTTGAATCGAAAAGGGTTGGGGTTTTTATAACTTCAACCCTTTTTGTTATTTTAACCTTCTTGCGAATCCTTCAAATAAATTCGGCGCGAAGCATCGGCGGCGGTGAACGTCACTTCGTTGACCTCGCGGTGGAACTCGACCGGAGAGGTCACACGGTTTTCGTCGCCGTCGCTCCGCGTTCGCCAGTTATGGAGTTGCTTCCCGCGTCGTTTCGCCCGCGTATCTTTCAGGTCAAGATGCGAAACGCTCTTGATGTGTGCGGCGTGCTGGCATTGCGCGGCGTCGTTCGGGAATGCGATGTGGATGTCGTTCACGCACATCTCGCGCGTGATTATTCACTCGCGGCGGGTTGTTTGATAAGCGATTCACACAGGCGTTTGATAATTACGCGCCACCTGCTTTTTCCGCTCGGCAAATTTCAGAAAGTAATTTTTAAGCGAGTCAATCACGCCGTCGCGGTGTCAAACGCGGTCGCCGCTTCGCTTCGGGCGCAAAGAATTTTGCCCGACGATAAATTATCGGTAGTCCCGAACGGACTGGACGTTGATAAATTCGCCGATGCGCGCGACTCTGTTTCCGCACGCCTGATGCGTGAGCGTCTAAAACTCGGTGACGCTCCGATTATCGGTATGGTCGGTCAACTTAGTGAGATTAAAAGGCAGGATGTGTTCTTGCGCGCCGCATCACTTGTTTCGTTTGCGCGCCCCGATGTTCGGTTTCTAATCGTCGGTGATGACAATGCATCATCCCGTCATTTCAGCCGTAAGTTAAGAGAATTAACCGCACAACTGAAACTCGATGCGCGCGTCGAATTTCATCCAAGCATCGAAGACATCGAAAACCTTTACCCTAATCTCGCGGCAATCGTTTCATGTTCCGTTACGGAATCATTCGGGCTGGTTATCGCCGAAGCGATGGCGGGCGGCAACGTCGTGATTGCGACTAAAACGGAAGGCGCGTCCGAACTCATTCAAAACGAAGTGAGCGGGATTATCGTCAACATCAACGATGAACAAGGAATAGCGAACGCGATTCTGCGCGTGGTGGAAGATGATTCGCTTCGCTGCGTGTTAGGCTCAAACGCAAACCGGCGAATCCGCGCGCATTTCGGGATTGATAAAATGGTGACACATCTTGAGCGAATCTATGCTGCTACGACTTAGCTTTCGCTCACGTGTTACCTGTAAGATGACTTCACCTTGCACTCAATCAGGGCTATCAACTATTCGCGTCGCGCGAACCGGTTTTCGCACTGCGAGGCGGTTTTTCATGGAGGTAATTTTCAATGTCCACCCGCGATAATAGTATAGAGTTTGATATGTACGAGGAAATCAGACGTAAGCTAAGCCAACATTTGATTAATCAGGGGAAGTCCATGATTGATGCCGAACGTATCGCCCTTTATACCGTTCAAGGGATACGGGCGATGCCGAAACTCATGACGGTTTTGAGCCAGACCAGCGTTTATCAAGACGCGCAAATCAGCCAAGCCCTTCGTGACATGCTCGAAGGTGCGCTGCCTTTAACCAAAGCCCGCGCGATTCTTATAAGCGAAGACGGTGGTGAAATACCGGATTGATTTTTGCGCGACTGGCAGAAACACGGTTGTCATGGAGTGTGTCCACAACCCGCCACAGAAACAGATTCAAAAATTGCGCGACAGATTCCGCTCATGTTCCCTGAGTTCTGCTTTTGTAGAAAAACAAATCCCGCTGCAACTATTAGGTACGCAGCGGGTAAAAGGTTCACAGGAGGAATCAACGCCGCATTTTAGCGAACGATAAGCAAACTGTCAAAAGACAGTGCGAACAATCGTTGTTTTACACGTCCAAGTTCTTCACATCAAGTGCATTGTCTTCGATAAAACGGCGTCGCGGTTCGACGGCATCACCCATCAAAACGGTGAACATTTGATCCGTTTCGACCGCATCATCAACTTTTACTTGCAGTAAAGTTCGCTTATCGGGGTTCATCGTCGTTTCCCAAAGCTGCTCCGGGTTCATCTCGCCCAAGCCTTTGTAACGCTGAATCGCAAGGTCTTTCTTTGCCATCGTCATCACACGCTCGATCAATTCATCATTTGAAGTAATCGTTTCTTCTTTATCGTCAATTTTGATGACAAACGGTATGACGACTTTTTCATTAACGAGAACGTAGAGTTCGAGAGCCTTTTGAAACTCGGCGTGTTCTACTAGATTCCAGTCAATCGAAATCGCCTTCCCCTTTGAATCATTAACGCGGATTCGCCACAACCCGTGTTCTTCATCTTTCGAGATTTCCGTTTCATATCCTTTTGCAATCAACACGGCTTCGGCTTGGGAAACATTGTTTTCGTTTTCAAAGAATCCGCGTATGCCGCCCGTTCTCTTTTCCAGAGCGGAGTTTTTCGCCAAAGCTTCCATTAAAGTTTCAAGCAAATGTAAGTCATTGTTCAAACGGCGCAGTAATTTGCTGCTCATTCGTTTGTACTCCATAATTTGCTCAAGGAAAGCCGTTAAATCACGTCCCGAAATGCCTTCGCCGTCATTCAAAATCCTGACATCGGTCGCCGCCTGTTTGAGCAGGTAACTTAGCATTGATTTTTCGTTTTTAATGTACTCCTCGCGCTTCCCTCTTTTTACTTTGAACAAAGGGGGTTGAGCGATGTATATATGACCGCTTTCAATGAGTTCCGGCATCTGGCGATAAAAAAATGTTAGGAGCAAAGTGCGTATGTGCGAACCGTCCACGTCAGCATCGGTCATAAAAATAATTTTGTGATAACGCAGTTTGGTTACATCGAAATCATCTTTGCCGATACCTGTTCCCAAAGCGGTGATAAGTGCCTTGATTTCGCTGTGACCAAGCATTTTATCGAACCGGGCTTTTTCGACGTTTAGGATTTTACCTTTTAACGGCAAAACCGCTTGATTGCGCCGTTCACGCCCCTGCTTCGCGCTGCCACCCGCCGAATCACCCTCAACGATATACAATTCGCAAAGCGACGGGTCACGCTCCTGACAATCCGCCAATTTGCCCGGTAACGTCGTTGACCCGACCGCCCCTTTGCGGACGATTTCACGCGCCTTACGCGCCGCTTCCCGCGCACGCGCCGCATCAACCGCTTTCGTCACAATCTTCCGCGCGATAGTCGGATTCTGCTCGAAAAACTCGGTCAAATGTTCATTAAGAAAAGATTCCACCACGCCTTTAACGTCGGAGTTCAGTTTGCCTTTGGTTTGCCCTTCAAACTGCGGTTGCGGCAACTTGACACTGATAACCGCGACCAAGCCTTCGCGCACGTCATCGCCACTCAGAGCGGTTTTGAAGTTTTTCGCCAAGCCCGAAGTTTGAGCGTAAGCGTTGATGGTTCGCGTAAATGCCGAACGGAAACCCGAAAGGTGTGAGCCGCCGTCCACCGTGTTGATATTATTGGCAAAAGAATAGACCTTCTCGTCGTAACCGTCGTTATATTGAACCGCGACCTCAATCGCTACCGTGTCGCTCACACGTTCCAGATACAAAGGCTTATCGTGAAGCACGGTCTTGTTTTTATTAAGGTGTTTGACAAATTCCGCGATGCCTCCCTTGTAATAAAACTCATGCACGCGCTCTTGATTTTCGCGCTCATCCTTGATGTTGATGCGTATCCCTTTATTCAAAAACGCTTTCTCGCGCAATCGTTCGGAAAGCTTTTCAAAGCTAAACTCCGTGACATCGAAAATCTGCGCGTCCGGCAAAAAGGTTATCTTTGTTCCTCTTTTGCGCGTCGTTCCGGTTTGCTCAAGTTTGTTGACCGGAATCCCGCGACGATATTCCTGCTCGAAAGTCTCGCCGTCGCGCCATATCTCTAAACGCAGCCATTCGGCAAGAAAATTGACGCACGATACGCCGACGCCGTGCAGACCGCCCGAAACCTTGTATGCGTTGGAATCGAATTTCCCCCCGGCGTGAAGCTTGGTCATCACGACTTCGGCGGCGGATTTACGTTCTTGTTTATGATAATCCGTCGGGATGCCGCGACCGTTATCAATAACGGTGATGGAATTATCAACGTGGATCGTGACATCCACGCTGTCACAAAAACCCGCGAGAGCCTCGTCAATTGAGTTATCCACCACTTCATAAACCAAGTGGTGCAGTCCCATATCGCCTGTCGAACCGATATACATCGCCGGACGCTTGCGAACCGCATCGCGTCCTTCAAGCACGGTTATCGAAGTTGAGTCATAAGTATCCTGTCTTTTTTTAGAAATTGAAACAGCGGTCGTATTAGTTTGTTCTGTGGTTTTATTCATGGTGTTTTGGTGTGTTCTAAGTTGCCTACTTTAGATGCACTTGCGAAGCATTGTGTGGCATGTCGAAGCCTTCACTTGACCCTTAAAGCTCGATACAACCGGCAACTATTTTGTACGCCGTCGCGCGTCCGGCGAACCTGTGACGCAACTCCTCGTCAGAGGTGGTGATGAAGGTCTGAGTGCGCCCTTCGAGTTGTTGTAAAAGCAAGGATAATCGGCGTGCATCAAGTTCGGCATCTACGTCATCCATAACGAAAAGCGGATATTCTTGATGCCACTCATAATAAACGTCAATCGCCGCTAAGTCAAGTAAAATCAACGCGCTACGGTGCTGACCGGAGCTTCCGTAAGTGCGTAAAGACCGATTATCAAATGTGATTTCTAGGTCATCGCGGTGAGACCCGATAAGCGAATATCCAGCCTGCATTTCTGCCTGTAAGCGAACTTCCAATCTCATCGCAAATAGCTTTTCGTAATCCGCTAAATCGCCTTTACCTTCGAGCGAGGAAACATAACGAATAGCGTACTTCTCCGCTCCGAATAAATCGCGTCGCAGTTTCTCGTTCAATTTCTCGACGTAATCAACACGGGCGCGATGTATTTCCGCTCCAAGTTTTACAAGTTGAAAATTCCAAACTTCGATTTGCTGTTTTATCTTTGAAACGTCGTCGGAGTCAGTAAATTTTTCCTGCAATAATCTGTTTTTCTGTTTGACGACGCGGTTGTAATCCGCAAGCGTGTGGACATACGATTGATGCAAGGAAGCCACGCCTCTGTCAAGAAATTTACGTCTCGCTTCGGGCGTCCCGCGTATCGTATCCAACTCGTTGGCAGTGAAGGCGTAGGCGTGTAATTGTCCCAGATAGGCGGCGGTGTTTTCCCGCTTTCCGTTGACGGTCAAGGTTTTGACCGCGCCTTGCAAGGTCACTTGTAATTCACGGTGTATGTTCTGATTGCGGCTGACTGTGCCTCTGACGAATGCCGTGTGGTTATCGTACTTCACGCCTTCTTGTAATTTCTGTGTGCGGAATGATTTCGTTGTCGCAAGCAAGTAGATTGCCTCTAACCAGTTGGTTTTTCCCTGTCCATTTTCACCGTAAATCAGATTCAAATCGGGATTCCAGACGGCAATTCCGTTGATGTTTCGCCAGTTATAAGTTTCGAGATTCTCCAGCAACATTCAAATCCACCTCAAGAAACTGTTTTGCGTAAGCTTCAATGTCATCAAAGTTTGGGTTTCATCTCCCAATTTTTACTTGTAAAGAAAAGGCGATGCTTGGTGTGAAAGCATCGCCTTTTCTCGTAAAAACGCCGGATTGTTTTGTGTGGTGTGTCATTAAAGTTCTTACCTAAGTGGACTGTAAGTCACTGATTTTATTAGAACACTTTGTTACACACTACATGCTAAAGTTCTTAACTGACCCCTACTACTTTCCGTCACTCCGCTATTTTTAAGCCATTAAAGTTCTTAACTACTCTATATTTCAACGAACGATTGTATTACGATTGGTTCGCATGTGCACACCGCTAAATTTTGATATAACTACTCACCGCTTCATTTATTGATTTCCGATTGTGACGTCGAAGTTCTTGATGGCGTAACGGGTTTATTCCACCCACCCGTGATCGTTGAGCCTTCTTAACATCGCGACTGCTGCGTCGAAAGCGGCTTTAACCTCCGGTGCTTTGTACATCCCATAACTAACTGCCGAACGTGTCATCAGTTTGCTGATGTTTGCTCGGACGCGTTCCTTCTTGAAGCACTCCGCCGCCCACCACACACGCCGTGCCGCATATGACTCTTGGCTCTCGCTTAACTGGTCTAAGACGCCTTTCGTCAGCGGGAGGTTTTCGGGTCTCTTGTTCAAGGTCGTGAGCTGTCCGATCCGGCGTGCAATCGCACTCCAGGATGCCCGGACAGGGCGTCCTGAGGCAGACATAACTTGCTCGATAGCCTTCCGTGCTTCTTCCGCCATCTCACGGTCGCGCCGTTTCCAGTCGACATGTGTCGGCGGTCCTAAGGGCGGTTTCCTCGGTGGCAGGTGCGTTTCGAGCCACTGTTTGTCGTTCACCCTCAACCAAACTTTTGTGCCAGAAATAAGATTGGTGAGTTCAGACCTGCTGATACCAGGATTGTTGGCAACCGCTTCGCTCCATCGTTTTCGGTATGCGTTACGTTTGGCTTCTTCCGAGAGCGGGTCGCCGGACGCCGGTTTCCCACAGCCGTCCGTAACCGGATCATTGGATTCGTCGAGCCAGATGAACCGTTCGTTCTGCTGAAAAGGAGGAACATTGAGCGCGAAGAACCGTTCGGCGGAACACTCCAAGAACTGCATCAGCAGCAGGTGCTGAATGGGGTGATGTGTTCCACGCGTTGTCTGCACGATATGCCGGAGCCAGGTGTGGCGTTGATCGAGATCGCAGTGGAGATCTCGCAGCAGTTCCGGTGGGTAGAACGCGGCGAAACGACTGTGCAGCTCAGTGCTTTTTACATGCCCCACATTCTTTATCAAGCAGGGTTCGAGCATCAGATAGAAATAGCGGGCGCGCAGCCGGTCGAGATCGGTGCCACGGACGGGGTTCGCAATCAGCCATCGCGCGTCTTCGGCGACTTGGAGCAGTGCCCGGTGAGTAAGGCGGTTCAGGTCGACGCGCCGCATAACATGTGTGTCGATCGCTTTCAACGCCTCTTTCGCCGTCAAGAATGCGTCACTTTTATTCCTGTTGAGGGTGGGGAAATCGCTTTCTTCGAGGAAGACGGCGTGTTCCGCACAGACCGCGATACCAGGCAGATGATGTGCGCGGTGCCAGTAAGGCTCTTTGTACTGCTTTTGATCTTCGCCAACGCACTCCGGGCAGTACCGTAGGCGGTGGAGGCGGATGCGCGAAGTGAGACTGCCGAGGCGTCCGTGGATTCCCCCACCGCCCTCTCCACGCATACCGTCTCTGATCTGCGCGGAGCGGGCGGGCGGCATGAACGGTTCGAAGAACGGTAACACCGTGTACCGGTCGATCAGCGCGTCAGCCGAGTAGAGGTGCCCGTGCGGTAGCCTCGCGATGAAGTGATCGAGGCGGCTCGGCAGATCGGTCACGACAGTCGCCATCCCATTGCCCAATAGGGCACGTGCAGTCGCTTCTTTGCTCGAGTTGCGTGCTGCGCGGTGGTAGCGGGAGAACGCGCTGTAGAGCAGTTCGTCAGGATAAGGATCGGTGAAGAAGCCAAGCATCGCTTTTGTTAATCGTCGAGGAACTCATCGCCCGCGCCCACATGTTCGGCACGTTGTAGCAGATCGTAGGCAGTCTTCCCGTCCGCGGTTCCCGTTGCCGTGACCGCGTCGTTCAGCCGGTTCTTTCTCGTCGGGGCAGGCTTATTCAACTTTATTTCGCGTTTGGGCGGGATCGGTTCCGGGTTAGGCGATGGGGGATCTCCCCCGGACTCGGCGGGTGGATTGCCGACGAACATTGCGGCCTCGGGTACTGATGCGAGGTTGCCATTTACGCGCACTCCGGTGTTTTGGCTCAGATGATCTTTCAGTGCCGGGTAGGCATCCTCGTAACGTGATAGGGCTTGCTTGTCGCCGAGTCGTATTGCCCGCAACACCGGGGTCAGCATCTTGAGTTTGTCGGCGGCGACCTTTCTGATGATGCCGGGGGTGATGACTTCCTTGCCGGTCGCGATCGCGCGTTCCTGCGCGAACACGAACAACTTCAAGGCGATGTCGACGATGCCGAGCGACTCTTCGTAGAGGACGTCCGCCAAGGTCAGACCGTCATTACATTGGTCGTCGCACGTACATGTTTTGTGGGTATATTGATAGCGCCATAGCTTCTCGACGAAGTAGTGCCACTGTCGATCATTCTCCATACGATCCCAGATAAGATCACCCTGACCTGTACCGCGCCGCATTTGGCTGAACTCACCGCTCAAGAGCGGCAACGCTTTATAGGTTCCGATCTTCACGACGGGAACGCCGATCGTGTTATCGAGGTGCGTGAAGAAGTCGAGCATTTTCTGCGCGCCGCCGCTGCGCGCCGAGTTTAGGCGCTGGATCTCGTCGACCACGAGCACGCCGACCCCGTGGTTCGCGGCGACGAGTGCCATGTCCGAAAGCAACTCGTCCTGTATGCGCCGCTTGCCGGCGTAGTTCCGGCGGTAGTCCGTACCCAAGATACTGTCGACGGCGTTAAAAAACTGGATGCAGAGTCCTTTCGTGTTGCCGTCGAACGGGCAGTCGAGCTTGAGCCAGACGAGCTGCCGGTTCGTGAAGGCACAACCACGGTAGCAGGTATGGTTGATGACTTGCGGGTAAAGGCTGAGGATGCGTAAGACGGCGCGTGACTTGCCGACGCCGCTCATACCGACGGTGTTGAAGCCATAGGCGGTGGTCGCCGAGCTGTCGTGACCCGGGTCGTACTGGTCGGCGTACTGGTCGAACGTTTCGATCCGGCGTTCGATCCCGTCCCGGTAGCCGCGCCCGACAGGATTGCGGTCGGAGTACCCGAGGCGGATCATGCTCTGGAAGCGTTGTTGCAGATCGAGCGCGACGTCGAGTTGAATGAAGAGTTTGGCGCCCTCCCGCATCGCCAGACGGCGGTGGTGGTCGGGTGCGTAGCGGTCTTGCTCGTCGTACTTCGGGATGTGCGCCAACCGTAAGCCGGCTTGTTCGTCGGAGAGCGGTGGCGGCAAAGCTTCGATGTAAGGGTTGCCTGCCCATTCGCCGACCGCCGGGTCAAGGTATCGCGCATCGACCTCGTACCCTTTGTTGACGATGACCGGAACACATCCGTCGTCGAACTTCTTGACCAGCTCATGCTGATCCCCGGCTGCTTTAGTGCTGATCATTGTCGCCCTCCCACTGTGCGTCGAGATTTGGTCGGAGGCGGTCGATCATGCTCGGTGCCGCGACATCCTCCTCGTCTTCGGCGTCGGTCTCCGGCACAAGGTTTCCGATTGACGGCACTGGGTCGGGGTCGCCAAGTGTCCAGTTTTCGTGATCGCGTGCGCGCTCGCGTTCCTCTGCCCTGTTCTCGCGCATACCGCCGACGAGCGTCTTCTTGCTGACTTCGCCGGCGGCTAAGAGTGCCGCCTTTTTGCGCTCGACCGCCCGGTTGGTGATTTGTTCCTGTGTGTCTCGTAAGGTCACGCGCGACTGGAGGCGGCGCGACCCGCCGACCTCTTTGGCTTGCCGCTCGAGCTCGAAGTAGTCGACCACGTCGTGCCAGTCGCGATCCTTGAGATGATCCGAAGCGGCGGTCAGGTGACACCGCTCGATCTTCTGCCCGCCGTCGGTGATCAGGTAGATGTGGTTCGTCCTGCGCGGGTCGAACCCGACCTCGACTCGCCACTCGCCGGCGATACGCGCCCGGTCGAACCACTGTTCGCGGAGCGCGAGATCGCAGACGTAGTAGAGTTCACGCTCGAAGTGTATGCCGCGACTCGTCACCGACACGGTCTTGCGTGGCAGTAAGTTGAGTCGCACCACATCGCGCGGCAGTGTACCCAAGGCTCCGCCGCGGTTCTCGACACCCCACCGCCACAGCGCGAGCGGATAACGCTCGACGTGATCGGCAATCATAAACTCGTCTTTGCGGTAGTTTTCCAGATAGAAGCTCGTGTTGTAGTCGATGACGTAGGCGATCAGTAACTGGCGGAAGTCGTCGAGCGTGTAGGCGGCGCCGAGTCGGTAGTCCGGGTCACCGCGAACCCGCTGATGGATGAAGCCGGGTATGAACTTGACGACCCGATCCTTCGCAAGCCCGAACTGTCGTTCGACGATCGCCTTCCAGTCGGCGCGGTATGGGGCGGTGGTGTCGACACGCATGCCGAATGAGTTGACGAGGTTGTTGGCGTTGTAGCCCTCGAACTCCCCGCGGTCGGCGCAGATCGCCTGCGGTAAGCCCCGGATCGGCCACATCTCGTCGGTGATTTCGACACCGTACTCGGCACAGAGCGCGACTTTGTCGGCGACCACATCGTCAAGCGCGAGCATCGCGCCGGTCCAACTGGCACTCTCGAGCGTGACGTATAGTCCCGCCACGGCGTGGCTGAAAACGTCCATGCAGACATAGACGACCGGGCGTCCGATGATGCGTAACGGGTCGAGCGAGTTGACGAGGTGGACGTCCGAGATCGTCGAATCGATTTGGTAGAGCGAGCCCGGGGCGAACGCTTGCTGGGTCGAGTCGCCAAGTAGCTCGCGTCCCGTCAGAAGGTACTCGCGCTCGCCGTGTATCCTGATCTTTTCTTTAACCGGATTGCGATAGACGGTTTCGTACCAGTAGCGGAACTGACGCAGGGTCGGCAGTTCTTCAGTTGGTGGCATGATCGAAGTTAGCTTGCCGTTCTCGACCTTACGTTCCCGGTAGAAGTATTCACGGAGCGTCAGTTCGTGAGCGTCGCGGAGACTCGATTTATCTTTGTAGAACCTTTTGATACCGCGCTCGAACTTACGCTCGATCTCTGCCGTGATTCTGATCCCGATGGCGCGCCCTGTGGCACGACCGAGTGCGCTCCGCTGTCCCGGCTTCGGCGCGTCCTGTCGCTTGGCAATGCGCCGCTCGCCGGGCGCGCCACACCTGGCGAACGACGGCAGGAAGGCGTTCTTCCGGCGACCGGCTTGCAGGTAACGCCGGAAGTGTTTGTAGATCGTCGGCTTCGACATCCCGATCTCGCCGTCGCGCGCCAGTTTCGCTATTTTAGCTCCGCGTTTCCGCGAGTTGACGAGATACTCCTCGCCCTCGTGGTCGATGAGCGGAGCCAGCGCGACGTGTAGCGCGTCGCGGATTTCGCGATGCTTCTGCTTGATGTCGTTCTCGGCGCGGAGTAACTCCGGGAATATCTCTGATTCGAGCACGCGCAGATCGCTGGCGGTTATCGCACGAACCAGTGCGTCGTGTGAGCGTCGAATGACCCACGCTTTGTCGTCGAGGACGTCGATAGTCAGCACCCTGTCGTCCGCTTTGTCGACGGATAAGACGCGCTCGATCCGGGGCGCGGACTTACCATCCTCCGGCTCCTGCCATTCGACGAGTGCGTTGACGAGGATGTTCACCGCTTATCCGGTCGCCTCCCGTCGTATAGTCATGGCGTACAGAGTCGGGACGGCGGTCAAGTTCAGAGGCGCGAGCGGGCTGATTGGTGCTCGCATGTCGGTCTGCCAGCGGCGGTTGGCGATCAGGTGGCGGACGACGCTCAGGCTTGACCCCGGCGAAAGTCCGAGCAGTGCATCGCAGCTTTTGGTCAGCTTGGCGAGAGGCACGCCGCCGCGCACGACCTGCATCGTCAACGATTCCTCGACGCGTGCGATGTCTGTCGTGGTGAGCGGTGCTAATTGCCGCGCGTCGCGGTGACGGTGAACCCACTCGACGTTTCTCGCGAGTACCGGATCGATGTTGCGCTCGGTGATAATTTTCCAGTCGATGCCTCTGACGTCCTGCCAGTAGACACGCTCAATCTCGAGTTTCTCCAGCACCCGCGGACGTCTCAGGTCTTTCGCGTACTTGGTCGTGCGAACACGGTCACGGGCGTTGAAAGGCTCCCTGACCGTGACCACGAAGTCGGATGTCATCACGATTGGACAACGGGTTTTAGGATGGGTTGGGTGTTTGACGCCCAGTTGCGCGGCGATGGCGAGCGTCTCGTCGAGGTCGAGCGGGAACTGTTCGCGAATGTCGAGTACACGTTCCGACCATTCGAGGGTGTGAAAGTATTGCAGCTCAAGGCGGCTCAACAGGTGATGTATGCGCGCGGTCTTCCAGCCGAGGACGCGCGAGGCAAGACCGATCGACGCCACGTCATGGATGTATATGTATGGCAGGTACAGGCTGCCGGTGCCGCAGCCGCGCCCCTCTTTGCGTCGCCGATCAGCGGTGCTTGCGTCGGTCATCCGTTTACGTTTTGCCATCCGGTCGCGCCCTCCCTATTCGTAGCGCAAGAGCGGTACGACCGCTTTGTAACCGTCGCGCCCGGCGATCTGTTCCAGCCGTCCGATCTCTGCCTCGAGCGCGCGGCATTCGATGGAGAGCCGTTGGCTTTCACCCGTGTCGCCGAGCAGTTGTTGCCGGTAGTGTTCGTGACGCGCGTGGTGCAGGCGCAGTTTGGCGAGGAAGAGATCGGGTTCTTCGACGAAGCCGAAGCGTTTGTGCCAACCGGCACTTGCCTCATTCGCAACGTGGTAGGTGCTGCGTAAGGAGGTCGCGGCTTCAGCTTGCAGATCGTTCATGACGTGCGTGACGAGTGCTGTCGCCAGCCCGCGCCGCTGCCACTCTTGTCGGACGAACAGTAGGTCTAGGACCGGACCGTCGGTGCGCGTCGTAACGAACGCCGCGGCGGCGACGGGGAAGTGCTCGTCCGGCACGATCGCGATGCGTGATGCCGGGTGCGGGTGCCCGTACTTGCCGGTGAAAAAGCCGTTGACGCGCTTCCACGCCGCCGCTTCGATTTGTGCGTACTCGTAGTCGCAGAACTCGGACGTCTCGATGAAAGTGTCGATGAACGCCGAGACGAGGCGCTTAATATCGATGGGGTCGTCGTTGGCGTAGATGCTCTGGATGTGTAGGTCGAGGTCTCCGTAGGGCACGGCGACGAGGCGCGGTGTTATTGGGGCGCGAACGAACACCGAGTTATCACGCGGGCTGACGATCGCGTTTTCTTCCATGTACTCATATTTCCACCCCCAACGCCATTCCAGTTGTTCGAACTGATCCGGCGGCATCTTGAGGGTCTCGCTCCGCACTGCCATGTGTGAACTCCTGATGCACTACGTCCCGAATACACCGTGCTTTCATTTACGCAACGGCGTTGCAGCATTGCAACGCAAGGCGCGCATCATAACCCAACACAACCAGGATGTGAAGGGCTTTCTTGATGAAGCGGGTGGCCGTGGTTAAGCGGACGACGAGGTGCGGATGACGGCAAGGACGACGGCACGGTGACCACCGGCTGGCTGACGGCGGTCACCGTGCCGTCGTTTTCTTGTATGAGAACTCGATCCCGCCGATCTGCTACGACAAAGTCCTGAAGGTGATCACGCCGACGTCCGACATTAACTCATCACGCCGCATGACGACATCTCGACGAGACGATCAAACCCCAGAGGGCGTGCTGCCGGAGAGCGCAAGCGGGAGGTCGAAGAACAGCGGCGAACAGTATTTACGGGTGCGCGCAACGACTCTCGCGCTGCACTTGGCGGGCGTATACCCGTCCGTGAAGCGGGTCGCACGCGACTTCATGGGATGAACTTCCGTAACAACCGTGTCGCTCTCGCCGCATTGAAAGAGGTTCGACGTGAGTTAAAATTAAGATGTGAGGCGTAGCGATTACCTCTTAAACCATCGCTGAGAAGTTAAAAACACGAGTCAAATGTGAAAAATTTCCTCCTAGCTTTGCTACCTTGTGATACCATGCGCCTTTAATCATAGGCGTGCTTCACGCACCCACCATCTGCCTAAGTGCCCGCTGTTTCAGCGTTCTGCCTTCAGCAGGGGCTACTAATACATACTACTCGCGACGGGGTCATAGTTCAGAGTACCTCCGTTGCTCCGACCGGACTGCATTCATCTACAGGTACTCGAATATGACTTCTCAGCTCGAACAAGTTTTCACCGCGGACAAACAGTCGATCCTTGAATCGGAAACGATGCGTACATTAGGCACATTGGTGCAGCCCTCTCAATACGTCGGTGATGTCTACTCGATCTCCTATGAATCTGCGTTGGTGTTGATTCATGACAACCACCGGCAACGGGTTGGTGGCATCCCCAGCTTGAGCTTCCTGATCGCGACACGCATTCAACCTGACACGCTGCTCGATCCGATTGCGGAAGACACGAGCATCATCTTGCTACGCGTCATGGACGCGGCGGCACTGCCTAACGCGCCGGAAGCAGAGCGCGTCCGCGTTCAGGTCGCGCAGAACGTGAGCGGCGTCCCGAATCAACACTGGGACGAACAGGAAGCGATGGACCCGTTGACGGGGTATCAGTTGTCGTTCGCCGGAGTCTCCTGCCGCGTGATCGGGACGTTCTACCTCGAAATGAAAAAAGAGATTGCCGGGCATGGTCCGAAGATGGTCTTGCGGTTCGGCAGCGACTTGGCTAACTACTACCCGAACCGAGGTTTGAAGGTTTTTAAGCCGAACCGCGAAGCGTTGCAGCGCATCGTCAACTTCCGTGATCCCGAGCGTCTTGACAGCAAAACCGACGCGACTGTGGACATCGGTGAAGTCCGTTATGCGTCTACTCACCGCTTGCATCAAGGAGTCTCCGGCGTTCCTGTGAGCATTATGCCAAACGACCTGCTCGGGCAGAAGACGGCACTATTCGGGATGACTCGCACCGGCAAATCGAACACTACTAAAATCATCATGAAAGCGGTGTTCGACTTACGCTATGAACGAGGTGAGAGGCATCGACGCATCGGGCAACTCGTCTTTGATGCTAACGGCGAATACGCTAACGAGAACACGCAGGACAGGGATAGCAAACTTGTCCCCTCAGCAATCAAAAATCTGCGTGAAGCTCGTCCCGACGCGAAACCGGATGACGTCATAACCTATGGCATCACCGAACACGTCGACGACCCGGGTCGCAAGTTAATGCTGCTGAACTTCTACCTCGACAGCAATTTACAGATTGGTAAAGACATTATCAACGACAATCTGGCAGACATCAGCACTATTTTCGTCGATGCATTCCGTCAGGTGAGGTTCGTGAAGCCCGCAGCGACGGAGCGTTCCGCACTAACGCGCTACAACCGCCATGTGCTTTGTTATCGAGCACTCCTGAACAAAGCGGGCTTCAAACCGCCGGCAGGGGTGAAGCCGGAAGCATCGAACCTCTTCAACAAAGATTTGCGTAAGGCGATGAGAGACAGCAAAAGTCCCGCCGCCGCCGCATACGTCAATGCCGCTGACCTGCTTGAGAGCAGCGATCTGACGTGGGATCAGGTGGGGCAAGTTTGTGCGGTGGTCTACGACTTCATCCGCGAAAAAACGTCGGGATTCAGAGAGTTCGAAAGCGAGTACATCAAGGGCAAGAAGCGACGAACCTCAGGCGAGAAAGAGGCGTCCCCTTCTTCAGACTCGAACGGAGTGGACGAAACTGACGACGCGCCGGGTGGGGACAGTTGGGCGGACGCGCAACTCCTCAGAATACTCGATATGTTCCGCCAACCGAATGGCGTAAATCATGTGAACAGGGCGAGTCGGTATCACACACCTCTAAGGTCTGGAGACTTCGCAGAAGAAATTTACAAAGACCTTAAAAACGGTAAACTGGTGATTGTCGATCAATCGAGTGGTGATGACAAGACGAACCGCGCGAGTGCCGAGCGGATCATGCAATACATTTTTGAGCAGAACCGGAAAGCTTTCCGCAGTGCACAAGAGCCGCCCGACATGCTGATTTACGTTGAGGAAGCGCACACGCTACTGCCCCCCGATAGTGAGAAGAAATTTGATGACATTTGGGTTAGAACGGCGAAAGAAGGAGGCAAGTACCATCTCGGTTTAGTGTATGCGACTCAAGAGGTGTCGAGCATTCAGCGCAATATCATCAAAAACACGGCGAACTTCCTCGTTGCACACCTCAACAATACCGACGAGACCCGCGAACTTTGCAAGTATTACGACTTCCTAGATTTCGAGCCTTCGATCCGGCGCGCACAGGACACAGGTTTTCTTCGGGTCAAGACCTTGAGCAATCGCTTCATCGTGCCGGTGCAAATCAAGCCCTTTCACATCTGAATTGAATCATTGCATAGAGGCTAGGTCGACCATGGGTTATGAGAACGAGTTCGCCGGCTACAGCCCGGTCCGGCGCATCGTACAAGACAAGCGGATAAAGGAATTGTTGTCGGAGTACGACATCGTGCAGGCTCCTCCATCCGACAAGAATGCGCTTGATGTCGCTTGTACGACCATCACGCCCGACTCGCTGCCCCGTAATCAAGGGTGGGTGCCCGACTGGGTGATCTCAATCGACGGGAGCCAACTGGCGGCTAAAGCTGAGAACGGATTTCCGGGAGCCGAAGTCAACTACCTGTCCGTCGCGGCGGTGTTGGTGAACCTCAAGCGGATGAAAGAACTGGATGCGAAGCGTCCGGTCGATCCGCTACTTTTCAGAGAGACCCAGAGCACAGGAGGTATCGACTCCGTGCTTCCCGGACGCAATGTGACCATTAGGGGAGAGCGTGACCCGCGATCCTCTCTGCGCCACGGACTGCTCAGAGAGATGGACAAGCACAGTGCCTTCGAGAAAGGTGAGACATTGCTCAACACATACCACGAGTTGCTCCTCTACAAACCCGCGGGTAAGGTGCAGCGGTGCCCTTACGGGGAAGATTGCGGGTTAGGTGCTCGGGGCGAGTATGAACGTGGGGTCGGCGCGTACAACTGTCCATGTCACTTGAAGCTGCCGCTCTACTCGACCGATGCGCTGCGTGTCCACGAGCGATTCAACCCGGTCGGGGAGAACGGCGAGATTTTCGGTGAGATCAGACAGGTTCTAGAGCAGTTGTGGCTCGTCCATGTGCTTCGCAGCATGGAGGAGAGTTTCTTGTATGCGTTCCCGCGTTTGGCGATCGTGGTTGACGGACCGCTTGCGGTCTTTGGTCAGCCGGCTTGGTTGAGCGGCGTGATTAAAGATGAACTCCAGCGCATCAACGGCAAGCTGCGGGAGGCGACAGGGGATGATCTTCTGATTGTCGGCGTAGAGAAAAGCGGTTTCTTCGTCGATCATTTCGCGAAGATGTGCGACGCCGCCGACAGAGGGCAGTCTGATTTGCGAATCCCACCGCAGACGGCGATTCTGCTTACAGACGATTACATCAGAAAGCACATTGTTTACTCCGAGGGTACGCATCCTTATGGCGAGGCGACCTATTTCGGTCGTAAACTTTTCTACCGGACTCGAGCGGGTGCCCGCATCGTCGCCACTTTGCCGTTCCTCGAATCAGAGCATGAGAACTTGGATACCGCCAACGTCGAACAGTTTCCGCGTTTAGCCGACGCGCTGAATCTGTTTGATTCACTCGCTTCATCGCGTTACCCAAACGCCCTTTTCCCGATCTCACTCGCTCACGGCGAAGCGGCTATTCCACTGCACTTGGGCGGACGGGTGCTTGAACGCCTCGCCCGGGAATTGATGCAAAAGAAGGGACAGTGACGTGCCGCCAATAGCAATCCGAACTGCGCGTAGCCGGGCACTCGTCTCAACGGAACCTCCCGCGTTAACGAGCGCAACCGCTCTCGGCAGATGGAGCAAGCTGGGACCTTACTATGCGATGTTCCCGGTCAGCTTCGCCTTCGATGTGATTGCTAAAAACACGAGACCGGGCGACGCGGTGATCGACCCGTTCGCCGGTCGGGCGAGCAGTATCTACGCCGCGGTTGCGCAAGGCAGGACAGGCTACGGGATGGAGATTCATCCGGTCGGCTGGCTTTACGGACGGGCGAAACTGGCTCCGGCAGCGAGGAGTTGGGTTCTCAACCGCGTCGATCAGATCGCTCGGCTGGCACTAGAGGTGACCGACGAAGAAGTGGAGGCACTGCCTGAGTTCTACCACGTATGCTACTGCGATCCAGTCTTGAGGTTTTTGCTCGCGGCGCGAGAGCATCTGCGATGGGAGACTCGCGGCGTTGATGCGACGCTGATGGCACTGATCTTAGTCGTCCTGCACGGCAAGCTCGGGCAGTGTTTATCGAACCAGATGCGTCAGGGTAAAGCGATGGACCCCGCGTATTCCGTAAGGTGGTGGCGGGAGCGCGAGATGCTCCCGCCGCAGATAGAGCCGCGCGCATTCTTACGGGCGAGAATCGAATGGCGCTACGCCAAAGGCGTGCCGGCACTCGCGCGCGGGCACATCGAATGGAGTGATAGCACGACTGCTTTGCGGAGAGTAGCTGGGTTACGGCGCGCGTATAACTTTAACCCGTTTAGACTGTTGTTCACATCTCCGCCCTACCTGGGCGTGACCAATTACTTCTATGACCAGTGGTTGCGGATGTGGATGTTGAGAGGACCAGCAGTGCCGACAGCCACCGGCGAGCAGTGGCAGAGCAAGTTCGAGTCGAAGGCTGAGTACCGTTTGCTGCTCGAAAAGGTGTTCACTGGGTGTGCCGAGGCGATGAACAGGAATGCGGTCGTGTACGTCAGAACAGATGCGCGCCAGTTCACGCGCGAGACGACGCTCGAAGTGCTCCACGCCGCCTTCCCGCGGAAGCAAGTGCAGATCGTCAACCGCCCTTACGAGAAAGCAACGCAGACCGCTCTTTATGGTGACAAGACGACTAAGCCGGGGGAGATCGACATCATCATGCGATGAGGTGAATCATGCCTTCTGAAGGATTTGATGGGTTCAGGTATAACATCGTCGATGTAGAGGGGCTTGAGGATAATCATAGAATTCTGGGTAGTGGCTCAATCAAAGGAGAATTTAGCAACTCTCCTTTGATTGAGCCACTACCCATTCGCAAGCATTGAGGCACATGCTGATACGGCTCAAGAGTGGCTGCTTAACCTTACAGACAAAGAAGCCTTACGAAAGCTGGTGTGCTGTCAAAGAGCTTCTAGCTCGAAACATTTTGGTCATGACCTTTGGCTACTGACTTAGCTCAGTAAAGGACTTTAATGTCCAGTTAAGGACTTTAATGTCGAGTTAAAGACTTTAATGTCAAACGACATTTTGCTTCAAGGTTTTATGGTCAGATTCACAAACGCATCGGCATCACGACATACTTGTATGTGTACTCGTTGATTGTCGCCGGACGAAGCAAGGCTTGCGAATTGGCGTCCTTAAATTCTAAAACCGTGTCGTCTTTGTCTATCACGTTCAGAAAATCTTGCAAGTATTGAACATTGAAACCGACTTCTATTTCATCGCCCATGTATTCAGTGCTGATAGATTCGTTGGCTTCGCCCTCTTCCGCCGTCTGCGCGCTAATCTGTAAATTATTTTGCGCGAGTTGAAGCTTTACGGCGCGTGACCTGTCATCCGCCATGAGCGCGACGCGGCGCATTGCCTGATTGAGCGAATTAGTATCGAATTGTGCCGATTTGTCGTTGTTCTTCGGCAAAACCATATCGTAGTTCGGAAACTGCCCCGCCAATGTCCGCGAAGTCAGAAGGTGTTGACCAATCTCGAAATAGACATGATTTTCGTCCGCTCCGAAGCCTATATCGCCTTCAAACCCGTTCAACAACTTAATCAGTTCCGCCAGCGTTTTTCTCGGAATAAGCACGTCAACCGCGCTCTCGAACTGCCCGACGTTGGTGCGTTCGATGAATGCTAAACGATGCCCGTCGGTTGTGACCATGCGCGCGGTGGTGTCGCCGAGCATAAATTTCGCTCCCGAAAGCGTGTATCTCGATTCTTCGAGCGTGATGGCGAAAATTGTGTGGTCGATAAAAGTTTTGAGCGTGTCGGATGCGAATTTCACCGGAGTCGAATGGAACGTCGGGATTTCGGGAAAGTTGTCTTTGCTGATGCCCGCAATCTTGAAAGTCGAGCGTTCGCATTTAAGCGTCGTCCAGTCGCTTCCTTCGTTCAGGAAGTGAACAGGGGCGTCAGGTAGCAGTCTGGCGACATCGAACAGTTTGCGGGCTTGTATGCACAGCGTACCGGGCTGTTTTATCTCCGACTCCGCCTCACATCTGATGGTAATGTCCAAATCCGTGCCTGTGATGCGAAGAGTGTTTTCGCCAACCGATTCAATCAAGATGTTCGACAACGCCGGAATCGTGCTTTTTCTGTCCACGATGCCTTGAAAGTAGCCGAGTTCTTTTTGCAGAGTGTTTTTGTTAATTATAAATTCCATTTTGCTTCCTTAGAGAATTACGAATTTTCGAGAATTTCAAAAAATGCCTTTTCCTAATACTACTAATAAATAACTTATATATATCTATAGTAGTAGTAGTAGTGCCTGTGGAAATGTGGAAAACCGACTTAAATGATGATGCGAAAGAAGTTGTTTTCCACAGGGGCTGTTGATAACGTGTGGAAAACTAAAAAAATCTGTGGAAAACTTTTCTAAAAACAGGTGAAAAAAGTTTTCCACAGGGTCTTCGATTGTCCAGCCTGTGGAAATGTGGAAAACTCTTACTTAAATACTTGCCAACAAAAGGCTTAACTACACTGAAGCCTGTGGAAAACTTTTTGACGAAAAAAGCATAGTAACCCTTTTATAATGAATCACTTATGTCGCTAACCACCCTGTGGAAATTTGTGTCCTTGTTTATGAGGGCTTCTATCTTCTCAACCGAGTGTATAACAGTCGTGTGATGCTTGCCGCTGAACTGTCTGCCGATTTCGGGAAAGCTGTATTTCGTCAGTTTTTTGCATAAATACATCGCAACTTGGCGCGGAACGGCGATGTGGCGTGAATTGTTTTTAGATAGTAAATCATCTAACTTGAGCCGGTAGTGCGAAGCGACCGCTCTCTGGATTCGTTCGACCGTGATGCCTTCGGGTTTGGTTTCTTCGGTGATATTGCGAATCGCGTCTTGCGCGAGAAGTTTGGTGATGCTCAAGCCGCGCAATGAAGATATAGCGACCAAACGGACGAGTGAGCCTTCGAGTTCGCGTATATTGCTCTTGACTTTGCTGGCGATAAACAGAGCCACATCATCCGGCAAAACAACTCCGTCCAAATCCGCTTTGCGTTTGAGGATGGCGACTTTGGTTTCCAAATCCGGCGGTTCCATGTCTGCAATCAGACCCCACTCGAATCTCGAATGAAGGCGTTCTTCAAGCGTCGGGATTTCGCGCGGCGGACAATCGGATGTGATGACAATCTGTTTTTGACCGTCGTAAAGAGCGTTGAACGTGTGGAAAAATTCTTCTTGGGTGCGCTCTTTGCCCGCCATGAACTGTATATCGTCCATTAGCAAAACATCAATTGACCTGTATTTTTCCCTGAAATTTTGAGTCTTGTCGTACCTTATGGCGTTGATAAGCTCGTTCATAAACTTTTCGGCGGAAATGTAGAGCAAACGCAAATATCTGTTTCGCTCTTTAACGGCGTGTCCGATGGCGTGCATCAAGTGTGTTTTGCCAAGACCTACACCGCCGTAAATATAAAGCGGGTTATAGGTTTTTCCGGGCGATTCAGCGACCGCGAGTGCCGCCGCGTGTGCGAACTGATTACACGAACCGACAACGAACGTCCCGAATTTGCATTTTGGATTGAGAGGATTTTCAAGCGGCTCTATGTCAACGAAGTTCGTCGCACCCGTTTTTAGACCTGTGACTTCATTTGAATTCATCATGGTCAGCAAGTTGGCTGTTTGGCTGTTCGAGTCGCTAACCGATACTTCCGAATGATTGTACAGTTCATCAAGCCTTGAATCATCGGCTGATGACTTGCTTTCATCTTCAATTATCCACTCGAAACGTCGAACATTCATATCGAGTTCGTCAAAGCAGTGGCGAATCAGTTCAGAGTAATTGGTGCTGACCCAATCTTTAACGGTTTGATTCGGAGCTTGAAGTTGAACAACTTCCGAATTGTCATCATATCCAACAAAGCGAAGCCGCTTAAACCATGTTTCAAAGCTCTGTCTGTTGAGATTGGCTTCGAGAAGGTTTTGGCACTTAGTCCAAACTTGAAGGTCGCTTGTGGACTGCATAATGTATCTCCTGTTCGACGTGTGAAAACGCTGTTTCGGGATTCCCAATTCACTTTTAGCCGGTTGCGACAAACTATGATAACCAAAAACTTTATGCCATTTCGGGAGACTTGCTGATTGAGTTTTCCACAGGTTTTCCACAGGGCTGTGGAAAACTCACGAATGTTAATGCTTTTCTTTAAGTATTTGATTTATATAGACTTACAGTCACAACTTGATTACCAAAGAGCCGGGAGAGTAGCAAATCGGTTGATTCTTTGCAAGGAAAATCCACAGATTTTTTTACTATTTTTTCGCTGTGATTTCAGGTGTCGAATGTTGGTTTTAGGTTCCACCAAATCGTTTTGAGTTGGCGCGAAGAAAGTCTTTAATCTGATGAAAAGAGCAGGTTTCGCAGGTCTTACAAACTTGACACTTCACTTATCCGAAAGATAACTTGTACGAGAATTTCAAGGAGCTATTATGACTAAACGTACATTTCAGCCTAATAACAGGCGCAGGGCAAAAACGCACGGGTTTCGCGCGCGTATGGCAACTAAACAAGGAAGAATGGTTTTGAAAAGGCGACGCGCGAAAGGGCGCAAACGCTTGACTCCAAGCCATTACTAAAATTTGAAAGCTTTTCAGGGCAGCGTCAGAGAACTAAGGCATTCTTTAAGCTATTCGGCGGTTTATAAGCGCGGTGAGCGTTTGAACAGCGAGCTTTTCACGGCTTTTTATCTCAAGAATGGCTTGGAATTTCACCGTTGCGGCATTACGGTGTCACGGAAGTTTTCCAATAAAGCGGTTGCCCGAAATCGTGCTAAACGCATATTGCGTGAAGCCATTCGGCAGAATGTTTCGACATTTACTTCATCAAATTTCAAGTTGGATTTGGTTTTGAATGCTAAATCCAAACTGGCTAATTGCAAAACAGGTGATGTTTTAGTTGATTTGCAAAATCTCTTGATGCAAGTAATTAGATGAACGTGTTTTCCCGGAAATGAAATACTTATTCCTGTTTTTATTGAGAATTTATAAGGTTCTTCTCTCTCCGCTTCTTATTGACTCCTGCCGATTCGTGCCAACCTGCTCCGAGTATTCTTACGAAGCTATAAACAAGTACGGCGCAATTCGTGGATGTTTTATGACCGCGAAGCGTCTCTTATCGTGTCATCCCTTCAACGCGGGCGGGTATGATCCGGTCGAATAAAATCAACAACGCCTGTTTTCTTAGTTACTTCTCTATTCGATAATGGAACAAAAGCGATTTTTGCTCGCCTTGATGTTGTCAGCGGCGATTCTTTTTGCGTGGCAGTTCATCGCCCGTCAGTACGCGCCGATTGAAAACACGAACGTCAATCAGCAGATTGACTCTCCAACACCGACGCCAACACAAAGCGTCACCCCGCCAATTACTGAGACTCCGTTCACTATTAGTAATGCGGGCGATGTGCCGCAAAGGAAGATAGTTGTTGAAACGCCACTCTACAAAGTGACTTTCGATTCTAAGGGAGCGATTGTCACCAGTTGGATTATCAAGAAAAACAAGAATAACGAACGCCGGTTGTCATCAATTTCCAGTACCCCCAATGAGTTTCAACCGCTCGAACTGATTCCGCAAAGTATTAACGGGCAACCGCTCGAAAATTCGCCTCTCCAAATCACTACGAACGACCCGAACCTCAACGGTTTCCTCAGAAACGCCAATTACAATGTCACCGGTACTGACGAAAATTCCGATTCGATAATCATTGACGAACAATCGGGATCCCGTAAAATCGAATTTGCCATGACTGCCGATAATGGTATCTATGTAGCAAAAACAATAGAGTTTTCACCGGATTCTTATAGCGTTCTACTTTCCACAAGCTTCAAATCAGGCGGAAACAGTTCCCCTGATGCACGTATCGTCATCGGACCTAACATCGGCGATCAAGGCATACGCGATTACACTTTTTATTCGGTCGCACCGGAAGCCGCGTTTTCCATTAACGGCGAAGACCAACGTCACATTGCCTCTGCCATTAGTTCGGCTGAGAAATCTCCGGGACGCTTGCAAGCATCGGGCGCGCTCGATTGGGCGAGCGTCGGCGACACATATTTTGCAATGGTCGCCGTTCCGGTGGGTGATTTGCCGCAATCCGTTGAATATAAAACAAATAAATATCAACTGAACAACGACGCCAAAGAGGAAAGATTCGTCGTTTCCGGCTATGTTCCGGTAACCGAAAATTCTTCGATGCTTTTGTATGTCGGACCTAAAGACCACACTCTTTTGGTGGCGACCAATGAGCGTGTGAAGCAAATCAGCAATCGTGATGTTGACCTTGACGCGGTGATTGATTATGGCTGGTTCAGCCAAATTTCCCGCCCGTTAGCTATTCAGATTCTCGCAATTATTACTTTCTTATACGGAGTTTTTGGAAACTATGGTGTTGCAATCATTGCCTTTACGGTGATGATTTATACTTTGTTCTTCCCTCTGAAGTGGCGTTCTTCAAAGTCTATGAAGAAGGCGCAAAAGTACGCCCCGCGCATGAAAGAGATTCAGGAGAAGATAAAAAGCCTGAAACCGAACGATTCGCAACTCAAGGAATTACAGAAGGAGCAGCTTCGTTTGATGAAGGAAGGCAATCCGCTCGGCGGTTGTTTGCCTCTGCTGATTCAAATGCCGTTCTTTTTCGCTTTGTACCGTGCCATTACGATTTCCGTTGATTTCCGTCAAGCAGGGTTTTTATGGATTTCCGACCTTTCGGCAAGTGACCCGATACATTTGTTGCCGTTTTTAATGGCGGGTTCGATGCTCGTCGTGCAGATTGTCACTCCCGCTCCGACCGCAGACCCCTTGCAGCGTAAAATGACGATGGTGATTATCCCTGTTGTTATGCTTTATGCTTTGTGGAGCGCACCCGCTGGTTTGCTGGTTTATTGGTTCGTCGGTAACATAGTGCTTTTCAGCCAACAGATGTTTATCAACAAAATGTTGCAAAAATCCGCTGATGCTGAAGTCGTCGTGTAAATCAATAAGTGTAATAATTTGCACAAGTTAAACTCAATATGAGTTGCTCTTTCGCTGCGGAATAGACACTTTGTTTATTCCGCAGTTTCCTTGTTTTATGGCGTTAATCAGCGATACCATTGTTGCCGTTTCGACGCCGCCCGGCAGGGGCGGTATCGGAGTCATACGCATTAGCGGCGAGTATGCCGTTCGTTTAGCTGAATCTTTTTTTGCTCAACCAGCCTCGTCCTTAGTTCACTTGCGCGCGAGTTTGAAAGATTTGCATCACCCGCGCGAAAATTTTCTGATTGACCAAGCCGTAGTAACATATTTTCAATCTCCTCAATCTTTTACCGGAGAGGATGTGGTTGAGTTAAGTTGTCACGGTTCGCCGGTCGTTCTTGCCTGCTTGATTGATGAACTACTCAATCTAGGTGCGCGCGCTGCCGAACCGGGAGAGTTTTCATTTCGTGCGTTTATTAGTGGAAAACTTGACCTTAGCCAAGCCGAAGCTATAAACGACATTATTGATGCCAAAACTTTCGCGGGTATGCGCCAAGCCGCAAGACAAATCAGCGGCGAACTATCTTTTAGCTTATTTCCTATTAAGGAAGAGTTGTTGGATTTGATTGTTTTGTTTGAGTCTTCAATCGAATTTGTCGAAGATGATTTGGACTCTTTAGAATCTCTAAAAGTTCAGGAATTGCTATCCAAACTGATTTTAAGTGTGGAAGCTTTCGCTAGTTCATATCGTACCGGAAAACTTCTTAAAAACGGAATTAGGATAACTTTGGCAGGACGCCCGAATGTAGGTAAGTCAAGCATATTCAATAGTTTATTAGGCTCTGAACGGGCGATTGTGACACATGTTCCCGGAACTACGCGCGACCTGATTACTGAAAGTTTCAGTCTTGCCGGTATTCCTGTCACGCTTGTTGATACGGCAGGTATTCGTGAATCTTTGGATGTTGTCGAAAAAATAGGGATTGAGCGCACTCGCCGCGCATTTGTTGATACGGATATTTTGTTAATTATCTTAGAAGCCGGTAAAAATATTTCAAAGGATGAAGAAAGTTTGCTCCGGGAAGCGGCAGACATTCCGCATTGCATCGTCTTTAACAAAATTGATGTGTGCGAAAACCCCTCTGAAATTAGTTTGCGCTTCGGGAAAACCGGCAATGTAGTCAAGGTATCCGCTCTGACGAATTACGGTATAGATAATCTAAAACAAACGATTATTCGCCAGTTTGACGCGGACTTGAAGTTATCGCAGTCCGAAATTTTGCTTACTAATGCTCGCCAACACGATTTAATGCGCCGGAGTTCAGACTATCTGCGGCAAGCGCAAGATTCCCTAATTGAACATTTAGGTGACGAAATAGTTGTCATAAACCTGCAAAACGCCTTAAAGTGTCTTGATGAAATGACGGGCGTAACTACGGTCGAAGAATTACTGGGCGAAATTTTTTCAAAGTTCTGCATAGGTAAGTAAGTTTTATGAGTTTTGACGAGACTTTTGATGTGGTTGTAATCGGTGCGGGTCACGCGGGCTGCGAAGCTGCGTCCGCGTCGGCGCGTATGGGTGCGCGTACCGCTTTGGTCACAATGAATCTTGATGCAATCGGTCAAATGTCCTGTAATCCGGCGATTGGCGGAGTGGCAAAGGGCAATATCGTTCGTGAGATAGACGCGCTCGGCGGAGTCATGGGACGAGTGATTGACCGCACTGGTATTCAGTTTCGTTTGTTAAATCGTTCGAGAGGTCGCGCCGTTCAATCTCCGCGCGCGCAAGCAGACCGCGCGTTATATCGCGCAGAAATGCGGTTATCGCTTGAAAACACGGAAAATTTGCACCTTCTTCAAGGTACGGTTTTGGATTTGATAATCAAAGACAGTGTTTTAATCGGCGTTGAACTTCAGGATACGCGCCGCATCGGTGCTTCAAGTACAATTTTTGCGACCGGAACTTTCCTGAACGGTCTGGTTCACACAGGGCGGCGCACATACACTGCCGGGCGCGCGGGCGAACCGGCTTCGACTGAACTTGCTGAAACCTTAAAGCGTCTGGGTTTTCCAATGAATCGGTTGAAAACTGGTACGCCGCCAAGACTGGATGGACGAACTATTAACTGGAACGCCTTTGAGATTCAGTTTGCCGATAAAGAACCCGTGCCTTTTTCGTTTTCAACAAAATCCATTAAGCAACCGCAAATCGCGTGTCACGTTGGCTATACGAATCAGGAGGTGCATGACAAAATACGAGAAAATATCGCGGAATCCCCGCTTTACTCCGGGCAGATTCAAAGCACGGGACCGCGTTATTGTCCTTCAATTGAAGATAAAGTCGTTAAGTTTCCAACCAAAACACGGCATCAGTTATTTCTTGAGCCGGAAGGTTTCAATACACACGAAGTCTATTTGAACGGATTTTCAACTTCTCTGCCTTCGGAATTACAACAACAAACCGTCCGTTTGATTCCCGGTTTTGAAGAAACGCTGATTGTGCGTCCCGGCTACGCGATTGAGTATGATTTTATTGACCCGCGCGATATGACACAGGATTTACATTCTTCGCGCCTTAAAGGTCTGTTTTTGGCAGGTCAAATTAACGGGACGACGGGATATGAAGAAGCGGCGTGTCAGGGTTTGGTGGCGGGCATCAATGCCGCGTTATACGCGAAAGGCAAACCCCCGTTTATGCTTTCGCGTGAAAATTCATACATCGGCGTATTGATTGATGATTTAGTCCGACACGGGGTTGACGAACCTTATCGCATGTTCACCTCGCGCTCCGAACGCCGTCTTTCTTTGCGATTTGATACGGCGGACGAGCGTTTATCTCCGATAGGACGCGAACTGGGATTGGTTGACGATGAGCAATGGGACACTTATCACGCGCGCCGCGCACGTCTTTTGTTGTTGAGGACGACGCTCGACACTACTCGAATACGTGCTAATGATGAAGACTTTCATGCTTTGTCAAAGCTTATGCCTGATGCTTCGATGAAGTCCGTGACCTTATCTCAACTCGTTCATCGTCCTGAAGTATCTGTTCACCAGTTGAAAGATTTGTTGCCGCGCTCTATCCGCGATGAAGTAAGCACCGAAGATATAGAGCATGTTTTGGCGGATATTCTGTATCAAGGTTATATTCAAACCCAAGATGCGCTGGCGAATCGTCTTAACAATCAATTCGGACTTAAAATACCGGAAAGCTATGATTATTCAGCTTTGAGCGGTTTATCGCATGAGATGGTTATCCGTCTGCGTGGCTCGCGCCCGACGACTTTCGGTTCAGCCTGCAAGATTCCCGGTATGACTCCCGGCGCGCTTGCGACTTTGCTTTATAGTCTCCGTAACCAACAAACTGCTTGATTGTTTTGTGTGACGCATCGCCAAGATGTTTCATGTGAAACGCTCCAGAGGATGAAGATGGCGAAAATTATCGCAATCGCAAATCAAAAGGGTGGCGTCGGCAAAACGACTACGGCAGTCAACTTATCGGCGGCACTCGCCGCGAAAAAGCTGAAAGTTTTATTGGTTGATGCTGACCCGCAAGGGAATGCGACTTCCGGTGCGGGCGTCGCGCGTGGAAGTTTCCGGCGCAGCCTTTATCA